>ONAK01000094.1 GCA_900315765.1 uncultured Prevotella sp. | reverse complement strand
GAGGAGAAAGCCTCAGAGTACCTACAACATCATGGATATAAGATTATCGAACGCGACTGGAAATCAGGTAGGCGCGATATCGACATCATAGCAACCGACGGCAAGGAAGTAATATTCGTTGAAGTCAAGACCCGCCGAAACTGCCTCTATGGAGATCCTGAAGAGGCTGTCGACTATCGAAAGTTGCAGAGTCTCCGTTTGGCCATTAACCACTATATCAAATATCGCCACATCAACTGCGATGTAAGGTTTGATATCATTTCTATAGTAGGCACGATAGGCCAGGAGCCAAAGATTGATCACATAAAAGGTGTACCATTATATTAGAAGATGAAAAAAAGAATTGTTGTCAAAGTAGGATCAAACGTTCTGACGCGCGAAGACGGAAAACTTGACGTCACCCGCATGTCGGCTCTCGTTGACCAGATAGCCTGGTTACGCAAGCAGGATATAGAGGTTATCCTCGTTACTTCTGGTGCCGTTGCCTGCGGTCGACGTGAACTCACCGTTGATCACTCACTTGATTCTGTAGAGCAGCGACAGTTGTTCTCTGCCGTTGGCCAGGTAAAACTCGTAGGTCTGTACTACGACCTGTTCCGCGAGTTTGGCATACACGTTGGTCAGGTGCTCACTATGAAGGAGAACTTCCAACCAGGCGAGCAATATCGCAACCAGCAGGCCTGTATGACGGTCATGTTAGAGAATGACGTTCTCCCTATCGTAAACGAGAACGACACGGTATCTGTAACCGAGTTGATGTTTACTGATAACGATGAGCTATCGGGCCTCATCGCACAAATGATGAAAGCCGACTCACTGATTCTGCTCTCAAATATCGATGGTATCTATACAGGTCATCCCGACGATCCTTCATCAAAGTTGATACCTTCTGTTGCGCCATGTACCGACCTCTCAAAATATATCCAGAAAGAAAAGAGTGCTTTCGGTCGTGGCGGTATGCACTCAAAATATCATACTGCCAGCAACATTCAGTCTGCTGGTATACATGTCATCATTGCCAATGGCACACGCGATGACATTCTGATTGATCTCATTGAGAAACCTGAGTCAACGCCTCATACAGAATTCCTAACATAGAAAACATATGCAACTTAAAGATACATTCGAACGAGTAAAACGTGCCAGCAAGAGTCTGGCTCTGCTTAGCGACGAGCAACGCAACGAGATACTTAATGCCGTTGCCGATGCTATTATCGGTAATAAGACAAGAATTCTTGAAGCCAACGCTCAAGACCTTGCTAAGATGTCGAAGGAGAATCCTTTATACGATCGACTGCAACTCACCGACAGTCGGCTCGAAGGTATTGCCTCCGATATGCGTAATGTTGCAACACTTCCATCCCCATTAGGACACATCACAAAACAAAAAACGCTTCCTAATGGTCTGCATCTGTGTCGTGTATCCGTACCCTTCGGAGTTATCGGCATGATTTATGAAGCCCGTCCCAACGTAACGTTCGACGTTTTCTCACTCTGTTTCAAGAGTGGAAACGCTTGTGTGCTCAAAGGTGGCAAGGATGCTGATTGCAGTAACCGTGAAGAGGTTTCACTTATTCACGAGATTCTCGATAAGTATGGTGTATCCAAGGATGTGGTAGCACTGCTGCCGGCCACTCACGAGGCTACCGGCGAAATGCTTAATGCCGTGGGCTATGTGGATCTCTGTATCCCCCGTGGCGGTCGCAAACTCATCGACTTTGTCCGCGACACCGCCCGCATCCCTGTCATAGAAACGGGAGCCGGTGTGGTAAACACTTATTTCGACAAAGAGGGTGATTTAGAAATGGGTAAGGCTATCATCAACAATGCCAAAACCCGCCGTGTATCTGTTTGCAATGCTCTGGATTGCCTGCTCATACATCAAGACAAGCTCAATATACTCAATCAACTTGTAAGTCCTTTGGCCGAAAAACAAGTGATTATCTATGCCGATGCCCAAGCTTATGCTGCTATCGAAGGCAAGTATCCTTATCTGGAACAGGCTACCGAAGAAAGCTTCGGTACGGAATTCATGGACTATAAGCTTGCTATAAAGACCGTTGCATCACTCGAAGAGGCGCTTGACCATATCGATGAGAACGGTTCAGGTCACAGCGAAGCCATCATCACCAAGAACGAGCTGACTGCCCGCAAGTTCCAAGCTCATGTAGATGCAGCCTGTGTATATTGGAATGCACCGACATCGTTTACCGATGGTGCCCAATTCGGCCTTGGTGCAGAGATTGGCATCTCTACCCAGAAGCTCGGTCCTCGCGGCCCTATGGCACTTGAGGAAATCACCACGTACAAATGGCTCATAGAAGGTGAAGGACAGATCCGTCCATAGCCAACATATAAGGAGGAAACAATATGAAGAGGAAGATTACTACATACCTATTACTCCTTTTGTTGCCACTTGTACTGGCAGCACAAAACCATCAAGCCGACATCGATCGGTTGACAAAGGAGATGTATCGTCTGTACTCCTCACACGAGGTTGAGCAATTCATGAACGTCACCGACCAACTTAAAGAAGCCTGTCTAAAAGCAAAAGACGAAGGCCTCTTTTACAGGACTTGGGCCAATCAAGCCTCTTTTGCATTTTCTAAAGTCAGCAGAGAGAAAGGCATGGAGATAGCCAAGGCTATGAACGAGTATAGCCAGCAGCACGACAGCAAGCTAGGCTTTTATTATTCATCATTAGCGAATGCCAACCAAGCCGGTGCGCTGAGAATGGATATAAAAGCAGAGGAGTATTATCTGAAAGCCATCAAATACAAGCAGGCATATTTCCCTCAAATCAATGCCGCACCAGTCTATTTAGGTTTGGCTAAGATTTACCATAATCGCAGAGACCAGAAAAAATTGCTCGAGATGACCGACAAGGCTCTTAAAGAGCCGAATCTCTCAGTGCCGTCGATTGTTGATGCGTGGAGCTACCGATGCATCGCAGCAATGCATTATAATGGCGAAGTTCAAAAGACAGAGCTAAACAAAGCCTATACGGAATGGAAACGACTTTCAGAGAAATACAATTATCGCTCTAGTTTTGCTGACGATATTGAAATCTACCATGCACAGGTAAACGGCGACTACGAGAAAATGCTCGAATTGGCTCAAAAGGTAAAGTTGCCACAGGAGAAATACAAGCTGATGTCTTATGCCTACGAATGGCAGGGCAAATGGAAAGAAGCCCTGAAATACCACAAGGAGTATAAAAAGGCTAGCGACTCCACCAACACAGCCGACATACGCAAGCAGGCGGCAGAGCATGCCATGCAGATGGATATTATCCGAGCCGAGAACCAGACAAAAGAGTTGCTGCTGCACAACCAATCGCTGAAACTGGCCCATGCCCAGGACGAACTGGAGCAGCGCCGACTGGAGGAAGAGGCGCTCAGCCTTACACTGAAGAACCGCGACATAGAACTGAGCAATGCCTCTATCAAACTCAAGAACGACAGTCTGGACCGCCAGGCACAACAATCTAAGTTGAGCGAGTATAAGTCTAAACTCGAGTTGGAACAGAACAAGGAGCGTATGGAGCGCATCACCCTTTGGACAGCCATCGGTGTGGGTGCACTTATCATCGCCTTCCTCTGCATCTATCTGTATCGTCGCAGCCGCCACATGAAGGCTCTGACCGCGGCCTACGATAAATTGGAAACAGCCTACGAGCAACTTGAGCAGACCACCGCCGCCAAGGAGCGCATTGAGAGTGAACTGCGTATTGCCCGCGAAATCCAGATGTCGATGGTACCACATGAGTTCCCCAAGCGTTCAGATTTGGATATTTACGCCTCGATGACCCCTGCCAAGGAGGTTGGTGGCGACCTTTACGATTATCTGCTTGAAGACGACATTCTATATTTCTGTTTGGGCGATGTTTCAGGTAAGGGTGTTCCCGCTTCATTGTTTATGGCTCAAACTACACGCTTGTTCCGTGCTCTGGCTAAACAGCATCTGATGCCAGCTTCAATAGCTACACGCCTGAACAATGAACTGACCGAGAAAAACGACAACGGCATGTTCGTAACAATGTTCATTGGTCAGCTTAATCTTGTTACTGGACATTTCTACTTCTGCAATGCCGGTCATAATCCCCCTGTAATTGGAGGCGACGAGCAACATGGATCGTTCCTTGAAATGGAGCCCAATGCACCTATCGGTCTATGGCCTGGTCTTGATTACATCGGCGAAGAGATAGAATCTATCAAGGGGCGTCCCCTCTTCATTTATTCCGACGGACTGAATGAAGCCGAAGACATCAATCAGAAGCAGTTTGGCGATGACCATATGCTCGATATACTTCGACAAACAAAATACAAGGATGCCCGCTACATAGTAGAGCTTATGGAGAAGGAAGTGAAGCATCATCGTAATGGTGCAGAATCTAACGATGATATGACAATCATGTGCCTAAAGGCTTAACATATTGAACATTGAATATTGAACATTTAAATATAAACATATGAAATCATTTATCAACGTTGAAGACCTCGGTCCATTGGATAAAGCCATGGCCGAAGCATTTGAGATTAAGAACGACCGTTTTAAATATCAGCATCTTGGCAAGAACAAGACGCTCATGATGATATTCTTTAATAACTCCCTACGTACACGCCTTTCTACCCAGAAGGCCGCCATGAACCTCGGCATGAATGTCATTGTGCTCGATGTAAATGCCGGCGCTTGGAAGCTGGAAACCGAACGTGGCGTCATTATGGATGGCGACAAGAGCGAACATCTGCTCGAGGCTATCCCCGTGATGGGATGCTACTGCGACTTGATTGGTGTTAGATCGTTTGCCGGACTCACCGATCGTGAGTACGACTATGCCGAGACCGTTCTCCAGCAGTTCATCAAATACTCTGGCCGCCCTGTGTTTGCAATGGAAACAGCTACTGTTCACCCCCTACAGGCCTTTGCCGACCTGATTACCATCGAGGAGCACAAGGTGGTTGAGCGCCCAAAGGTAGTCCTCACTTGGGCACCTCATTGCCGTGCATTGCCTCAGGCAGTACCTAATTCATTCGCACAGTGGATGAATGCTGCTCCTGATGTAGATTTCGTAATCACCCATCCTGAGGGCTACGAACTCGATCCTAAGTTCGTGGGCAATGCTCGAGTAGAGTACGATCAAAAGAAAGCTTTCGAGGGTGCCGACTTTATCTACGCTAAGAACTGGAGTAACCCTGGTGTTACCAATCCTGCAGATTACGGTAAGATTACCAGCAAAGATATGTCGTGGACCGTTGATACCGAACACATGTCGTGGACAAATAATGGTAAGTTCATGCACTGTCTCCCCGTTCGTCGTAACCTCATCGTAACAGATGATGTCATCGAGAGTCCCAACAGTCTTGTAATTCCTGAGGCCGCAAACCGCGAGATCAGCTGCTCGGTAGTTATCAAGCGTATGCTCGAAAATTTATAACTTCACATAAGCATCAGCCTCTCGCCCTCCCAGCGAGGGGCTTTTTATTGTTTTAGAGAACTCTACTTTCAAAATATGCAGTTTTAAAATATGCAAAATCTGCATATAAGAGGCATTTTCGTTTTGTTGTTTTAGGATTTATGTATATCTTTGCAGCACAATCTAAAAATATTAACTTAATACAATATCACAATGAAAAAAGTAATGCGTTGGGTGATGGCCGCCACCATGATATGCGGCATAGCAACAGTAACACTAACCGCTTGCACTAAGGCTCAGACACAGAAAGACAACCCCGCACAGCAGGTTGAATCAACCGAACTGATACGAACCAGTCAGAGTTGGGATGGCGTTGAACTGCCCGACTACCTGGAGGGTCGTCCCGAGTTGGTTGCCGTAAAATACGTGTTCCCAGCCGGTCAGAAGTTAGGTTGGCACCACCATCCCGTGATGAACTACGGCATCCTGATGCAGGGCGAGCTCACCATCATTGGCCAGGACGGCAAGGAGAAGGTGGTACACGAAGGCGAGCCTGTTGTTGAGATGGTAAACACCATCCACCACGGCGAGAACCGAGGCTCAAAGCCCGTCATCCTCTATATGTTCTACCTATCGCAGAAGGGACTCCCTCTCGCCGTCCAGCATCCAGATATTCCATTGGAGTAGCGACACACAGAGCAACATACCGGCTAATATACTTTGATAATACGATGTCAAGAGACTGATAGCTATAACTTAAAACAATCCCACAATGAAACAGAATAAATTATTTGCAATAATGGCAGCCATGGTGGTGCTGCTGGGGATGACTGGTTGCGCAGTCGATGACAATCCAGTAAGTACTCCTGCTTTCCTGCAGCCGGGCGATACATGGGATGCAAAGACCGGTACACTGACCGTCAACTCTAATCCGGGCAAAAATGCCTACAAGGCACGTACAGAGATTGTGTCTGTAGTCTTTAGCGATGCCGTGACGAGCATCGGCGACAGTGCATTCTACAACTGCCATATCAGCGTGGTAGATCTTCCACCATCGGTGGTCAGCATTGGCAACGAGGCCTTTGCTGGAGAAGACTCGGATTTGGATATAGTTACCATCCATGCTACTGACTGTACCTTGGGTAAGCATCCTTTTCAGCAGACCATTGTAACCAAAATCTTTGTGCCCGCAGAGGCAATAGACGCCTATACTACCAAATATCCTTACTATAGCGATCCTCCAAGTCAGTTTAGAGCCATCCCCGAGGTTAAGTACGAAGGCAATGAGATAATCTGGAGTAGCGACATCTGTTGTTATATATGGGTGGGGATTCCGTATTATCACAATGGCAAGATAGTAACAGCCCACAACACTCAAGGGGGGATTACGGTAAACTATAACATTACAGAAGAGTATAGCGGATTCTTATGGTCTTGGATTACACTTGTAGAGGGCGAGAAACTAACATTCACCTCGACGGTGGGCAATATCTCGAAAATCGAGATACAAGAAAAGACTTATGAGTATGAAGAAGAAGATGAAGATGAATATGAGTATGAGGATCCGTTCATCCCTATAGCCAAAGGCTGGACATGGGATGCCGCGAAACGAACATTTACATGGCAAGGCACACCATCGGCGACCGTCGAAATGCTCGCTAACGGAGATATCGATATCAATTGCGCCCAAATCCGATTCACCATCGATTGATACCAATACTAAAATTGCGTTTATTTCGCTACGAATAGTCAAAATCACAGACTTTTAGCGAAATAAACGCAATTTTATTCCGATTTTAACATTTAAATACTTGTCACTTCAAATAAAACAAGCTTACTACAGTCCACTGATGACATACCGTGCGCCCTGCTTGTAGGTTGTGTCGACAGTAAGGGTATAACCCATCGATACGGCCAAACAGCGGGCCAGAGGCAGACCTACGCCTAGGCTATGCTCGTCGGGCGACAGGCGGACAAACGGTACGAAGATGCGTTCTGCATCGGCGGCAGGGATCGTCGGGCCTTCGTTGCTTAGAGCTATCGAACAGGTGCCATCTACATTGGCATGGCAGTTTAGAGTAAGAGTGTCGCCCGTAGCGTATTTCACCACGTTGTCAAGCAGACAGTTGAGCAATTCCTGCAGCAGTGCATTTGTGCATATCGTAACGCCATCGGGCACATCCGACTTAAAGTCGAACGTCTTTGGTCTGGTCTTGAAGTGCAGGTCGTAACTGTTCAGTACGCTACGAACCATCTCGTTCAGTCCTATCTCGTAGTTCTTAGGTATAGGATATGAATCGCCATAGAGGCTGAACAATACCAGCTTGCGTGTAGACGTGGCCACATCGTAGCAGTCGCGACATACGGCGCTGCGCAGCTGCATGTATTCGTCGTGTGGTATCTGTCCGTCGGCCTCGATGATAACCTCGGCTGTACCTATCAGCGTTTGTAGTGGCGAGCGGAGAGCATCCTGGCAGATACGTTTCTCCTCGTCAGAGATACCCAGATCGCCGCGCGAATACGAATCGAGCACAGGGTCCATCAGCGACTCGATGTTCTTGGCAGCGGTCACGATGTCGCTGTATCGTTTGCCTCGCTCCTCGGGTTTAAGCTTGAACTCTGGATCGTTGAATATGCGTGCGTAATTAAGCAATGTGCTGATGGGTGATTGGAGCTTCTCGAAGATAGTTGTCACAAATGCGCGGCGGATAGCTTGTCCGGCCTCAGTACGGCGGCGAGCCTCCTGTAGCTCATGGAACTGCTCCTTAAGCTTGAGATTCTTGAAATAGCGGTAGATAAGCAGAGCTATCAGCAACGCAATGATAACTGCTGACATCAGTCCTACCAGCATCAATTGACTGCGTCGCAGTTCCGCCTTCTCCTGTTCAGTCTGAAGCATATCGATACCGTGGGATATATCCATGATGTCGTCCTCGAGCACCTCGCGCTCGTCAATCTGTTGCAAACTGTCCTTTAGTTCGGCGGCATAGAATGCGCGTTTCCAGTCGCCCATCTTCTCATAGACATCCAGCCGCAATTCGTTGGCCATCATCGGCACATCAGTAGAGTCGCACCAGGCCAGCGCCTTCTGCCAGTCGTTCTTCAGCATATAGTGGCACACCATCACCTGAAACAGGTTGGCTGGATTAAACCCTGCGGGATTATTCTGGCGGATGCTGTC
This sequence comes from uncultured Prevotella sp., assembly GCA_900315765.1. Lineage (GTDB taxonomy): Bacteria > Bacteroidota > Bacteroidia > Bacteroidales > Bacteroidaceae > Prevotella. Next base: position 2,249 of record ONAK01000094.1, on the reverse strand, counting down.
GTAGCGGGCAAAATACTGATTGAATGCCTTGCGGTCGCCCAAGCGGTTGGCGATGATACAACGAAATCCCAGCACACCACTATCGTACATCGGGTTCTCCAGCATCTGCTTGGGCAGACTGTCCAGACAGGCCATTGCCTCGGCAGGACGGGTGGCGCTAAGTGGCGGAAGTAAGTCTCGCCCATCTCTGGTTGGTTTCTACCGAAATAGAAGAATCCCAGACACATATTGGAAATGTAGAGATAGCGCTCCTGATGTCGCTCGCGGATATCGTCGGTGAGACGGTGAATCTCGACAAAGGCGCGATGGAAGCGCTTGTGGTTTACGTCGTAGATTACTCGATTCATCCACACGCGGTAGTACTTATCCCAATCCTTGTTCTGCTCCAAGTGGTTCAGGAAGGTTTTATGGGCATTGTAAAAGTCTGAATCGCTACCGCTGACTTGAGCTTGCTGTACACGCTGTGCCAGCTCTTGCTCTATTTCGGCAGCACTAATCCTGCCCCCCCCAACAATGACTAACGTAGCTAAAAGTAATAGATATAGATATTGTTTCATAATGCATTTATAGCTTCAAAGTACAAAGTTAGGCATTTATTCTGAGGTGGCAAAGCATATCATCATTTTTTTACTATTTTTTATGCTGATGCACGCATTTAATAAATAAGATGCTTTATTACCACCAGCCGCCAAGATGGTATCAATCTGTTTGGCCCAATCCTCCATTGTCATAGGGATATGACGTTTAGCCATACGTTCTGCCAATTATTCTCTATTCGTTTCCTGTCCAGCACATAACCACGAATGGCATATTCACGAAGTACACTTGTGGCCCACTGTCGGAACTGAGTAGCCCTTATGCTATTGACACGATATCCCACGCTGATGATGGCATCGAGGTTGTAAAACTGAAGCGTACGGTTGACATCCCTGTTACCTTCACGTCGAACTACCGAAATTTTCTCGGTAGTTGCCTCCTTTTTAAGTTCGTCCGTATCATAGATGTTCTGCAAATGTACACTTATATTGTCAGAAGTACAGTCGAATAGCATCCCCATCGCCTTCTGGGTACACCATACCGTCTTGTCTTTATAGTATACCTCTACCCCCTGTTCTTTCCCCTCTATCTGAAAGATTAGGAACTCTGCCGTACTGTTTCTTATTTCTCTACGTTTTGCCATATCGTTTGCAAAATTAATGATTATATTCCGTATATTGCTACTTTATATCCTTTTTATCGCATTTTGTCACTTTTTGTCACTTATAAAACGTAATCCAATTAGTCCTGTACTTATTGAGCGTTCTGTGCGCAAATATAATCAAAAATATTGGGGATACAATAATTCAAGAACATAAATTAAGAAAAAGAGTCGTCTTTTCTCTTGATACGGGAACATTCTGCACAGATTTCTGTTTCCTATACCCCAATTAGGTTCCTTAGAAGGGTGTAGCCTAATACGCACTTTGTGGCGGAGTGCCACACAAAGATAACAGTTTCGTCACAAAGATGAAGGAGATGGCTAATAGAGGTTACGATTTGGCAACCTAACTCCTTCACCAATCCTCCCCAATTTGCTTTTAGTCCAAATTTGAACTTCCTCGTTCTTCCCCGTTTTGCCTTTATTTTAGGCCGAATAGCGTTAATTCTCCAAAATCCGTTGCTCTTTACAAGCTTTTTTCGTATCTTTGTAAGAATTTGCAGGATTTCTTTAAATAAAGGCAGTCTGGGGAATTGAGGGAAAAGCGGGTTACGAATTGGAGACCGTACTCAATTCCACGTTCTGCTATAAATTGCTTTCAATGAGCACCCGACGCTGAGCCACCAGCCGTTTAATGACTCATTGTCGAATGCAAAGGTACATAGAATATGTGAGACGACAAAAGTTTTGAGGGATTTTTCACTCATCCTTCTTTTGTTTCATGATTTTGTGTTATCTTTGCACACAAAATTCATAACAGATACTATCCTATGGCAAAGATTAATGTCCAAAATACGGAGATTACTATCGTTTCTCATAATGACGATGACTATATTTCATTGACTGATATGGCACGAAGCCAATTGCAAGAGCACATCATATTCCGTTGGCTCAGCCTGAAAAGCACGATAGAGTACCTTGGCGAATGGGAGATGCTTTACAATCCCAATTTTAATTGTACCGAATTCGGTACATTTAGAAATATGGCTGGTAGCAATAACTTCGTTCTGTCAGTCAAGACATGGATAGAAAAGACCAATGCTATTGGCAT
>ONAK01000070.1 GCA_900315765.1 uncultured Prevotella sp. | reverse complement strand
CGTTCACAATCTGGAGAAAGGCTGTGAGTTTGTTATTACCATCCCTATGGGTAACAGTCACTTAAATTCAGACGAGATGCTTCTCGACGACGAAACTACCGAGACCATCACGCCAGAGTTGATCCTTGAAGAGGAACCTGAGCCAGAGCCAACCAACCCAATGGCAGAGATGATGGCGCAGAATCGCAGAATGACTCTGGTTATAGCAGAGGACGATGAAGAGATTCGCAATTATCTGGAGAATGAGCTTTCTAGTGATTATGAAGTACATGCATGTACGAATGGTCGCGAGGCATTAGGCGAGATTATACGCACTAAGCCCGATCTCGTATTGAGCGATATTATGATGCCTGAAATGGATGGAAACACGCTATGTACACGACTCAAGACCAACCCGATCACCAATTCAATCCCTGTGGTTCTGCTTACAGCTAAGAGTCGCGACGAGGATAAACTCGAAGGTCTGGAGACAGGTGCCGATGCTTATATCGTTAAGCCATTCAACATGGATATTCTGCGACGCACTATTATCAATCTAATCAACAAGCACCGCCTACTGCGCCTTAAGTACGAACGTAACGACAATCTTGAGGAGCAGGTTGATGAGATTCGTCTCAAGTCACCAGACGAGAAATTGCTTGAGCGCATCATGGAGTGTATCAATAAGAATCTGAACAATTCCGACCTGAGCGTCGATATGATAGCTGATACCGTTGGTATAAGCCGAGTACACCTGCACCGTAAGATGAAAGATCTTACAGGACAGACACCTCATGACTTTATTCGTAACATCCGTTTGAAAAAAGCGGCACAGTTGTTAGCTAACCAAGGTATGAACGTAACCGAGGTCATGTACGCCTGTGGATTTGCGAATTCAGCTTCATTCTCTACTGTATTCAAGAAATTCTATGGAATGTCGCCACGCGACTATATGCGAGAGCACGAGGAAAGATAACTTAACTAAAAGAGGAGGAACATATGAAACGATTAGCTTCTATCCTGATCGCTATATTCTGCGTACTTGGAATACAAGCACAATACGATCGCCAGCAAATACTGAAAGTATACAACTGGGACGAATATATAGGAGAAGGAGTAATAGAGAAATTCGAGAAGTGGTATAAGGATGTAACTGGAAATACAATAAAAGTAGAGTATATCACTTATGACTACCCTGAGAAATGCTTCGATCAGCTGAATCCTATCGACACCAGTTTCGTCAAAGAAGGTATCCCCAACTGGATGAAAGGCACTTCGCCATTTATTGACGATCTTCTTCAACACATCGGAGAAACACAGGGTGTAAATGCCCACGACTATACCGTAGGCTATCTATGGGGAAACACCGGTGTACTTATCAACACCAAATATGTTAAACCCGAAGAGGTTTACAGTTGGGATTTTCTGCTTAATCCAAAATATCGAGGCAAGGTCATCATGAAGGATTCTTTCAGTGACCTATACAATATTCTCATAAACTATGCCTTTTATGAGGAAGTAAAGATGGGAGCCACCAATCGCAATTTGCTGGCCACTTATCTCACCAACCGTAATATTGCTATTGTAGAGGATTTGCTTGAGAGAGCTCGTCCGCAGATGAAAAGCTTTGCTGTTGATGACGACAAACGATTGATGGCTAATGGCAGTAACTGGATGAGCGTTACGTGGAATGGCGACGCCAAATGGGCCATTGACGAAGCAGGCGATAAAGTAGACCTGCAATACATAGTACCAAAAGAAGGTAGCGACTGTTGGATGGACTGTTGGGCAATTCCAGCCTGCTCAAAGAACACAGAAGCCGCAAGCTATTGGATTAATTTCATGTGCCGCCCGGATATTGCCCTATTATGTATGGACGAGACCGGCTATAGCTCTGCCATCGCTACGCCAGAGATTCTTAAAGCTGTTACTGATGACAGTATCAAAGAGACTATTGACCTCAGCTATTTCTTTGGTCCCTCAGCGACCGCAGTTCATGTCGACAGCGTAATGTACCCCGACAAAAGTACAATAGACCGCTGTAGTTACCTTCGTGACAGTGGTGACCGTCAGGAGGTTTTACGTGAGATATGGGAAAAGATTAAGGAAACGCGAGTAACTAACTATTGGCATCTTGCCATTATTGGCTGTGTCGTTTTGGCGATTTTCATAACATGCATTATCATATTGCACAGACTAAACAAGAAAAAGACCACCACTAAAGGGTGATGGTCTTTTTCTTCAGGTCCTTATCCATTGAACTGTTACCATAAAGTATCTCATACTTTCCTGGCTTTGTTCGCATTGTATTTGTTTCTGGGTCCCAGAACTCAAACGATTTTTCATCCAGTTTCAGAGTCACATTAACAGTCTCACCCTTCTTTACATCCACACGTTGGAAGGCACGGAGCGACTTTAGTGGTCCCTCTGCATCACTCAGATTGCGGATATATACTTGTACCGTCTCAGTGCCAGCGCAATTACCAACATTTGTAACAGGGATGGTTATTGACTCCTTGCCTTGCATCTTTGCTTCACCAATCTCAAAGTTTGTATAACTCAAACCATAACCAAAGGCAAACAGAGGATCGTTGAAATAGCGATATGTACGTCCTTTCATCGAGTAATCCTCAAAGTCTGGCAGCTGCGAGTCATCTTTATAGAATGTAACAGACAGTTTACCACTTGGGTTACAATCACCAAACAGCACATCAGCAACAGCAGTACCTCCCTCCTGACCAGCATACCATGCCTGAACAATGGCGTCGCAAGTTTCTGTCTCAGGAGTAAGAGCAATAGCAGAACCAGAACAGTTTACGAATATAACCTGCTTCCCAGCCTCTTTCAGTGCCTTCAGGAAATTACGCTGTACCTTAGGCAGTTCTATGCTGGTACGGTCGCCACCCTTGAATCCTTCTATCTGCACAGGCATCTCCTCTCCCTCGAGAGCAGCCGAGATACCACCGCAAAAAACAACCTTATTGATTCCCTTCAGTTGGGCAATAATCTGCTGATAGTCGATAGGTAACTCTTTGGCGATATTTATCTTCAGATTGGCATTCCAGGTCTTCACAAACTGGAAACGTACCTCGATATTATAAGTCTTGCCTTTCTCAGCCTGAATGGCAGTACGTGTGGGTGTTGTACGCCATGTATGCTCCACCACTTTCTTCTCGCCGTTTATATAGAGTTCAAAGTGCCCGCATCCTTCTACATTAACGACATACTCACCCGACTCTTTAGGAGTGAATACTGTTTCATACTTAGCCGAAAAGTCTTCAATCTGTACGCCAGGAGCAAAGTTATGCATACCCGCTGTAGTAACAGCAAGTGGTGTGGTGTAATACTGTGTGGTTACAGGTTTTCCTTCCATAGCAGTATTATTCCAGAATGTACCCTTCAAACCTTTCTTGCCACCTACAGCACATTGGGTAGCCAACTGGCAGTCCATCACCTGATCGTATGTCAGATCACACCCTTTGGTATAGAAGAGTTTCTTCTGCTTTGCCTTAATACCATCCAGTATGGTAACAGTGTGGTTAGGCATACCATTATAGTTACCCCACATCATGGGTGCATCATCAGCATTTGGGCCAATGACAGCAATTTTTTCTGCATTCTTCTTCAAAGGTAGAATGTTATTCTTATTCTGTAGCAATACGATGGTCTGACGTGCCATCTCAAGCGAGAGCTGTGCCGATGCCTTGGTCGACATAGCAGAGTAAGGAATCTTAGACCACTCTACAAGCGAAGGATCGTCCATCTCACCTAAGTCAAAACGACCTTCAAGCAGACGAATCACGTGTTTGTCAATCTCGGCCTCAGAAAGCAGACCTCTTTTAACAGCCTCAGGTATGCTCTTATAGGCATAGTCGAAACCGCACTCCACATCGGTACCTGCAATAACAGCCTTCGACGAACCATGAACAGCATCCGAAGAGCTCTTATGGTTCATGTGGAAATCACTCACCGCACCACAGTCGCTGACTACCAGATACTTGAAGCCCCACTCATCACGCAGAATCTGCTGAAGCAGGCGGTTAGATCCACAGCAAGGGTCATCGTCAAGACGCTGGTAGGCACACATAACCTCGCGCACATTACCATCCTGAACACACGCTTTAAAGGCTGGCATATAAGTCTCCCAGAAATCACGGGCAGATACATCATTAATATTCACTGTATGGCGCGTGTATTCTGGACCGCTATGTACTGCATAGTGCTTGGCACATGCCCAGAGTTTGCGATATTTTGAATCCTCAGGTCCTTGAAGTCCTTTAACCACCTGAACACCCATCACAGATGTCAGATAAGGATCTTCGCCGTAGGTTTCCTGACCACGTCCCCAACGCGGATCACGGAAGATGTTCACGTTAGGCGTCCATACCGAAAGACTATGAAATTTTTCGTCTTCGCCTTTCAAGTCATGCATACGATGGTTGTACTGAGCACGAAACTCAGTAGAGGCCACATCAAAGCACTTGTAGAGCAGATGAGGATTAAATGACGATGCCATAGCCACTGGCTCCGGGAACACCGTAACATTACCCATATTAGCAGCACCATGCAGAGCCTCGCTCCACCAGAAGAATTTTTTAATACCCAGACGGGGAATAGCAGGACTCTCGTCGAGCATCAGCATAGCTTTTTCCTCCAAAGTCAATCTTCCACAGAGGTCAATAGCGCGCTCTTTCGCCGAAAGGTTGGGGTTTTGATAAGGAAGTTTCTGTGCCGAAGCAGTCAAGCCAGCACAGAAAGCAATTGTTAGTAATAGTTGATACCTCATAATATTTTTAAGTTATTATTGATGATACACCTTATACATTTTACCTGGCACGGTCATGATGTCGTACTCATATACCTTTTTGATTGGTATCTGTTTAAACTCAGTCAGTTCTTCCGATTTCAACGGCTCTCGTATCACCGCCGGCTTCAGCAGGTCATTATCACATTCACCAGTAGCAGTAAACAAACCGTCACCTCTCAGTGGTACATACGAACGCAGTCGCAGCTTGCCGCCAATCCTTGAGGATATAGTTGCTTCTGTTAGTTCACCATTGCTCCATTTCATATCAACCACAAAAGCTCCCCTTGCACGCAGACCATTCACCTCGCCCTCGGCCCATGCATCGGGTAAGGCTGGCAGCAGATGCACTGCACCGTCATGACTCTGCAGCAGCATCTCGCACACACCAGCCGAGCATCCGAAATTACCATCAATCTGGAAAGGTGGATGCGCATCAAACAGGTTAGGATAAGTACCGCCACGTGGCCCCCACTCTGTGGTATAAGGTATCGGATTCAGCATATTACTGATAATGCGGAACGCATGGTTACCATCCAGCATTCTAGCCCAGAAGTTTATCTTCCAACCCAGGCTCCATCCTGTAGCCATATCACCACGCTGAATCAGCGTGTTAGCGGCAGCAGTAAAGAGTTCCGGATGAGAATAGGGTGAAATCTGATTAGATGGATAGAGTCCGTAAAGGTGCGATATATGACGATGTTCGTCCTTTGGATCGTCACCATCGATAAGCCACTCCTGCAACTGACCATACCTTCCTATCTGCATGGGCGGCAGCTGTGCTATGGCATTGCTGAGCATTGTTGTATAAACAATATTATCATATCCCAATATCTGATGAGCTTTCAAAGTACTCGACAGCACATCGAAAACTATCTGATTGTCCATTGTCGAGCCAGCAGTTACAGTAGTATTCTTTCCTACAGGACCATGTTCAGGCGACACTGTTGGTACTGTAACAAGCCATCCGGCAGCATGCTTAACCTCTCCATTCTTAGGATACTCCTGCATATACGACAGCAGGAAATCAGCTGCACCCTTCAATATCGGATAGCATTGCTCCAGGAAATGCTTATCACCTGTATACAGATAGTGCTGCCACAGATGAGTGGTAAGCCATGCGCCACCAGTAGGGAACATGCCCCATGTTGTTCCATCCACAGGTCCGGCAATGCGCCACAAGTCAGTGTTATGATGAGCCACCCAGCCCGGACAGTCATACATCACTCTTGCAGTTCTTTTTCCGGTTTCACTCAGGTCGCGTATCATCATGAACAAAGGCTCCTGAGTCTCTGCCAGATTTCCAACAAGTGCCGGCCAATAGTTCATCTCGGCATTGATATTTATCGTGTATTTCGAATCCCACGGGGCATCCATCTTATTATTCCACACGCCTTGTAGATTGGCGGGCTGTCCGCCAGGCTGCGATGATGAAATAAGCAGGTATCTGCCGTACTGCATCATCAGTGACACCATATCCAGATCTTTACCGTCAAACTTTGCTAAGCGTTTATCGGTTTCCAAGTCTGAATTCTCCGATTTTGGCAAAGTAAGCGATACTCTATCATACTGCTCTTGATATTTCTGCAAATGGCGCTTTAGCAATGTCTTATAGTTCTTGCCTTTCAGCAACGACATTGTTTGATTGTTCTTAAGTACAGGATTACCACTGATGTCTTTATAGTTAACATAATTGGTTGCTGCAGTTACCAGAATAGTAGCTGTAGTAGCGTTCCTTACGTACATATTGCTACCAGCATCCTGCACATTTCCATCGGCCATCACCTTCACACGCACTTCGGCATTCAATTTTCCTGGTATGCCTTCGTGATCCACATTACTAACACTAAAGGCCATTTCGTGTTTATCAACCAGATCCCCTGTTTGCATCTGACTATTATAAAGGTATGACACAGCAAAATTCAGCGCTTTTTTCTTGCTGGCTGTAATTTGCACAACAACAGCATTATCAGCCTGTGATGCAAACACAATTCGGTCGTATTTCACACCATCTACCTCAAAACTTGTTGTGTTAAGTGCATCACCCAGATTCAATTCACGACGATAATTGGTGGGTTCAGAATTGCTCTGATAGTTAAACTTCAAACTCAAATCACCCAATGGAAGGAACTTCTGTCCATGTGGACCTTTAAAGAAGGTTCGGCCAATTATACTATCAGCTTGCTCTTCCTGCCCGGCAAAAATCAGCTTACGCACCTCCTTTATAGCTACTTTCGCGCTAGGATTATTATTCTCATGTGGCGAACCACTCCAGAAGGTCTCCTCATTCAGCTGTATTTGTTCGGTGTCAGTACCTCCATACACCATGGCTCCAAGGTGCGAGTTACCAATAGGCAAAGCCTCTAACCAATGACTGGCAGGTTTACTATACCACAATTTGTGTTGTTGTGCGTTAACAGCGATTGATGTAAACGCACAGATAAACAAGGTTGACAATATCCGTTTCATATTTGAGTTTTGTTTAATTTTGCTGCAAAATTACAAATAAAAATTCAAAAAGACGAATAATAATGAATAAAAGAAAAGAAAAACCCTGGGACAAGAAACGCTTTTCTATGTCCCAGGGAAGGAAAAACTACTAACTACTAATATAACTAAAACAATTTTAACCGATTCTTTATCTTATCTGGGTGCAAAGTTAGTGCATTTTCTCGAAAGTGGCTTATTCTAGTGTTACATTTACTTTTTAATTTGTTTCAACCACTAAAAAAACGCACTTTTTTCACACTTTTCCTTACTTAAAGAGGCTCTGAGCCATCTTTTCAAGGCAACGACGCCATGTCAGGAACTCGTGTGCAGTGCCCTCAGAAACCAGACCTTCGGCCTTAAATCCAGCAGCCTTCAGTGCCTCAACGCTCTTGTTGATGCCCTCTGGGTTCTCCTTGTCGCCACAACCTACGAAGATGTACTTCACAGCCTTAGGATCCTTAATCTCCTCGGGCATATAGGTGCCGCCACTCAGCAGTCCCCAGTAACCGAACATCTCAGGACGACGCAGGGTGATGAGCTTGGTTTCCATACCACCCATCGACAGGCCAGCCATAGCGCGGTTCCACTTGTCAGCCTTGGTCAGGAAGTTCTTGTCGATAGTAGGAATCAGCTCGTCGATGAGCACCTTCTCAAACTCCTCTGCAGTGAATCTGCCGATTGAACCGAACTTAAAGTCGTTGGTCAGTCCATAGGCCATTACTACGATAAATGGCTTAATCTTACCATCGGCAATCAGGTTGTCCATGATGAGTCCTGCCTTACCCTGTACAGGCCAGCTGGTTTCGTTCTCACCCCAACCGTGCTGCAGATACAGTACTGGATAGCGCTCCTGCTTACCCTTTACCACCTTGCCGTAACCGTAAGGCAGATATACATTGGCAGTCTGCATCTTACCTGTGCTCTCGCTCCAGAAGGTTACCTGCTGGATGTTACCATGCTTGATATCCTTGCGATAAGCATAGAAATCCTGATCAGGAGCAGGAATCTCGATACCACTCTCCCAACGGCAAGAGCCGAAGTAGTTATGTGTACCAGGATCGTTGAACACACCACCGTCGATAGTCAGGTGATAGTAGTGGAAACCAGGATCCATAGGACCATCGGTTGTACCTACCCACACACCATCCTTGTCCTTACGCAGTACGGTACCGCCACGGCCGCCAAGACCAAGACTTACGATAACCGACTTAGCATCGGGAGCCTCAATACGGAAGCGTGCGTAACCCTCGCTGTTAACCATTGGATACTGCTGTCCAGGCTGGTTACATGGATTAGGAACGAAGTCCTCCTTTGGCTGATGATTATCCAAAGCTACATTGAAGTCGCGGATAATCTGCAACGAACGCTTAGCCTTGAAGTTCTCGTCGAATGGCAGAGGGTGGTTGTTTGTACCCAACCAAGAATCCTTGTCACTCAGGTTCCAGAATGTTACGTTCTTAATCACATCCTTGTGCTTACGGAACACCTTGAACAGACGAGCATACTGATCCTCCTGCAGTGTCTGCATATAAGCTGGCTGTGGCTTAGCCTCACCACGTGAGAACATCAGCTGACCACCACTCTCGGTGTTGGTACGCAGGTCAAGCTCTGTGATGTGGATGATATTAACGATCTCGCTGAAACGATTAATAGCCTTCTCCAGCTGATCCTCATCAGGGAAGTAGATGTTGTAGTGACCCTGCATACCGATACCATCGATGGGCACCCCAGCTTCCTTCATCTTCTTCACCATATTATATATACGTTCACGCTTTCCCTCATCTACACAACTATAGTCGTTGTATATCAGCACACCAGTAGGATCGGCCTCACGTGCAAACTCGAAAGCCTTAGCGATGAACTCATCACCACACAGCTGGAAGTGACGACTCTGACGATATGGGCTTGGTGCAACACCTGGACGGAATGAACGGAACATCATATTGTCGTCGGCCATAGCCTCATTAACAACATCCCATGCATAAACAACATCCTTGTAGCGGTTAACTACTGTGTGGATGTGCTCACGCAGACGCTGGTAGAATACCTCTTTCTTTACTGGCTTGCCCTTCTTGTCAACGAACATCCAGTCAGCAAACTGACTGTGCCAGCACAGACAGTGACCACGCATCTTGATTCCGTTCTCACGGCAGAAGTTGGCGATGCTGTCAGCCAGACCGAAGTTCCATACACCCTCTTTTGGATGAATTTCGCCTGGTTTCCAAGCATTCTCAGCAGTCACGCTGTTAAACTGCTTCTTGATAATGGCAGTCTGAACAGGATCAGAGATATTGAACTTGTTCACAGCCACACCAATGGTGAAATAATCTTTGTAAGCCTCCTTCAGTCCGGGGCCTGCAGAGTAGTCAACAGGACGTCCCCACTGAGCCGATGCTGTGATGCTACCGGCAATAAGCGATAACGCTAGGAATAGTTTCTTCATATTTGCTATTATTGTTTTTGTTTGTAAAGTTATTCGGATGCAAAGGTACTACATTTCCTGCAAAACCACTATTCCATGAGTATCACAAACTTTATCATTTGTACCATTTTCCGCAACGTAGTACTTAGAGGCCTTATTACAAAGCCGCTGTAATACCGTTACAAAGTACTTGTAACAGCGTTACAAGCATGCTGTAACACCATTACAAGCACGCTGTAATAGTAGTAAGGCCTTATCTGAACAACCCGTGGAAATCATTTAAACAGCCATTACAAACTAGTTGAAACGAACAAAAAAGATATAAAAAACCCAAAAAAGACACAGAATATCTGATAAAACTGCCCAAATAAGCGTTTTGTTGTCACCAAAGCGTTTGTTGTTACCACCCGTAACTATCTGACAAACAGAAGCTTAGAGGCGCGGTAACAACAAAACAACAAAATCGGCAAAAAAAATTGTAGTAGCAGAAAAAGCTATAGCGGCATACAATTGCGCCTCTGTCAGCATAAAACTGACAGAGGCGCAGCTACTAAGATATATAAAGATTGATTAACTATTTCTTGAACAGATGTGGGATAAACTCGTGGAGACCACGACGCCAGGTAAGGAACTCATGACCAGTACCCTCTGATACAGAAGCGTCTACCTTTACTCCCAGTTCACGCAAGCCGTCGACGATGGGCTGACTCTTAATAAAGTCTTCGCTACCCCAGTTCATATAGAAGTAGTGTATCTTCTTATTGAACTCATCGGCATTTGCAAACACACCATTGTAGGCTGTCTTAACATCGAGTCCGAAGATGGCGCCACTGAAGGTACCCATCCATGCGAACTTATCGAGATTGTTCAGTACGATGTCGAATGTCTGATGACCACCCCATGAGAGTCCGGCCATAGCACGGTTCTCGCGATCGGCCTTTGTACGGAAGTTCTTATCAATATAAGGAATAAGGTCGTTGAGCAGTACAGGATAGAACGAAGCACCATATTCGCTACGACCCTGCTCATTCGAGCCACCACCAGCGAAGTTGAATGGAGCCTTGATATCACCGCTCTCCATCACCACGATCATTGGAACAGCCTCACCCTTGGCGATAGCGTTATCCATGATATGCTGCATCTTTCCCTGGAGCGCCCAACTGGTCTCGCCCTCACCCATACCATGCTGCAGATAAAGTACAGGATACTTCTTCTTACCTGTCTCATACTCAGCAGGTGTGTATACCAAAGCATGACGCCACTCGCCTACCTTTGAATGCTCGCTATGATAGTAGATACTGCGAACCTGTCCATGAGGAATGCCCTGCTGTGGACGATAATAGTCACCCTCTGGACCCTCGGGAACCTCAAGACCACCTGCCTCACGGTTACATCCGAAATAAGTCTCAGATGCAGGATCGATGAAGTTTACGCCTTCGATATTCATGAAATAATAGTGGAAGCCAACGGGCAGAGGATCGGTAACGGCCATGAAACCGCCCTTACCATCAGGCTGCATATCATACTTCTTACTGCAGATATCTACAACCACCTTACGAGCCTCAGGAGCATTGATGCGGAAATAAGCACGACGCTGACTGTCAATCTTTGGGAACTCATTTCCTGGGATGGCATTCTCTACAGTAACAGCATCGGCAGGAACCTCAATTCTCTTAGGCATCTCGATATATGGACGCTTGGGCTCATAGCCAAGGTTACGGGCCACAGCCTCGCCATAACGGCAACCAAGCTCGCGGTAGCCAGCAGCATCGAAGTGCAGACGGTCGGGACCATTGGTACAGCCATCAGAAGATATTACCTGAGAAGTATGAAGCGTAAGTGGCAACTCATCTATCTGCTTCTTACAGCCGATGCAAACGCCCTTACCATCGGCCTGAACGATGTTACCAGCATAAAGGGGCACATCTTCGGGCTTCAACTGGAGGTCACCACACAGATTGTCATAAACCTGCTTCACCATACCAGCCCACTTGGGGTCGCCGGTATTGGTCTCACCCTGATGCATCAGGATACCCTTGATAACACCATCCTTCTGAGCCTTCTTGGCCAAAGTAACCAAACGTTCATAAGGATTGTTGTCATAAGCAGCCAGCATACCCTTCATCCAGTTAGGCGCCTTGGTCTTTACATAGTTATCAATACTGTCGGGCAGGAATCCTTTGATATCGATACCACCGATAGCAACATGGATTACACCAATCTTAATATTTTCGGGCAGTGAAGCCACAAGAGTACGACCAAACCAATCGGCAGGAGTAAGACCAGTGTTAGGACGACACAGAGGAGCCGAAGCCTCACACCATTCTCCCATCTTACGCCCCTTTTCTGGGAAGTCAACAGCTGGCATCAGCAGGAAACGTGGACCAGGGCTCTTCAGATCCTGAGCCTCAGGACGGGCATTACCCTCCATATTTGACTGACCGAAACACAGGAAGATGTAGAAATTAGGATCAGCAGGCTGCACCTGTTCTACAACCGCCTTCTTCTTTGGAGCGGCCTTCTTTTTCTGGGCCGACATACTGGCTGGCAGTATAAGCAGTGCCGAAGCCAGAAGCATAGTTTTAAAATTAAAATGATACATAATTGGTTATGTTGATAAAGTTATTTAATGACTTTCTTTCCATTGACGATATAGACACCACGAGGCAGAGTGTTCCACTGACTGCGTGTAGCAATCTTTTGTCCCTGCAAGGTGTAGACAGCATCGTCATTGATGTCTCTTTGAACAGCATTAACGCCCGCCGTTCCACCTACCTTCAGGAAATCCATATACACAGGGGCCTCGCTACTTGCCGAAGCATTGTCACGCAAATACTTGCCAGTATACATATTCTTAAGCGTAAAGCCCTTACCGTTTTCATAATTAATTTCCCAAACAGCACCATCCTTTACATCCTGACCATATTGATTATTAAGCCCCAGAATAAAACTACAATCAGCTACGGTAGAATACCCATTCAGGTATCCAGGACTGCCCCAGATGCTATACTCACTGCCACTCAGCGTGATCAAACGAAGCAGATAACAACCTTCACGACCAGATATGGGTTCTGCCTTAAACATATAGCCATTAATATTCTTATTATTAATCACCGTGTTAGCATCGCCGTAACCCAGGTTCTGAGCATCAGAGCCATAAAAGAGTTTCTGGCTCTCCTTATTCAAGATGGCAAAATGATCTTCAACCATCTCAGAAAGACTGCTCATAGATGTCATACCAGAAATCTCGAATTTAGAGACCTTTACAGTAAAAGATGCCTGCCAAGCAGTGCCTTTCACATCAGTATACGAGGCAGTAATAGTGGCATCACCATCAGAGAGAGCAATCAGATATCCATTCTTCACCTCTACCACCAATGGATTATCAATCGTATAGGTAGCAACTTCAGATACATCCTTAGTATGCCCATCGGCATAATTCAACTTCATCGACAGATAAGCCTTATCGCCAATCATCAGATCATAAGCATCCTTTTCTCCTGCAAGAGACTGGACTGTATAGAAATCGCCTGTTTCAGCCTCATCGTCGGCATGAGGATAGTTTACCTTGTAATACTCAGCATACCAATCCATGCACGCCTTGCCACAGGCCTCTGGATTGCCACCAAATGCTGGCGTTACAGCATTTTGACCATATAGAGCATCGAGATCCATGAAATCATGTGGATGCGTGAGCGTCATCGAGATGTTGCCGAAATAATCAAGCACAGCCTTAAATGCCTTACCCCATTTCGAGGTGGTTCCTGTGGCCCAAGTGCCTAAGTTTTTATAAACAGGCTGATTCATCTCGTTATAATGATCGATTTCCTTGGGTTCTTTGATAGGACTCCAGTCTACCTCTGTAATAAATATCGGATAGGCATCAATAACTGGCACAGATGCATGGAACTGAGCTATTTTATTAGCAGGATCTGGATTATCGTCACTACTGTTATACCAGCCAGGATAGTCGTGCACCGCATAACCGATATTCTTACCCTCAATCGGATATTCGGCATAACTCCTATAGTTCGACTGGTAGCCTGTACCAGGCACCCAGATGATACCCGTAAAACCATTCTCACGGATTTTATCAACCATTGGTTGGAAATAATCGTGAAGCGCCTTTGCATCTTCCTGATTGTTCGCATTCTTAACATTCACAGGCTCATTTGCCAGTTCTATGCTAATCTGACCGGCATGCTCTTTCACAAAGGTCTGCTGAGAAACGATATCCCAAACATTTACCAGATACTGCTGATAATAATCGTTTACTTTCAAATCACGAGGACATACTCCCGGCGGACGAACCACGACATATAATCCATGATTCATCGCCATTTCTGCCAACTTAAGATAGAGCGATGGCAAGAACTTCTTTAGACGCTCGGGATTAAACTTCTTGATATCAGCTTCACCCGAAGCATCAGCAGACTGACCGTTAGAGCCAGAATATACATAACTATCACTTGGGTCGTTAGTCCATGCTGGGTCTAAGTGCAGACGAAACACATCGCAATGAGCCTGTTCCATAGCCCAAAAGAGTTTCTCAAAATAAGCCAGACACTTTGCAACACCCTTATCATCATCGCCAACCATTAAAATACATGTTTGGCGTGTCCATCACACCATGCAATACCACTTGATTACCATGCTTGTCTACAAGCCATCTGCCTTCAGTATGAAGTGAAGGTAATTTTTTCGCCTCTTGTGCCACAGCGCCAAGCGCCCATAAGATTGATATTAGAGCAATTATTCGCTTCATTATTGTTTCAGTTTTATTTCGGGCACAAAATTACTCACTTTTCCCAAATTAGCCTTTTCTGTGAGTTACATTTACTTTTTTATGAGTATCATATTGGCCATATACGCACTTTTTTAGCCGTTTCTTGGGGATTTTTAAAATACTTTTGTATCTTTGCATCCAGAAACATCAATGACTCAAAACGATATATGAAACAGACAAAGTTTTGGATTCTTCTGGTTTTATTTACCAGTGTGCTGATGACGGCATGTAACGAAGAGGAAAAGAAATCTCAGATAAGCGAAGCCGACAAACTGATTGAGGCTACGCAGAAGAACAAGAACTACAACGAACTCATTAAGGTTGTAGACAGTCTGGAGGCAAATAGTATCATCACTCCTACAAAAGCCTGCTACTGGCGAGGCTATGCCTGCGACAAGATGAAACGCCAGCGCTTGGCAGAATATTATTGGAAAGCATCGCTTGAGGCTGCAAAAGAGTCGACCGATGGCGATGAAATGATCTATTACGCCAAATCGGCCAGCCGATTGGCAAACATGCTATCAGTAAGAGGCGACTATGAGGAAGGACTGAACATTGCCATCCCCGTGGCCAACAAACTGGAATCGCTTGAATGCGACAGCACCAGCGACTACCTTAATATTCTTATTTATATAGGTTGTTGCCAGGAAGGATTGGGTACTAACGATGGTAATGCCGATGGATTCAACAAGGCTTATCAGCGCCATATGGAGAACATTGAGACTTTCCATAACGATGTTGTGTACAAAGACGGTATCACTGGTCTTATCAACATAGCCTATGATTATATCTTTGCTAAGAAATGGCAGGAAGCATTACTATGGACAGCCCGCTTCGGAGAGGTGCTTAGCGAATACGAGCAGCGTCCTGATGCCGATGCCGACTACATCGACCGTCAGTTGGCACGCCACGACATCTATCAGGCCATCGCACTTGAGGGATTACATAAATCAGAAGAGGCTGCAAAAGCCTACGAAAAATTCCTCACCACCAAGTTTAGCAACACACCAAAGGGGCGTATTGATGCCAACGACTATCTGATTGCTGCACACCGATGGGACGAGGCCGCTGAGCATTACAACAGTCTTGACGACATGATAGGCGAAACACCTCAGAACTACTCACTGGATAATATTGAGAACTTTGTCCTGAAGAAATATCGCATCAACCAACTTGCTGGTCGCCGTGACTCTGCCATGCAGATAGCTTTAGATATAAGCAACTCCCTGGGCCAGGCACTTACCAAGTCAAGAAAGATCGAGAAAGAAGAACAGACAGTGATTGTTAAGAATGTAGAGAATTTAACCGAGCTACAAGCTAAAAAGAACAGGAAATACAATATTCTTATTGTTATCGCCTTTACCTTCGTTATTCTCTGCATGACGGTCTTCGTTATCATACGTCACCGTATCGCCAAACGCATGGAGGCCGAATTTGAAGATTTGAGATACGACTACGACCAACTCGAAGCCAACACCATTGTCAAAGAACGCGAGGCATCTGAAATACGTATCGCACAGAACATACAGAAAGTGATTGCCCCAAGTCAGTTGCCACAACACAAGTTCTTCGACATCTGGAGTTCCACCACAGTAGGATTAATAGAAGGAGGCGGTGTGTTAGACTATACCATGCGCAATGGTAAGCTGTTCTTCTGTGTAGGCGAAGCAAAGGTAGAAGGTATAAAAGCATCTTTGTTGACCACCGTTGTTAAAGCCCAGTTCCGTACTGCAGTAGCCTTCGAGGAGAAGCCCGACCTTATTGTTGAATCCATCAACAATGCTATTGCCAAGGAAGGCGAGAAGGGACTGGCCGTACGATTGTTTGTTGGCGTTCTCGACATTAGCAGCGGAGCACTCCTCTTCTGTAATGCCAGCCACGATGCTCCACTGCTGGTAAGCAACGAACTGCACCACCTCCCTGTAGAGCAGAACATAGCCATCGGCGAAGAGCCCAACTATAAATACGAAGCACAGGAAATCCTGATGCTGCCTGGAACCATGATATTCCTGAATACCGACGGACTCATAAAGGTGAAGAATGCCGAGCACAGAGTATTCAACGAGAAGCGTATGCTGGGTTGTGCCCTGCAGGCCATGAAACTCGATCCACGTCCGAAACCATTCATCGATAATATGCTTGATGCCGTAAACCGCTTTGCCGGCGACTACGAGCAAAGAGATGATATAGCTTTATTGGCTATCAGATTCAAGGGCGGTAGAAAGATGCTCCAGAATAATGCAGAAACAGAACAGGAGCCAGAGATTGAGCCTGAGACTGAGCCTATAGCAGCACAATCAACTATTGAGCCTGCACAGATAGCAGAGCCCGAACCAGTGGTTGTTGAAGCTCCAAAGGTTATCGAAGAGCCTGAGGTTTATCTTGAACCCGAGGTGATTGAAGAACCCGATGTGATTGAAGAGGCAGAGGTGATTGAAGAACCAGAGGTGATAAAAGAATAAAAAAAGAGTGCCGCGTCATCACGACGCGACACCCTCGAAATACCAAAACAATGTGTCTAATACTAACTACTAAAAATTATCACTTTTCTATTCAGCGCCTTCATTCGATGCACCATTCAGGTATTCCCAACCAAGCACATTCTTGAAATGGTTAGCCAAACGGCAATCAAGTGGGAATGGTAAGTACATATACTTGTCTGAGAAATCATTGAAGTCAGCCTTCGTATATTCTGTATAGAACTTATGCTTTGCAGCACCCTTGGTAAAGAACTCATCATAGACTGTTGGAATCTTATTGTGGATGCCACCATAGTTCTTGTTAAACAACTGGTCAAGATTAACCTTACCCTGCTTTGCCCAGCGAACCAGGTCGAGGAAACGGCAGTTCTCGAACCACATCTCGTATTGTTTCTCTTCCATCACATCCTCAAAGGTAAGAGATGTGCTGATCTTACCAGAACCAGAGCGCACCTGAACCTTATTAAGGGCCTCCAGACCTGCAGCCTCATCGGCACCGATACAAGCCTCAGCATAGAGCAACAGAGCCTCTGCATAACGAGCAACCATGAAGTTCTTCTGAGTTGAAGCACCACCCATGATTTCAGATACATTATCACCAGGATACTCCTTACCACCGCTGAGAATTCTTGGAACCTTAGCATATGCCATATGTTTCCACTCAAAGTATGGGCCATGACTGTAGATACCTGTAGAGGCCTTAATACCGCGGTTCTGGTCTGTCTCCTTCTCTGCGAGAGAAGCATCATTCTTATCAGAGTTCCACTCCATTTCATACAGGAACTCATCTTCAGTAAGGAAGCATGCACGACGACGTGGAGAGTTTCCGTCATGCTCAACAAACTTCTTGGCAAAGTCTTCCTGAATAGCGCCACCATTCCAACCTGCACAAGGAACACAAGCAGGCATCGAAGCCAAGGCATCAGTACGCCAACAGAATACGTCGGCAACCATCCAGCGGCTACGCCATACATTATCCCAGAATCCTGCTGTATTATCATAGATGAAGTTTGGCTCAAAAATCTTCTCACTGTTACCATCACCGGCTACATGGAAGTTGGTCCAATACTCCTCTGGAGCAACAAGCTTGTAATCGTCAGACTTGATCAGAGCACTAAGATACTTGCGGGCTGTAGCTGGGTCGTTGGCAAACATGGCTGCCTTACCGGCAACAAACTGTGCGAATCCAACAGTCATACGAGCAGTAGAGTTCTTATCGCCGATACCATTACGCTTAGGCAGCGAACCAGAGTTGATGGCTTTGTCGCACTCAGAGATAACCCACTTAAACACCTGCTCCTGACTCTCAGCCTGTACAGGCATTTCATCAGGCTCCAGAAGACGATCCAGAATTGCAGGACGATTCCACAGAGCAGCCATCATAAAGTGGAGATATGCACGCATCACGCGAGCCTCTTCAACACACTGCTTAGTATAAGCACTTGTGTAATTAGGCTCTGTACCAGCACGGTTCTCTGTAGAAAGATTAGAAATAACGAGGTTGGCATGATAAATGGCTCCAACATAACGATTGTAGCACTCTTTGAGCACAGGGTTCGACTCGTCATATCTGAACTCATCGTATACACGGAAGTCCAAGTGGTCAGCTTTATTACCACCAGCAGCCAGAATATCATCAGCCGAATAATTCAGGATAACCTGCTCTGGGTTGTCGATACCCTGGGTACCAGCTACGTTTTGAACGTAGTTTGCATACATATCGGCAAGGGCTGCCTCTGCGTCAGCATCAGATGCGTAGTAATCACCTGTGCTGACAACTCCCTTCTGAGGGATATCAAGATTGTTTTCGCAAGAGAACAAACCAAGCGCGCACACTAACAGTGTTGGGATTATTATCTTTTTCATTTTATTATGCATTTAATTAGAATGTAACATTTACACCCAGAATAAGTTTCTTCATAGTTGGGTATGAACCCCAGTCGAGGCCAGCACCAGAGAAGTTGTTTGTAGAAGCAGTCTCGGGATCCAGACCAGGATACTTGGTAATGGTGAAGAAATCATCGAGCGATACATACAGACGGAAGTTGCTGATAGCCACCTTCTTAGTGATATTTGCAGGAATAGTATAACCTAACTGCAACTGCTTGATGCGGAAGTAAGCACCACTGAACATATTACCAGTAGAAGACCAGAATGCTTCATCAGGGCTGAGGATCTTCTCTGGATGAGGAATAGAACCACCAGGATTTTCAGGTGTTCTTGCCTCGTCGAGATAATACTTCAAGCCATTCTTGAAACCTGCACGATGCAGAACAGGAACGATATAGTTACCACCCTGTCCGTAACCATTCAGCATGAAGTCGAAGCCTTTCCAAGCTGCAGTAATGTTAATACCATAGGTATGAGAAGGAGTTGTCTGACCAATATCAACCATATCATCAGTACCAGTCTGACCGTCACCACTAATATCCTTGTAGATAGGTTCACCATCGCCATTCATACCTTCATAGATAAATCCATTGAGATACCAGATTGAATGACCTTCCTCGAAAGCAGTACGAATCTTATAGTTTGTAGAGCTGGCATCAGTCTTATACTGTGGGGTAGCACCCTCTGCCAGTGAAAGAACCTCATTCTTCAAAGTAGAGAAGTTAGCTGATATAGAGTACTGGAAATCACCAATACGATCTCTCCAACCAAGTTCAAACTCCAAACCTCTGTTCATGACGTTACCACCATTGGTTACAACCGAGGTAAATCCAAGTTCAGAAGGAACAGATACACTGAAGAGCAGATCCTTAGTACGCTTGTCGAAGTAATCGATACCGAAAGAGAGGCGGTTGTTGAGGAAACGGGCATCCAGACCCAGGTCAACCTGCTCAGATGTTTCCCAAGTAAGATTTGGATTAGCCAGCTTATCAGGAGCAGAACCATAAGTAGAACCAATCTGGTCAACACCATACTGATACCAGCTGCTACCCTTTGCGATAGCTGCTTTGTAAGGATATCCGCTCAGCACACTGATATTACCGTTACGACCCCAAGAAGCACGGAGCTTCAAGAACGAAACAACATCTGTAGGAACAGCCTTTTTAAAGAACTCCTCATTGGTGATAGTCCAACCTGCAGAGAATGATGGGAAGGTTCCCCAGCGGTTATCTTTAGAAAGCTTAGAAGAGTCAAAAGCATCACGGCGAATGTTGAACTGGAAGAAGTAACGATTATCGTAATTATAGTTCAAACGTCCGAAGTAAGCCATTGAAGCACTCTTTCCAGGAGAGTTGCTAACAGTCTTTGGAGCATCATCCTTCAAATAAGAGATGTAACGGAAGTTCTCCTCATACGACTGCAGGATATCGCTACCAGAAGAGCTGATACTTGAGTTGTCGGTGTTATTCTCACGATAAGACATACCGATCATGGCACCGATATTATGCTTCTCAGCGAGAGTGATGTTATAGTTTGCAAAGTTCTCCCACTGGTAGTACCAACTGGTGTTATGGTTTGCAGAGATAGAATAAGTTGTCTGGTTACCACGGTCACCAATCCAGAAAGGAGCAGAATAGCTATGAGATGTATTGAATGCAAGACGATAGCCTAAGCGAGATGTGATAGTCAGGCCCTTAATAGGCATGAGGTTTGCATACCATGTTCCGTTGATATTCCAACCGCCATTGCTTCCGTCGGTAGCATCACGCTTAGCCAGAGGGCTACCTTCCATATCCGAATACTTGGTATTAGCAAACCAGCCATTCTCATCACGGAACAAGCGGTAGTTCTGATCAGCGGTACCATTCTGAAGTGCATCATAGACGGTTCTTACTGAGAGCGACATCTCATCAGGTGTAGTCCAATAAACTGGAGTCAGAGGATCCATCTGCAGCATCTGCTCGAATGACGAGCCATAAGCACGTTGTGAAACACTCTTGGTTTCCCACTTCTCGATGGTGTTGTTTGAACCAACCTGCAACCACTTGAAAATGTTATAGTCAGCATTTACCTGACCGGTAATACGCTTGTAAACATCCTTATCACCTTTTACGACACCATTCTGATGTACATAATTAAGAGATGTAAAGAAGTGCCCCTTGGTATTACCACCAGAAACACTTAATGTATGCTGCTGACTCCATGTTGGCTCGATATATGCACTGATCCAATCCTGATCAATCACGCCATTTGCATAATAGGGATGCTTATAGTCAAAGTCAGCAAGTCTCTTGTTAACGTCAGTCTCACCATACTCATAAGTCATATACTTCAGGAAGTCATTACGCTGCATACCTACACGACGTGTGAAGTTCTGCAGAGTAGCACGACCGGTGTAGTTAACAGAAACCTTACCCTCGTCACCCTTCTTTGTAGTTACAAGAACAACACCGTTACCAGCCTCTGCACCATAGATGGCAGCCGAAGCGGCATCTTTCAGGATTTCGATAGACTCAATCATCTGAGGATCCAGATACTGTATGCTACTAACCTGAAGACCATCTACTATATAAAGAGGTGCAATCTTCTCTGAGTTAGAAGAGTAACCACGCACACGGATATCAGCGCCACTACCTGGAGAGGCATTGGTAAGAACGTTGATACCAGAGACCTTACCCTGCAGTGCTGCTGCAGCATCGGCTGTCGACAGATTCTTTAAGTCATCGGCCTTAACCGAGGCGACAGCACCTGTCAAATCACTCTTTCTTTGCACACCATAACCGATTACCACAACGTCGTTCAACGACTGGGTATCTTCCGTAAGAGTAACAGAAATGTTGTTACGTCCATTCAACTTCACTGTTTGTGTTGAATAGCCGATGTAAGAAATAATAAGCGTAGCATTGTTGCTTGCAGTAATGCTAAAGTTACCATCAAAATCGGTGATAACTCCCGATTTAGCACCTTGGATTTTCACACTGGCACCAATAATCGGTTCGCCCGACACATCTTTCACTGTTCCCTTAATAAGGCTCTGAGCCAGCGCTCCCAGTGGGAACAAACAGAGCAAGAACAGTGCCAATAATGGCTTTTGCAGGGATTTAAAATTCCACATGATTTAATTAATTAGTTAGATAATCGTAATACTTAATTTGGTTTACTCAAGTTGAATATGTAATAGGTTTACATTCTGATTCGGTTGCAAATTTAACGCAATTTTGTTAAAGGAACTTTATTTCGAGTAACAAAAACAATACAAAAATGTAACATTACAGGCATAATGTTACATTTTTAAAAGATTTTATAATAAAATACTTAAAAATCTCAGCAAGAAGAACTACTTGCGCACGCCAAAATTCTTGCGATAATCGTCATGAATGATACCACTGGCCTTATTTCCATCGAAACGAGTAGGCATTATAATGAATTCTGGCACATTAAATGAGAGGAATCGTTCACGGTAGAAACGACGCGGGTTGCGCTGGGGCAGCATAAACGCCTTACTGATACCACCATCTTTATCAACATGACAGAAATAAGGACGTGTATAAAGCCCATCGTCACGACGTGAACTCAGCACAAGCCAGCGTGAATTGGTGCTCCAGTTATGAAATGATTCTGTATCTTCCGAATTAGCTGCTGTCATCACACGACTCTCTCCTGTTGAAAGATCAAGCAAATACAGGTCAGCCTCATGGTGCCAGATGCTGAACTGTCCGTAGTCAGAGAGTGTGTAACAAAGAAAACGGCCATCGTATGAAGGACGGGGAAAAGATACCGACTTACCCTGTGCTACAGCATCAATGATTGTTTCTATCTGATTGCCAAAACTGCCTGTTTCCGGGTTGAAATCAACGCGACAGAGGTTATAGCGAATGGAATCGAGCTTATAACTCCCCTCAGGGATGGATTGGGCAGCACAGAAATACAACGACCTACCATCGGCAGAAAAAACAGGGAATGTCTCATATATAGAATCCTGTTTGAGTATAGGCGACAGCAACAATTCATTCTTCTCTACATCGTAAACCTGCAAGTCGGAGGCTGTATCAAACACCTCTATACGATTGCGGTGAGCACTATGGAACAACTGACTCGTTGAGTTAGTGGAATAAGCGATGTATCGGCCAGAAGGATGCCAATAAGGATACACACAGAAACCGAGCGTCTGATCGGTCTTGGTATTATAGGCGATGATGGGACTGTCGTTATGGCGCAACAAGGTAGCACCATGAGGGCCACGGATATGCAGACTCATATCGGCAGGGTTACCACGGTTAAAGCTATGACAGTTCACGCAACCTTCAAACTGCGTATTCTCTATCAATGCACGCTCATCGAACGATGACAGATCACGTTCATAGATGCCCATCTTACTCCACACCTCGTAGCCTGGTGCTATCAGTCGGTAACAGAGTCCATAGTCAATGCTGTCGGGACTGACATAAATAGAGAATGGCTGATATGTATGCCAACCGTCCTCGTATTTTGCCGAAACGGTGACACTTAGTGAGTCTCCGAGGTTCTGCGCAAGCAGAGCATGCCAGTCATCAAGGTCGAAATCAACCGATTCCTCACCCTGACTGTGCAGGCTATTACCATGATTGTCTGTCACTAACGCATCAATAAGCTGTGCCTGCTCATCAGCCATACCAAAGTTGAGAGGGGCTATATTCACAGGAACAGTTACACCAAGGTAGTCGGGATATATATCAGGCCGGGCAGCCTCCAGCTTGGCATTCTCTACAGCTGTTGAGCAAGCTGCCAGCATCCAGCACCCAACACCTATCACCCAACACCTAATTACATTATTCAGAACCTTTTTCATTGTTTTTGAGTTTAACCAGTAGTTTTGCATAGCCCTCACGATTATTTGTCAGCATATAGTACGCTTTCAGATACTCCAGGGCAAGCATATTATCCGTATTGCTAAAATATAGATCCTCGAGCATGTCGGGAGTCACATGGTCGCTGAACAAGAAACTGTCCTTATAGAGCGACCTACGAAGACGCCCGTATTCAGGATGTTTTGCAATCGCCTCTTCATCTCCTAACAGCGGCAGTGTCTCGTTGGCCCAGTCACGATAGAAGAGGGTTTTCTGCAGGGCCATCAGATATTTGCGAGCCACCTCGTAGCTGCCGATTATCAGGTTTGTCTGTGCCAGACGCTTATAGCAGCCAACTGATAGAATGCCTCGGCAGTAGGCATCGGACTGACAGCATCACTCTGAACATCGGGCAGCAGACCAGCTATGCCGTTCTGATGATAATCAAACATATGCTGAGTAAGCTGACCACGCATGGCCAAGGCCAGATTCTGTACCGTAACCCCAATCTGGTTGTTCGGTTTCTCTGCATTAGCTGCTTCTATGATTCGATTCCACAACTGATGACTGGCCATGAAGTCATACTGCATCACCTTCTCAGCCTTGAAATTGGCATTTTTCCAAACAACCGCCCCCATAACAACGGCCACTAACGCGAATGAGCAGAGAGGTATAACCAAACCTTTCGAATCCTTCAGCCATTTACGGCAGACATAAGCAAGGAGAGGGATAGCAAGCGCTAGTAGCCAAGCCACATAAAGTAATGTAGGGAACACCCTAGGGTATCTATAGTAATGACTGCCGCTC
>ONAK01000123.1 GCA_900315765.1 uncultured Prevotella sp. | reverse complement strand
CTGCTGCGACAGTCAATCCCCTACAGAGCATGGGCTGAGAGCGCCGCAAGCGACGAACGCTACAAGCAGAAAGCAGCCTTCATCAATCGGCAGGACAGCATATCGCCAAGCGAGGAGTCGCACTACATTCTGACTCAGCTGGTGAAATCGAACCCCGATAACGAGGTGGCACTCGACTACCTGTTGTGCAGCGAACTGCAGAAGAAAGATATTGAAGCCTTTAAGAGCGACTACGACACCTACTGCACCCATCGTCCCCGCATCAAGAAACTATACCAAGAGGCCTTGTGTATCTGGCTGATGAAGCAGCAGGCCAGCGAGGAGGTATGGCAGAAGTACATCAAAGACCAACAGGTAAGGAACCGCCTGAAGGAGTATATGGCCGAGAGCAGGAGTATGCGCTTTGCCGACACTTACTGGTTCTACTTCGACGTGTTTAATCTTGAAAACAATTAATCATGCATCACTTGAAACTATCAATTGCCTTTGCACTGCTGATACTGCTATCAGCTTGTACGCCTACACCTCATGACGTGGTGCAGAGCACGCAGGAAGCCGAGATATACCCCGACTACAAGGATGTGACCATACCTGTGAACATAGCCCCCATGAACTTTGTGGCGGAAACGTAGCGTTCGGTATGAGCGAGTGGCGCCAGCTGCTGGAAGAGAACGACACCATAGAGGTAGAGGTGACAGCCCTGAAAAACGGACAATGGACTGCATACAAGAAGTTCAGTTGGTTTGTGGTTAACGACAGTATCGACAGCTATCTAACCTACCGACTCATAGAACCTGACTACTCGATATGGAACCGATTGCAGATAAAACAGCGCTGCGTGGAGAACTTCGACGAATATGCGCTGGCCGACTACAATCTGCAGGAGAACCGCTGCATGAACTGTCATACACCAAGCAGTCAGAATCCACAACTTTCGATGCTATACGTGCGAGGCGAAGGTGGCGGAGCCATACTGAACCAGAACGGACGACTGAGAAAGCTGAACATCAGAACATCAGACATGGTGCAGACATCGACGTACTTCCAGTTTGCGCCTTCGGGCAGATATATCGTATTCTCATGCAATGTAGTGGTACCTGCCATTCAGGCATCGGCTCAGAAAAGACTGGAGGTCTACGATACCGAATCAGACATCTATGTGGCCGATCTGGAGAAGAACATCATCATCCGTTCTGAACTGCTGAGCGACACCGCCAGACTGGAGACATTCCCAACGTTCTCGCCAGACGGAAAATACATCTATTACTGCACATCGCCAAAAGTGGAGCTGCCACAAGACTGCAAGAACCTGAAATACGCATTGGCAAGGATTCCCTTCGACGAAGCCACAGGCACCATTGGCACACAGGTTGACACGCTGTTTACTGAGCGAAGCGTATGTCACCCAAGAGTTTCACCTGACGGAGAAAGACTGCTATTCAGCGTGCAAGACTACGGCACCTTCCCCATCTGGCATAAAGAGGCCGACCTGTGGATGATGAACCTGAAGACTGGTGAGATAGACAAACTACAAGCTGTAAACTCTGACATGAGCGAAAGCTACCACAGCTGGTCAAGCAATTCGCACTGGTTTGTGTTTGCCTCGAAACGCGATGACGGTCTGTATGGCAAGCCTTACTACAGCTATGTTGACAAGAACGGCAAGGCCCACAAGCCCTTCTGTCTGCCACAGAAGAATCCTACATTCTACGACGACTTCCTGAAATCGTTTAATGCACCAGAGATGGCAAAAGGCAAAATACCGTTTAACGCCGTAGATGTGGCAAACGCCATGAAACTACCAGCAGAGAAATTTGAGTAAAAAAAACGTTACGCAAGAGGGATTTCGAATATAAATCGGCATCCCTCTTTATAGGTTGTATCAAGCATAAAGTCGCCACCAAGATCCTCGGCATGACGCTTGGTTAGCGGCAGACCAAGACCAAGGCCCTCGCTGAAACCATCAATCTTTGCAAAGAACTTATATATCTTATCAAGATCGGCCTCATCAATGCCACTACCCGTATCCTGAATGATAAAGCGAACCTTATCGCTGGTCTTATCGACAGTCAGCGAGATGTTCTGCCCATCGGAATACTTAACGGCATTGTGCAGGACCTCCTGAATGCTGTAGACCACCGAACGGCGATGGGTGCGCACGCAGAAACCTGCAGGCAGATTGAAATGATAATCAATCTTGACGTCGGGGAACAGATTATAGGTATAGTCGAGTGCCTCCTTCATAGCATCGGCAATATCCACATCGGCCATCTCCAAAGCGTCTGACTCTGCCCTTCCCGTATCAGAGCAATCAAAAAGCATCAGTACCATGCGCACAAGCTGGCGGGTGTTGTGATTCATGGTGCCTGCTATATTCTTAAGTTCGTCGATAGACAGGCCTTCGCCTTCCAAAGCCCCTTCAATAGGATTATCGAGCAACTGTGCGAAGCCCATAACAATGTTAAGTGGCGTACGAATCTGGTGGGTAACATTCTGGATGAAAGCCGTCTTCTGCTTCTCACTCTCAACGACCAGCTGTGTGGTCTGCTCTAACTTCTTGTTATATTGCAGTTTTTGGTCGGTAGCCCTATGAACGCTATCGACGTAGAAGTTGAGCGATTTGAGCATCGCAGAGAAACTGTTTTGCAATCCACCAATGACATCAGTACTCTTGGTGTGCGGGATATCGACCGACAGATCGCCATCAGCCACTGCCTTAGTCTTGGCCAGCAGCAGTTCCAACGGACGAATGGAAACGGTAACAACCTTATAACTATGCAGGATAATAACAAACAAACCGATGACAAGCAATGGAATGACAATGTACGTAAGGCGATTGTGACTATAAAGGATATCACTGTCAGGACACACGATGGCCATGCTCCATTTGGTCTGAGGCAAACGCATGTAGCATACCAACGAGCGCTTACCATTGACAACCACCGACATACTGCCCTGACGCCCCTCGGTCATCTCGTAGCCCAAAGCGATGATATCAGAATTCTTCTGCGGGTCGGCAACAGTAAAAATCGTCTTGTTGAACAATCGCGTAGAGTCAGGATGCCCCACATAGCGCCCTTGCTCATCAATCATCAGATAGTAAGAATGAGGATAGGGTTTAACCTCGGCCATGATTTTTGACAGATGCAGCAACGATATCTCGGATGAGATGACACCAAGGAAAAGCTGATCGGCGTTGTAGATAGGCTTGCTATAGATGGCCATACCATCCTTGGTCAACGATTCGTCGTAGTACAACATCCAACCCGCCTTCTGCTGAGATTGCGGTGTGCGGTACCACTTGCGATGGAAATAGTTGATTTCTGTATCAACAAAAGACCTTATAGAGTCGGAATCCCTGGTAGAATAAGCCATAAAGCGCTTGGGATAATGCGGCAGGACACCTGGCTCGGTGCCAATGGCACAGCCATCAACATAAGGATTAAGCCACACCAAGCGCGCTGCATAGGCACTGAGCGAGTCGGCATTCATTGACTGCTCTGCAAGCCAGGCATAGGTATTAGTAGCCGTCTCGGCAGTGGTAAGATAGCGGTTGATGCGATGCATAGCCGTTTTCAGCACACTATTGGCACGTTCTTCGGCCTCGGAACGTATAAGTATACGCGATTGCCAGTACAACAATCCTACAGAAAGTATGAAAATGGGTATGGCGATGAGCAGAACCCAGATAATAACCTTGGTTGAGAACGAACTGCGGAGCTTATTGAGTATTATCATGATTTTCCTCCTTTCTCCTCGTCCATCTCCTGTACCGAGAGGTTAATAAGGTTATTAAGCAGCTTGGTGATGGTGGTTCCATTCTGCTGAATATTGCCAACCAACTGGCTAACAGACTTCTCGGCTGTAGCCTGATCGTAGTTACAAAGAGTAGAGACATCATCGGCTATAGCATTGGCAGGTGCTATCATCTGGTTAGTCATATGATGCAAGAATACCGTCTTCATCTTCTCAGCTTTCTTAGCCTCCTTGTAGGCCGTCTGAAGCTCGTTGCTACGCTCCTTGATGGTTTCGGTAAGTTCTTCGAGTTGCCCCATATTGACATCGAGCGACTTCTGCATCCGCCTGAAATTATCCTGCAGTACGCCAATCTCATCAATATGCAGACTGGCGGGGATTGGTTCTTTGAAATCACCTTTCGCAATACGCTCAGCACGTTCAGTCAGCATCTTCAGCGG
>ONAK01000093.1 GCA_900315765.1 uncultured Prevotella sp. | reverse complement strand
CCGCGGATATCATCGGGAACACCGGTAATGGCGCACTCTACTACAGCGGGGTGAGTCATCAGGGCACTCTCTACCTCAAACGGACCGATGCGATAGCCCGATGACTTGATGACATCGTCGATGCGACCTTCGAACCAGTAGTAACCATCTTCATCGCGCCAAGCCATATCGCCTGTGTGATAGATGCCGTCGTGCCATGCTTCGCGGGTCTTCTCTTCATCGCGATAGTAACCTTTAAACAATCCGATTGGTTTTTTGTCGCCTACACGAATCACGATTTCTCCCTTCTCTCCATCTTCGCAGCTGGTACCGTCGGCACGCAGCAGGTCGATGTTATATTGGGCATTTGGAATACCCATAGAGCCTGGCTTGGGTGTCATCCAAGGGAAAGTCCCCAGTGTCATGGTGGTCTCGGTCTGACCGAAGCCTTCCATCATTTTGATACCCGTCTTCTCGTAGAACTTGTCGAATACGGCTGGGTTCAAGGCTTCGCCTGCGGTACAGCAGTACTCAAGACTACTCAGATCGTACTTGCTCAGGTCTTCGCGAATCATGAAACGATAGATAGTTGGAGGTGCACAGAAACTGGTAACCTTATATCTTTCTATCTGGCGGAGCAATGTGTCGGCATTAAACTTCTCGTGGTCGAAAACGAAAACGGTTGCACCTGCAAACCACTGACCATAGAACTTGCCCCAAACAGCTTTACCCCAACCGGTATCGGCCACTGTGAGGTGGAGTGAGCCCTCATGCAGATTATGCCAGAAGACACCGGTTGAGAGGTGTCCCATTGCATAGAGGTAATCGTGGGCTACCATCTTAGGTTCGCCGCTGGTGCCAGAGGTAAAATACATAATCATAGTGTCTTCGTTATTGTTAACGAAGGCAGGACGCTCAAACTTAGGTGCCTTCACTACCTCTGACTGATAATCGCGGAAACCCTCGGGGATGGGTTTGCCGTGGTCAGTGATGGTGATGTATTGTTTTACCGTAGGACTTTCGGGCATTGCCAGACGAATCTGTTCACAAACGTAAGCATCATCTACGCAGATGATTGACTTGATTGAAGCACGGGTGTTACGATAAACAATATCGTGCTTGGTGAGCATGTGAGTGGCTGGAATAACGATGGCTCCAATTTTACAGAGGGCCAACATAACAATCCACCATTCATAACGGCGTTTCAGAATCAGCATCACTGGGTCGCCCTTGCCAATGCCAATCGACATCAGGTATGATGCAGCCTGATCACTTTGCTCTTTTAGCTGTGCATAAGTGGCACGTATCTCCTCGCCTTGATCGTTGGTCCAAAGAAGTGCCAGCTTTTCTGGTGCTTCTTCTGCCCACACATCCATTACATCGTAAGCAAAGTTGAAGTTCTCGGGGATGATGAACTCCAAATTTTTATTATAATCCTCTACAGAGGTAAACTTAGTCTGTTTTAAAAATCTCTCAATCATTTTCTTTTACCTTTTCACCTTTTCACTTTTTTGCCTTTTCACTTTTACTCTACAGTGAAGGCAAGGAACTTAACGGGTTTATCGCCTACGGCCAGCATGCCGTGGGGCTTTGATGAGTCGAAGTAAATGCTGTCGCCTTCTTCAAGTATAATGGTCTTACCTCCGATAAAGAGTTCCATCTTACCTTCGAGTACCATGTTGAACTCCTGACCTGGGTGAGTGTTCTTATAAATAGTACGTGCGCCGGGCTTGGGCTCTACGGTAACAATAAATACATCGGCATTATGATTTACGAAACCGCTTACCAGACTCTGATATTTGTAGGCCTTAGTACGCTCTACACTCATGCCCTGTCCCTTGCGAACCACAAAGTATGACTTCATGTGAGGTGCCTCTGCGAACATCAGTTCCTCAGCGCTTACACCATACTTGTGGGCTATCTTCATCAGGTTAGATATAGTAATATCCAACTCGCCTTTTTCTATCTTCTCGTACTTTTCGGAATCAATACCGATAGTTTCTGCCATCTCACTTACTGGGATGTCGAGCACGTCGCGCAGTCCACGCAGGCGCTCACCAATTTGCTTTAATTGCTCGTCCATATTTGTTTATGTTATTTTATCGTTCATCTATTATTTTATAATTTGAATATTTTTCCTTGGGGAATTCGAATATGCTATCGTCGATTTCGCCTGTATGGAAATCAGAGAAGCTGATGGTTGCCCAGAAGATGCTGACTTTTATGCGTAACTTCTTGGGGTAATAATTCCCAGGAGTGAGCAAGGCTATAATTTTCTTCATCTTTACCTTTGCTCCAGATTTTGCCTCAAGGGTTACCAATAGGCCTTCGGGGTCCTTGGCTATGGAGTAGTTATAGCTGTCGGGCTCGAACTTGAACATCTGCAGCTTCTCGTTCTTCTTATTCACTTTAGGGTCGTGAATCTCTACAACACCTTTCTTTTCGCGAAGAATATATTTGACGTTGCCGTTATTCCACATCTTGGAGTCTTTGTATTCCGACTTGGCTTTGTCGCCCTTGTTCCACGATGTTCCTTCTTCTTTATATAGGTGAAGAATGTCTATTTTGTAATGAAACCTTACTCCTTCTTTCCCAAAGATATGATTCCAAGCGGTGTTGAAAATACGTTTGGCTTGGCGGGCATTGGCGGTTTCTTGTGCCGCAGCAGAAGTAAAATTCAGACATAGAACCATTAGAACATAGAGTATAAAATACTTATGTCTTTTTTGTTCTTCTGTCTTATAAATAAACTTCTGTCTCATTCTTCTTTATTTCAGTCCGGCTTTGAGTCCACGGATAACTGCTGAGGTGAAACCGGCATGCTCCATCTCATTGAGACCCTTGATTGTTAAACCTCCAGGAGTTGTTACCAAATCGATGGCAGCCTCGGGATGCAGTCCGCTTGCTTCAAGAAGTTCTACTGCTCCTTTCATGGTCTGCATCACAATTTTCTTTGCATCGTCGGCCTTGAAACCTAACTCAACACCTCCTTCGGCTGCTGCACGGATATAGCGCATAGCATAGGCGATGCCGCAGCTGGCAAGTGTGGTGCCTGATGCAAGATGCTGCTCGTCGGTAATGAGGGTGTTACCCATCTCGTCGAAAATGCTAATAATCTTCTGGGTATCTTCTTTTGTAGCTCCTACAGGAACAACGAAAGTCATTGATGCCATCTCTGCGATGGCTATGTTTGGAATAACAAGGAAGAGTGGGGGGCACTTCTCGCCCAACCATCCCTTGATGCTATCTGATGGTACACCTGCAGCAATAACAATAAGTATCTGTTTCTTTGGGTCGAGTTCGGACTTGATGTCGGTAAGCACCTTCTCAACCAACCAGGGTTTTACTACAACGCATACAATATCGGCTGATTGGGCTGCCAACTTATTGTCGGTAGTTACACTAACGCCCATCTTGGCAAACTTATCTACCACCGCCTGCGATGGATCGCTAACGGTGATATCCTCGTTTTTGAACTGCTGCCCTTTAATGAGGCCTTCAACAGTAGCGCCACCCATGGCACCTACTCCAATTACAGAAATCTTCATAATATTCAATATTCAATGATTAATGTTCAATCTTCTTCAGGTTGAACTCTTATCAGTCTCTCGATAAAGTCATCGGCTTCTGCCTTAGTGAGGCAAAGTGGTGGCAGCAGACGAAGAATGTCCTGGCCAGCGCAACCTGTAAAGCAGTGCTCATGTTTGATGAGAGGTTTACGAACCATTCTGTGTGGCATGTCGAGTTCGATACCAATCATAAGTCCGCGCCCCCGCACCTCCTTAATGTGCGAGCTGCCAATGTTTCGGATGCCCTCCATCAGGTAGTCGCCTACCAAGCGGGCATTTTCAACAAGTCCTTCATCCTC
Source organism: uncultured Prevotella sp. (assembly GCA_900315765.1). Lineage (GTDB taxonomy): Bacteria > Bacteroidota > Bacteroidia > Bacteroidales > Bacteroidaceae > Prevotella. The sequence goes on along the minus strand of ONAK01000093.1, from coordinate 5,246 downwards.
GAATACATCGAGTGTGGCAAGTGCTGCTGCACATGCCAGATGGTTTCCACCGAAGGTAGTTCCTAATTGTCCGTAGACGGGCTCGAATTCTGGTGAGATAAGTACTCCACCCATTGGGAATCCGTTGGCAATGCCCTTGGCTACAGTGATAATATCGGGCTTGATGCCCAACCACTGGTGGGCAAAGAACTTTCCGCTTCGACCATATCCGCACTGAATCTCATCACAGATAAGCACTGCGCCATAGCGCTTACAAGCGTAAGCCAGACCTTGGGCAAATTCTGGTGTGGCCATCTGAATGCCACCAACACCCTGAATGCACTCAAGGATAACGGCTGCTACACCACCTTTTGACAATTCGCGAACCCATGGCTCAAGGTCGTTGAGTGGCAGGAAGCGTACGTGGTGGTTGTCGTTGATGGGGGCTACAATCTTAGGGTTGTTGGTAACCTCAACAGCCAAAGAGGTGCGTCCATGGAATGCCTTTTCGCATGAAAGGACGCGCGTGTTGCCTGTTTTGAACGAGGCGAGTTTAAGTGCATTCTCGTTGGCCTCGGCACCTGAGTTTATCAGAAACAGCTGATAGTCGTCGTAGCCAGAGATCTTTCCAAGGCGCTCGGCTAACTGTACCTGCAGCTTGTTAATAACCGAATTAGAGTAAAATCCGATATTCTGCAGCTGCTCTGTTACCTTACTTATATAATGGGGATGAGAATGCCCAATGCTGATAACGGCATGACCACCATAAAGGTCGAGATACTCCTGACCTTTGTCGTCCCACACTTTACAACCTTTGCCCTTTACGATGTTTACATCGAAGAGTGGATAAACGTCGAATAATTTCATATTGTATCCTCCTTGATTATTTAGAAAGCTGATGCTTTCAGTTTAAGTCCGGCAGTCTCGTCGATGCCGAACATGATATTCATGTTTTGAACAGCCTGACCAACAGCTCCCTTTAGCAAATTGTCGATAGCTGAGGTTACCAGCAGTTTGTTTCCATATTTCTCTACATGTACCAATGCCTTATTGGTGTTTACTACCTGCTTAAGGTCAATCGGTTTGTCGCTGTAGTGGGTGAAGGCTGCGTTGGCATAGAAGTCTTTGTAAGCCTCAATAACATCCTCTATTGGAGCGGGAGTCTTGATGACAGCTGTGCAGAAGATGCCGCGAGCAAAGTCGCCACGGTAGGGGATGAAGTCAATGTCGGCATCGAGATATCCTTGAACCTGCTTCAGACTCTGGCGAATCTCAGCGATGTGCTGGTGCTGGAATGGCTTGTAGATGCTCAGATTGTTGTTACGCCAAGAGAAGTGCGTTGTAGCACCTGGCTTCTGACCTGCACCAGTAGACCCCGTGATGGCATTGACAGCTACATCCTCTTTCAAGATGTTGAGATAGGCTGCTGGTAACAATGCTACTTGGATACATGTGGCGAAACAGCCAGGATTAGCCACATGCTGAGCCTTTATAATCTCTTCCTTGTTAATCTCAGGTAAACCGTATACATAGTCGTGATTGCCCTTGATGCGGAAATCCTGTGCCAAGTCGATAATCTTTACGTTCTCAGGGATGGTGTGCTCCTTAAGAAATGCCTCGCTCTTGCCGTGGCCGAAGCAGAAGAACACCACGTCAACCTTGTCGAAAGGCATCTCATTGGTAAACTTCAAATCGGTATCACCAATCAGACCTTCATGTACGTCTGAAACCAGATTGCCTGCATTGCTCTCTGAGTTGGCGAATACGATCTCTGCCTCAGGATGGTTGAGCAGCAGACGGATTAATTCTCCGCCTGTATAGCCTGCCGCACCTAATATTCCTACTTTTATCATAGTCGTGATAGTCCTGTAGTCAGTTGCTGAAATTATCTTTTCTCGTCTTTGTGAATACCGTAGTAAACACGCAGTGGGGTAGAGCTGACCTTGATGAAGCCCTTGGCCTCGTCGGCTGTCCAACCAGTCTGTGTCTCGCCATACTCGCCAAGCTTACTCTTGGTGAGGTCATTGGCAGAGTCGATACCAACAGTTTCAAATCCGTAAGGACGAAGTTTCAGTATAGCAGTACCTGTAACGTTGCGCTGACTGCTGGTAAGCATAGCTTCGATATCGGGCATTACTGGCTCCAGATACTGGCTCTCATGCAGGAACATGCCGTACCAATTGGCTACTTGATCTTTCCAATACTGCTGCCACTTTGAGAGGGTTGACTTCTCCAGCAAGCGGTGTGCCTCGATAATCAGCTTTGGAGCTGCTGCTTCGAAACCTACACGGCCCTTGATGCCGATAATGGTGTCGCCTACGTTAGCATCGCGTCCGATGGCGTAAGATGCTCCAATCTCTTCGATCTTCTGAATGGCTTTAACCTTATCGTCGAACTTCTCATCGTTAACGGCTACTATCTCGCCCTTATCGAAGGTAATCTTCAGTGTTGTTTCCTGTTCAGATGCAGTAACGTGCTTGAGATAAGCCTCTTCTGGCAGACCCTGTGTTGGGTCGAGTAGTTCTCCACCGCAGATGGAAGTTCCCCATATACCTACGTTGTAAGAATACTTGAGTTTAGTGAAATCAGCAAAGAAACCATGCTCGTTCAGATAGTCAACCTCCTCCTTACGAGTGAGCTTCTTGTCACGGGTCAGGGTGATGATCTCTACGCCAGGAGCCATAACCAGGAATGTCATGTCGAAACGAATCTGGTCGTTACCAGCACCTGTTGATCCGTGTGCGATAGCATCGGCACCAATCTCCTTGGCGTAACGGGCAATGGCGATGGCCTGGAAAATACGCTCGCTCGATACAGAAATAGGATAGCAGTTGTTACGCAGGACGTTTCCGAAGATCATATACTTCAGAGACTTCTCGTAATACTCATGGGTAACATCGAGTGTAACATATGCCTTCGCACCAAGCTTAAAGGCATTTTCCTCGTTCTTCTTTAACTGCTCATCGCTGAATCCACCGGTATTGGCACAGGCTGCATATACATCCCAGCCGTCCTGAGTGAGTTTCATAACTGTATAAGAGGTGTCGAGTCCTCCTGAAAATGCGACTACTACTTTCTTGTTTGCCATATCTTTGTTGCTTTTTACTTTTTTACCTTTTTACTTTTTTACCTTTACATCAATCTTTGTTTCCGTCAATCTTGCGGATGCGCTCCAGTACGTCGTCAGATATCTTTGCTGGCAGATGTTCTGTTGGATCGTAGAGCATGGCTGTGCAGATACAATATTTTCGACCAGTTCTGTGTAGCACGTCAACATTACAACATCCTTCGCAGCCTTTCCAAAAGGCCTCGTCGTCCGTAAGGTCGGCAAAGGTTACTGGCTGATATCCTAAAGCGGTGTTCATTGCCATGACAGCAGCACCACTTGTCAACGAGAATATCTTGGCGTGTGGCCAACGGGTGCGGGCCAATGTAAAGGTCATGTCCTTGATACGCTTGGCAATATGCTTACCTCTGAAATCGGGATGTACAATAAGACCTGAGGTTGTTACGTATTGCTGATTTTCCCATGTCTCGATATAGCTGAACCCTGCAAATTTTCCATCTTTTGTAAGAGCTATGACGGCTTTTGCCTCCATCATCTTCTTCGCAAGATACTCGTGGGTTCGCTTGGCGATACCAGTACCGCGCACCTTTGCTGCCTCGGCAATGGTGTCGAGAATGGTGTCTACATATCCCTCGTGTTCTGGTCCTGCTACCAAGACTTCAATTTCTTCTTCCATTTCAGTTTTCATTATTTCATGTTTGGCACAATATCACTCAGGGCTTCTACTACCTGCTGATGTTTTACGCCTTCCTTAATTACAATAAATATAGTGTCATCGCCGGCAATGGTGCCCAAAATTTCTGGCACATCGCTGTTGTCTATGTTCCAGGCAATTGAACTTGCATAACCCGGACGCGTTCTGATAATACCCATGTTGCCCGAGAAGTTGATGCTGATAAAGCCTGGAACTCTCATCATCTCACGAATGCTGTTGGGAGAGCTTACTCGCTTGTACATCGTCTCGTTGGGCAGTACATAGACATAATTGCCGCTCATCGATGCAGCTTTGGCTACTTTGAGCTGCTTAAGGTCGCGGCTTAGTGTAGCTTGGGTTAATTTGAACCCCTCTTTCTGCAAGGCGTTCAATAACTCGTCCTGACTTCCTAACTGTTGACTTGATATAATCAGTCTCAGCGCTTCTAATCTGTTGGTTTTTACTTTCATCTCAGTATATTTATTCAGAAATCGGTTGCAAAATTATACAAAATTTCGCAACCGACCAAATATTTATGAATATATTTGCAAAAATTACCGTTTCATATCGAATCCTACACGTACGCCATCGTAATTTTTGCTCAAATCGCCAATAGTTTGCAAATCTTTGCTGCCGCTCATGGCCGACATGGTCTGCAGTATAGTTAGCAGTTTCTTTGCTTCGAATAATATTGAGATGCCATTAGTCTCCTTCTTGGCGTAGCAGTTTACCGACAGCAACAATCCTTTTAGAGTGATTTTCTGCGAAGCTTCATCAAAAGTGTAGTTGCCGCTGAAAGGTGTTCCTGCTATTTTTGATGAGAAAGTGCCGTTTTCGTTGAAAGTAATATAGGTGTTACTCTCTGATATCTTCACTTGCTGATAATAGGGCAGAAGCTTTTGCTCAATCTGAACAGCTGCAACCTCGCCACCAGCCTTCGCTAAAAGGTTCTTGCTGGTGAATGCGCATCCAGGGCCAGAGTATTTCCATGTGGCAATCAGGTTTTGCGCCTTAACCTTGTCGAGACCGATAACACTTGAAATCGCATTTACTACACCGGTGCCATTTGTCATAGCGCCTAACACCTGACTCATATTGCCGCAACTTGCCATCGCCAAGCAAGCAAAAGCAGCAAAACCTAAAATCACTTTCTTCATATCCTTATTTTATTTTAGATTAATTTATTTCGTTTGGTGCTGCAAAGTTACTTTAATTATTTTAAATCCCAAAACTTTTTGGAGAATTTTTGTGTTCTTATTAGTCCTTCCGTTAAAGGACTGCAGTCCTTTAGCCAAAGGACGACAGTCCTTCGGTAGGAGGATTATATCCATCTCCCAATATATTATATAATAAGGTGTATATATTTTTGAGATTGACCGAAATCAAGAGGTGAATAAAAAACACTCTAAAAATGAAAATTTCTCTAGAAAAGTTTTGGTAGTTCAAAAAAAAGCCGTACCTTTGCACCCGCAAATCAGGAACACCACCTGACAAGCAAACAAAAGA
>ONAK01000087.1 GCA_900315765.1 uncultured Prevotella sp. | reverse complement strand
ATCTTCATAATGATTGCAAAGATACAACTTTTTTATAAAATAACTTGGAAGTTACTGATTATTTTCCTATATTTGCCATCAAATTACTATTGATTCTAAAACCTAAGCGATTATGAAAAAGATTCTATTATTGATGATGGCGATGATGGTGCTGGGTAGCACTAATGCCAATGCACAGGGTTTCCTGAAGAAACTAAAGCAGAAAGCCGAGAATGCTGTTGGCAAGGCCGTAGTTGGCAAGTCGGCAGAAGAGGCTGAGAAAGAAGCCCAAAAGTACCAAGAAGAAGCAATGGCTCAGTATGGCATCGATGCTGATGAAAAAGAGAAAGACAACACTCCTGTTGTGCCTAAAACTACAGATCTGATTCCAAAGAAATCACAATCCACACTTATATGGGATGGTGTAGTTACCCCAAGTAAAGCATCTTCAGCTCAAGCATTGTTGGCTGAATTGCCACCTTTGCCTTCTGCAGAAAAGATAGCGAAGAGCACCACAGAAGAACGTAATGCCTACTACAGCAAGATTCAGGCCGTAACACTGCGTGTAGATATCCTTCAGAAGAGTCAGAGCGAAGGCGGATGTTCGGATGCCGATATAGAGGCCGAGCGAATAAAGTGGGAGAAGAAACTACAGAATTTGTTTGGTCTTACCGCTGAGGAAATGGCAATTCTGCAAAGTGACAATGCTTCGGACGCACAACGAGAAGCCGTGACGGAAAAGATGTTGCAAAACAAGATGGGCTTAAACATGAACGACCCAGAGATGGCTAAGTTCGAGAAAATGAGTGAGAAGGAACAGGAAGACTATATCATGAAGCATCCTGAGTTCATCCAGAAGATGCAGAAGATTGCCACCAAAGCCAGGACCTTCTCTAACGAAGCGCAGCAACTCACTGCGGGCGTAACCACGATGGAAGAAAAGGTGGCCAAACTGAATAAAGACCGTCTGGCATTCGAAGAGCGCGAGCTGAATCATAACTATGATATGGTGAAAGCGAAATATAACGACCGTCTGCAGAAGATATACAATCAGATCTTCGCCACCAACGATCAGGCTCAGATAGATGCTCTCTATGAGCAAGCTGATGCTCTGCTACTTGAGTATCGCATAAAAGCCGCCACAGAGTATCGCGCCTCGCTGCAACGCAGAATCAATAAGGAAAAAGAGTATGTGGCCGAGTGGAATAAGATTATGCAAGAAGCCGTAGCTGATGGAACTATCCCAGAATGCACTCTTAATCGCAGCGATCTGAATCTGGTGACGAACGTAGCAAACGACCTGAACGAAGCTTATAAGGATTTGCCAGAACTAGATGCTTCGCCCGTTCAGAAGGAGACCGTTTTCACCCTACCTAATGGCTACAACTTTGGCTGGTGGGAGAGTTTCTGGTATATTGGCGATGTATCAAAGATGGTAGGCAATGGCGGCAAGAACGTTGGTTCTGTGATGCCACTTCTGGCCTTCAACGACAAGGACGGCACCTATGGAAAGGTGGTAAATGGCAAGTTCCAGAAGATCAGTGAGAAGGAACTTGATGAAATAAACCAGAAGAACAGCAAGGCTGGTAACAAGCGTTGGGCCCAGGGAGCCAAACCACCTTACGGCACCTATAAGAGTCGTAGTGGCAAGCGAACCGTTGAGTATAACGAAGGTTCTGGCGACATTGTTATCAGCGGTATGACTTACTTCTTCCCCATCTCATTTACAGCATCGGCAGATAAACTGCAATGGGTAGAGATGAAGGACAATAAGTTGCTGCTTTGCACCTATAAACTCTAAATGATTATACGCAAGATTATAACACTACTATCGCTGCTGCTCACACTGGGCAGCAGCATAGTTTTCTCAGCCAATTACCAGCATGAATTTGGCGACGACTGGACGCAGGCAGAAACATTCGTTCGCGAGCATCATGCTGATTGGAAACCGATATTCGACGAATTCGGAGTAGACGCCCGTATAGCCGAAGCTATCGTTTTCCCAGAACTTATTCGCTACAGCCATTGGCAAGATGCCATCGAGACGGCAACCATAAAGGGCGTTTATGTATCAGGTGGTAGCGAAAAGGCAAATTTCTCCATTGGCCGATTCCAGATGAAACCTTCATTTGCCGAAGAGATCGACCAAGAGTGGAACCAGTCTACATTGGCTAGCGAGTTTGGTTTCAAATTCGACGTGCGTAATAATTCTGATGCCCGTAGCAGTCGTGTAAAACGGCTAGGCACCATCGAGGGCCAATGCCGATATTTGGCCATTTTCATCCGTTTGATGTATCTGCGCCATCCAAAACTCCAATCGCTTTCAGCCAAGCAACAAGTTCGCTTTCTGGCTACAGCCTACAATCGCAACCATCGGGCCACCTGGCAGCAGATTATCGCTCAGCAGAAATGTAAGACCTTCCACACTGATCTGCTGAAAACCCGCCACACAAAAACCTATCGTTATTGTGAGATTTCTGTAAGATGTTTTTTGAAAAATACTTGTTCATCTCGATAAAAATATATATCTTTGCAAAATTTTAAATATAAATACAAAATCAAAATGCGAAAACTATTTTTATCAATGGTAATGAGTGTATGCGTTGCAACAGGGTTTGCACAAAAGACATTAGTTCTCTATTATTCAGAGAATGGTACAACCAAGACCGTAGCAGAAGAACTGCAGAAACAACTGGGTGCTGACATCGAGGCTGTGGAGGCTGTTGAGGCTTATACAGGTGATTTTCAGGCAACCATCCAGCGTGGAAATAAGGAGCGCGAGAGCGGCCAGTGGCCTGCTATCAAGCCTCTCAAGAAGAAGATTGCCGATTACGACGTAGTCTTCTTAGGATACCCTATCTGGTTTGGCACATACGCCAATCCGATGGTTACTCTCATAAAAGAGCAGGATTTTGCAGGAAAGACCATCGTGCCATTCTGCACCTTTGGAAGCGGCGGATTGAACACATCATCGGCCGACCTGAAGAAGGCCCTGCCAAAAGCTAAGATCGAGAAGGGGTATGGCGTACGTACAGCCAGAGTGGCTAAGGCTGCTAAGGAGCTGAACCGCTTCTTGATAGAGAATGGATATAAGAAGGGTAGTGTGAAGAAGTTGGCCGATTACTCAGAACAGAAGCCTGTTACTGCTGCTGAGAAGGCTCTGTTTGATGAGGCTTGCTCAAGCTACCAATTCCCCTTAGGAACCCCCGAGACGGTGGGTAAGCGCGCGACAGACGACGGCACTGACTATAAGTTCAGCGTCAAGAGTCGCGGCATGGACGGCAAAGAGGCAACCTCGACCATCTACGTGACAGTAGAGAAGGGTGCCAAGGCCGAATTTACTGAAGTTGTAAGATAAAATTAATGAAGACATTCGAAGAATTAGGTGTTTGTGAATCGATACGCAAGGCTATCGATGAGTTAGGTTTTGTACATCCCATGCCAGTACAGGAGGCGGTGATTCCGTATCTGCTGGCTAACGAAAACGATGTGATAGCACTGGCCCAGACGGGTACAGGAAAGACTGCTGCATTCGGCATCCCCCTGCTGGAGCGCATCGACACATCGCGCAGAGAGACACAGGCGTTGGTGTTGTCGCCAACACGTGAGCTATGCTTGCAGATTGCTGATGATTTGCGCGACTTTGCCAAGTATATGGACGGCGTGCATGTGGAGGCTGTATATGGTGGTGCTGCAATAGAACCACAGATGAGAGCCCTGAAGAAGGGTGTGGAGATAATTGTGGCCACACCAGGTCGACTGGTTGACCTGATGCATCGTGGCAAGGCCGATTTGAGCAAGGTTACCAATATTGTGCTCGATGAGGCCGACGAGATGCTGAACATGGGCTTCTCGGATAGTATCAACGAGATATTCGAGTCGCTGTCGGATGAACATCACACGCTGATGTTCTCGGCCACCATGAGCAAAGAGGTGGAGCGTGTGGCTAAAAAGTATCTGCACGACTATAAGGAGATAGTGGTAGGTAGCCGCAATGAGGGTGCAGAGAGCGTGAACCACATCTATTATATGGTGAACGCCAAGGATAAGTATCTGGCGCTGAAACGCATAGTAGACTACTATCCACGTATCTTTGCCATCATCTTCTGTCGTACCAAGGTTGAGACACAGGAGGTGGCCGATAAACTCATAAAAGATGGTTATAACGCCGAGTCGCTGCATGGTGATCTGAGTCAGCAACAGCGTGACCTGACGATGCAGAAGTTCCGTAACCATCTCACACAGCTGCTTGTAGCAACAGATGTGGCAGCACGTGGTTTGGACGTAGACGATTTGACACACGTAATCAACTTCGGATTGCCTGATGATATCGAGAGCTATACCCATCGCTCTGGTCGTACGGGACGTGCAGGTAAGAAGGGTACATCAATCTCTATCGTGCATAGTCGCGAGAAGTTCAAGATCCGTAATATCGAAAAAATTATCTGTAAGGAGTTTGTAAAGGCAGAGATTCCATCGGCTGAGGAAATCTGCAAGAAGCAGCTCTACAAGGTGATGGACCAGATTGTAAAGACGGATGTTGACGACGAGGAGATTGCTCCATTCATGCAGGACATCAATCGCTACTTTGAGTATATCGACAAGGAGGAACTGATAAAGAAGATTGTATCGCTTGAGTTTGGTAAGTTTCTGGCTTACTATGCCGAGGCTCCTGAGATTGAGGCTGTAGTGCCCGACAGAAAAGAGAAAAAGCCTCAGAGCGATAAGCAAAAACTGCAGAATAGGGCTCAGAAGGGTTATCGCCGCCTGTTTATCAATCTTGGTAAGCGTGATGGCTTCTATCCTGGTGAGCTGATGCAGACGTTGAATCGCTTTGTAGGTGGTCGTCAGGAGGTGGGACATATCGACCTGCTTGACTCTATCTCGTATTTCGAGGTGCCTGAGAAGGATGCCAAGAAGGTGATGATTCAGCTGACGGGTATCCGCCATAAAGGCAAAACGGTTCGCTGTAATGATGCCGATGAGGGTGGTAAGGCACCTGAAGGCAAGAAATCGTCAAAACAGCGTCGCCCAAAGAAGGATAACTGGCGTGAGCTGATGAATAAGTCACCGAGAGATCTCAAGGGCTCTGAGCCAGACTTTAGCGAAGAGGGTTGGGCTATGCGCAAACCTCGTAAAAAGAAGAAATAGTTTTTTTAGGCACGGATTCTTGGACGAGCCAAGCGGCAAAGCCGAGCGAACACGGCTTTTAAAAATAGACACGGCTTTCACTAGATAGAGAGCCGTGTCTTAAATATAATTTAAGCTGCGTAAATCCGTGCCTAATTTTACTTTAAAAGGCTGTCGGCCAACTGCTCTAGCAGCGCTTCGTCTGCAGCCTTCATGCGAGAGCGGATGGTGACCATCGGCTCTACGATTTCACAGTCTTTCAATCCCTCTATCATCGAGCGCATTACCTTGCCTGCTGTTGGTGCCCAACTGCCGTTCTCGATAATGCCGAAGCGGCGCTTCTGATAGTTCTTTATTTGTAGGTGATAGAGGAAGTCGTGCATCACAGGGAATACGCCAGCGTCGTAGCTCGATGCAGCTACTACAACGGTAGGATAGCGGAATGCGTCCTCAATGACTTCGGCCATATCGTCGCGACTCAGGTCGCTCACTACTACCTTTGGAGCACCTTTCTGACGCAGAATCTCGCCCAGGCGCTCAGCAGCTGCAGCTGTTCCGCCATGAATGCTGGCGTAGGCAATCAAGATGCCTTCGCTCTCAGGCTCGTACTTGCTCCATGTGTCGTATAGTTTGATGGCAGCAGAAAGCTGTTCGCCCTTAAGCACAGGACCATGCAGCGGACAAATGGTCTGAACATCAAGTGCGGCCAACTTCTTCATCACCACCTGTACCTGTGAACCATACTTGCCGCAGATGTTAAAATAGTAACGGCGTGCCTCGCAGGCCCAATCGTCAGTCTCATTGACCAGCGCTCCGAATTTGCCGAATGCATCGGCAGAGAATACCACTTTGTCCAAGCTGTCGTAGCTCATGATGACCTCTGGCCAGTGTATCATTGGGGCTCCGATGAAATGAAGCTCATGACGGCCTAGTGAGAGTGTATCGCCCTCTTTTACAGTCATCACACGACCTTCGAAGTTTAACCCCTCAAAGAAGTTGGGCAGCATTTTTGCGGCCTGAGCGCTGCATACGAGCTGCAGGTTAGGGTAGGTCTCCAATGTCCAGGCAATGAGCGCAGCATGGTCTGGCTCCATGTGGTGAGCTACCAGATAATCAGGCTGGCGACCGTTAAGTGCCTCCTTCAGGTTTGCCTTCCACTCTTCACCTTTGCGACGGTCGGCAGTATCCAGTACTGCAATCTTCTCATCGTCAATGAGATAGGAATTATAACTCATGCCCTCGGGCACTACATACTGGCTCTCAAACAAATCGATATCAAGATCGTCAACACCGATATACTTAATGCTATCACTCATCATATTATTAATTGTTATTTATTCTCTTCCATTTCCTTTAGTGCCATCTCCAGTTCCTGATGCTTTTTCTCGCCAAATGCTTCATCAACGCTATTATTAATGCTACTACATACATTGGCTGCAAACTGGTTAGCCTCGCTGATAACTGCATCCCATACATCCTCAGCAACACCCTCTTCAAGCATGTCGCGTGTAACTCCATATTTGATGAGACCATACACAAAGCCTGCATTGAAGTTATCGCCAGCGCCAATGGTGCTAACAGTCTTTGTAGCAGGAACGGCATACTGCTTGGCAAGTCCGCCCTTGGCTCTGAACTCGATAGGTGCTCCGCCATGAGTGTAGATAAAGTTCTTGCAATAGAAGTCAATCTGTGCGCGATATACGCTATCGGCATCAGTCTTGTTGAACATGACTTCAAAGTCTTCTGAACTACCACGGATGATGTCAGCCAACTCAAAGTTCTCAAGGATGTTTGCTGTTACCTTTACCACCTCGTTCTTGTGCGATGCACGATAGTTTACATCGTAATAGAGTATGGCTCCCTTCTGGTGGGCATACTCAAGGAATGCCTGCATCTGTGGACGGATGACGGGGTTGATGGCATAGAAAGAGCCAAACATCACGATGTCGTTGGGCTGTATGTCAGGGGTTACGAACTCCAAGCGGTCGTGTGGGTGGTCTTTATAGAATATGTATTCTGCATCGTTGTTCTCGTTGAGGAATGCCAACGATATGGGTGACTTTGCTTCTGGATAAACGCTGATATTAGATGTGTCAACATGGTTCTGTTCCATAAAGCTGATGATGCGCTTGCCTACGCGGTCATCGCCTGTCTCGCTGATAAAGGATGCATTAAGTCCTGCACGCCCCAGCGAAATAAGTCCGTTGAACATAGAACCTCCAGGAACAGCTCCAATGGGCTGCTCGTCTTTAAAGATAATGTCGAGTATTGTTTCTCCTATTCCTATTACTTTTCTCATGTGTTTGGTATTTGTGGGTGCAAATATACGAAAAAGAATCGTAACAATGGCATGTTGACGCAAAAAAAAATCGGCACTGCTTGCGCAATGCCGACCTTACTATATAGCTTTGTATTAATCAGCTACGAGTGTGAAGCGCTGGAAAGCAACGATCTTCAGATCCTTGTCCTGCTTAGCGAGCCACTGTGATACAGTAGCCTTGTCGCCATCACCGAACTGGAACTCCTGATCAACCAGGCAGTTCTCCTTCTTGAACTTCTCAACGCGGCCCTTAGCGATACCCTCAATCATAGGCATCTTCAGGTTAGCCTCGCCCTCAACCTTTGCATCAGCAATGATCTTGCGAGCCTCATCAGCCTGCTCCTGAGTCAACCAGCCCTTTGACATGTTGCTCTCGATGTGATCCTCAGAATCAACGAGGTTGGGGTTCAAACCAGCCTTCTTGAGCTTCATATCAACGAACTTCTGTACCTGCTCGAGCTTAGACTTCTCAACAGCAGTCTTGTACTCCTCGTCGAGAATCTTTGGATCGATGCTCTGAGCGTCGAGAGCTACTGGCTTCATTGCAGCTACCTGCATAGCTACCAGGTGACCCTGCTCAGCAGCTGGCTTGTTGGTCTGAACCATGGTGCACAGAGTGTTCTTGCCCATGTGGTTGTAAACCTCGATGTTCTCACCCTCGAGAGTCAGGTAGCCATCAAGCTCCATCTTCTCACCAGTGATACCAGAGCGCTGAGTAACAGCATCCTGAACCTTCTGACCGTCAGCCAGAGTAAGCTCCTTAACAGCCTCAACATCCTTAGCCTTAGCAGCGATAGCAGCGTCGAGGATGCTCTGAGTAAGAGCGATGAAATCGGCACCGTTAGCTACGAAGTCGGTCTCGCACTTCAGGGCGATCATAGCAGCGAAGCCATCAACGCACTTAACGAGTACACAACCATTAGATGTCTCACGGTCGCTACGCTTTGCAGCGATAGCGAGGCCACGCTCACGGAGAAGCTCCTTGGCCTTGTCGAAGTCGCCCTCAGCCTCGGTCAGAGCCTTCTTTACGTCAGCCAGACCAGCACCTGTCATAGCGCGAAGCTTCTTGATATCGTCAATTGAAATTGCCATTATCTTTTAATTTTATAATTTTAAAATTCTTACATTTTACTCAGCAGCAGCCTCAGCCTCAGCCTTTGGCTCAGCGTCCTTGCGAGCCTTGCGTGCAGCACGCTTTGGCTTAGCCTCCTCAGCAGCCTCAGCCTGAGCATCAGCAGCCTTCTCGTCGGCCTTCTCTACCTTGCGCTCCTCGATACCCTCGGCGATAGCGGTGCAGCAGGCATTCAGGATAGCCTCTACAGAGTCCTTAGCATCGTCGTTTGCAGGGATAACGAAGTCGATATTGTTAGGATCAGAGTTGGTGTCAACGATTCCGAATACGGGGATACCCAGACGGTTAGCCTCGCGAACGGCAATGTTCTCCTTCATAACGTCTACAACGAAGAGTGCGCTTGGCAGACGGGTCAGATCAGCGATAGAACCCAGGTTCTTCTCAAGCTTAGCACGCTGACGAGTAATCTGCAGCAGCTCGCGCTTTGAGAGGTTTGAGTAGGTACCATCCTGCATCAGACGGTCGATGTTCGCCATTTTCTTAACGGCCTTACGGATTGTAGGGAAGTTGGTGAGCATACCACCAGGCCAGCGCTCGATAACGTATGGCATGTTGATGCTTGCAGCCTTCTCAGCAATCACTTCCTTTGTCTGTTTTTTAGTAGCGACGAACAGAATTTTCTTGCCACTCTTGGCAATCTGCTTCAGTGCCTCAGCAGCCTCGTCTACCTTAGCTACTGTCTTATGCAGGTCGATGATATGAATACCGTTACGCTCGGTATAGATGTATGGAGCCATTGCTGGGTTCCACTTACGCTTCAGGTGACCGAAATGACAGCCAGCCTGCAGCAACTGTTCAAAATTTGTTCTTGACATTGTCTTAAATTCTTTAAATTGTTTACTTTCTTTTTAATTCTTTTTAGAATCAGCCAAATGGTAGTTGGGTTATAGGTGTTGGGTGTTGGTTATTACCCATTCCCTTCCAAATCCAAATGGTTTAGATACTAAACTGTTCAGTTATCTCTGGTTTGGGGCACGCACTGAGTATCATCAAACACCCAACACCTATCACCCAACACCAAAAGATATTAACGCTTACTGAACTGGAAGCGACGACGTGCCTTTGGACGACCTGGCTTCTTACGCTCAACCTCACGGCTATCACGTGTCATGAAACCTGCATCCTTCAGCTTCTTCTTATCCTCTTCGTTGATCTTCACGAGAGCGCGGGCAATTGCGAGACGCAGAGCCTGACTCTGACCTGTGAAACCACCTCCGTCGAGGTTTGCCTTGATGTCATACTTCTCAGCTACTTCGAGCAGTGCGAGTGGCTGCTTAACCACGTACTGCAGGATAGCTGATGGGAAATATACCTCTAAATCTTTCTTGTTGATCGTAATCTTGCCAGTACCCTCAGTTACATATACACGGGCTACAGAGCTCTTACGACGACCTATTGCGTTAATTACTTCCATCTTTCCTTATTATTTATACTGGTTAATATCAATAGTCTTTGGCTGCTGAGCG
>ONAK01000095.1 GCA_900315765.1 uncultured Prevotella sp. | reverse complement strand
TATAATTAACAAAAAGAGAGAGAATTTTATGAAAAAAAGACTAACGTTGTTTTTTGTCAGCCTCTTCCTGTGTGTAGGAGCAGCGCTGGCTCAGACGAAAGTTACTGGTACAGTCCTCTCACAGGAAGACGGTCAGCCCATCATTGGTGCAGCCGTTAAGGTGGTAGGCACTCAGACTGGTGCGTTAACTGATGTAAATGGAGTTTTCTCAGTTTCACTTCCTAATGGAAAGAAGCAGCTGGAAATCTCTTATCTTGGCTTTGAGAGCAAAGTAGTTACAGCAAAGGCTGGTATGCGTGTCTTCTTGAAGACAGATGCCAAGATGGTGGATGAGGTAATCGTTGTAGCTTATGGTACACAGAAGAAGTCTTCATTCACAGGTTCTGCAGCAGTTGTAGGATCAGAGGAAATTGGTAAGGTTCAGGTAACCAATGCAGTTGATGCTCTTAAGGGTAAGGCTGCCGGTGTGCAGATCTTTAGCACTTCTGGTCAGCCTGGTACTACACCAACTATCCGTATTCGTGGTGTGAACTCTATCAATGCTGATAGTGACCCTCTGCTTGTATTGGATGGTGCTCCATACGATGGTTCGCTTAACGACATCAACCCTGCCGACGTAGAGTCAATGACTGTACTGAAGGATGCTGCTTCTACATCACTTTATGGTGCTCGTGGTGGTAACGGTGTAATTCTGATTACAACCAAGAGCGGTAAGCGTGGTAAGGATGCTACTATCACATTCGATGCAAAGTGGGGTAGCAACCAGCAGGCAACTCCTAACTATAAGGTTGTTAACAACCCTGCTAAGTATTATGAGAAGTACTACAGCAGCCTGAACCTCTACGCTCAGGACAAGTTGGGATACAATGCTAATGATGCATGGCAGTGGGCTAACCAGGCTATGATTGCCAATAGTGGTGACTTCACTCTGGGTTACAATGTTTACAATGTACCTGAGGGACAGCTCCTGATTGGTCAGAACGGTAAGCTCAATCCAAATGCAACTTTGGGTCGTGTCGTTACTTATGCAGGTGAGCAGTATCTGCTTACTCCAGACGATTGGGAGAAAGAGGTATATAGCAATGGTCTCCGTCAGGAGTACACTGTAAGCGCAAATGGCGCTACAGAGCGTTCTACCTTCTATCTGTCTGCAAACTATCTGAACAATGAGGGTATCACAACTGGTTCTGATTATAAGCGTTTTACTGGCCGTTTGAAAGCTGACTATCAGCTGAAGTCATGGTTGAAGGTTGGTGCTAACGCCAGCTACTCTCACTTCGTTCAGGACTATCTGGGTGATGATGGTACAAGCGGTAGTTCAGGTAACGCATTCTCGCTGATTAACCTGGCTCCAATCTATCCCGTATACATCCGCGATGCTAACGGTAACTTTATTTATGATGAAAATTCACGTATGATCTTCTACGATTATGGAGATCGTACTATCAACGGACAGTATCGTCCATACCTGAGCCAGTCGAACCCAATTTCGGCTAATTCACTTGATACACGTCAGCGTGAGGGTAATACCTTCAATGCTACAGGTACTCTCGAACTCCGTTTGCCTTACGGATTCACATTTACCTCTATCAACAGTGCTTATCTGCGTGAGTATCGTTACACTAATACTACCAACCCATTCTTTGGTCAGTATAAGTCTTCAAACGGTATCGTTTCAAAGGAGCACCTTCGTTGGTGGAACTACAACTTCCAGCAGCGTTTGAACTGGCGTGGTGATTTCGGCAAGCATGGTATCGATGCTATGGTAGCTCACGAGTACACTCACAACTATGACTATGATCTGTGGGCTTCTAAGCAGAACATGTTCTCTGTATTCAACAAGGAGCTCGCTGGCGCAGTAATTCTGGGTAGTGCAAACTCTACACAGGGTGAATATAACGACGAGCGTTGGGTAGGTCGTGCTCAGTACAGCTACGATGACAAGTATTATGTTCATACTTCGTTCACTCGCGAGGCTTCTTCACACTTTGCACCTGAGAACCGTTGGGGTAACTTCTGGTCGCTGGGAGCTGCTTGGTTGATTTCAAAGGAGAAGTTCTTCAAGGTTAGTTTTATTGACGAACTGAAGTTGAAGGCATCTTATGGTGAGAACGGTAACGACCAGATTGGTTCATATCGTTACATCAACTACTATGATATCAACAACTCAAACAACCAGGTATCACTTGTTCCTAACTCACTGGGTAATGTTGATATTTCATGGGAGAAGGCTGGTAAGTTCAATATTGGTCTCGACTTCGCTCTGCTGAAGAACCGTATCACTGGTAGCATTGAGTACTACTCAAACAAGACTAACAACATGCTTTCATGGTATCCTCTTCCAGCTTCGTTCGGTTACACAGGTTACTATGCTAACGTAGGTAACATGGTGAATAAGGGTATTGAAGTTGATATCCACGCTAATGTTATCAGCACTAAGAACCTCGACTGGAATGTTTATGCAAACTTAACAACCAACCACAATGAGATTACAGAGCTGGCTGAGGCTCGCAAGACCTGGCAGGACAACCTGCAGGGCAAGGGTTACTCTTCTGGTTCATACTTCTACATGGAGGGCGAGTCTCGCTATGCTTACTACACACGTCGCTACGCTGGTGTAGATGCTGAGACAGGTCTGTCACAGTGGTGGAAGAATGTATACGAGAAGGATGCAGCTGGTAAGGAAATTTATTACGATACTAACTGGAATGTAATTAGCGATCCTGATAGCTACGTAGGTGAAAAGCGTCGTAAGAAGGTAGGCGAGGAGAAGACTACTACATATAGTGAGTCTGACGACTATATTATCGGCGACATGATGCCTGATGTATATGGTGGTTTCGGTACAAGTCTTTCTTGGATGGGATTTGACTTCTCTGTTGACTTCCAGTATCAGCTGGGTGGTAATGTATACGACAGTGAGTATGCAAGCCTGATGGGTAATACACGTGGTTTTGGTATACATGTTGATATGCTTAATTCTTGGACACCCGAGAACACTAATACAAATGTTCCACGTTATCAGTCACAGGATACATATTCAAATGGTGGCTCTGACCGCTTCATCACTAGTGCTTCATACCTGTCATTGCAGAACATCACATTGGGTTACACCCTACCAAAGGCTTGGACATCAAAGATTGGTGTACAGAAGATTCGTCTTTACGGTGTAGCTGATAATGTATGGCTTTGGTCTAAGCGTCAGGGTCTTGACCCACGTCGCAGCATCACTGGTGCATCTGGTGCTCAGTACTACAGTTCTATCCGCACTATTTCAGGTGGTATTTCTGTAACATTCTAAGATATTACAATCGTTAATGTAAAGACAATAAGAATATGAAAAGATTTAATAAAACTATATTTGCCCTTGTAGCAGTTGCCGGCCTTACTACGCTGAACAGCTGTATTAAGGAGACAGAGCCAACATCGGTCGCTACGACCAATCAGATTGCCCAGTCTTCATCGGCAACACAGGCTCTGCTGATGGCTCAGCCAGCCTACTTCAACCATCTGTGGGATAATGACAGACATTATTCATTCGGCTATGGTGCAATGATGCACATTCGTGACCTCATGGCAAGTGATATCACCAAGAGCTCTGCAAGCTATAACCAGTGGCGTTATTGGCTTAACAACCAGTATCAGGGTGATGCCTATATCTTCGGACAGTTTATCTGGAACTATTACTACGGATTTGTACTTGCTGCAAACAACGTGATTGGTAATGTCAATCCAGAAACTGCAACAACCGAACAGCTGGGTTACCTGGGAACCGGTTATGCATTCCGCGCTATGCTGTATCTTGATATGGCTCGTATGTATGAGTTCCTGCCCAACGATGGTACATCAAACATCAACGCTAACGGAAATGATGTAACAGGTCTTACAGTGCCCATCGTAAAGGCTGAGATGACACAGGATGAGGCTCGTAACAATCCACGTGCTACACGTGATGAGATGAAGACTTTCATTGAGGAAGACCTGAATAAGGCTGAGGAGTATATCGTTAACCTTACAAATACTAACGGTAAGACTCTGCCCGACCTCGCATGTGTATACGGTCTGAAGGCTCGCCTCTATATGTGGCTTGAGGATTATGCTAAGGCTCAGGAGTATGCTCGCAAAGCAATCTCTACTTCGACTGTTGGCCCAATGAGTCAGGAGCAGTGCCTTAACACCACTACTGGATTCAACGTAACAGATCCATGGATGTGGGGTGCACAGATGACTACTGAGGACGATGTAGTTCAGACTGGTATTATCAACTGGACTTCGCACGTAAGTGATGAGAGCACATTTGGTTATTGCGGTGCTGCTACAGGTCTTTACAATGTTGCTGACAAGAATTTCTATGAGCGTATCAGCAATACCGACTTCCGTAAGTTGGAATTCAAGGCTCCAGAGGGTTCTCCATTGGCTGATAAGGTATCGTATGTGAACAAGGCTTATGCTGCTGATTTCGCTGACTATACAATGGTTAAGTTCCGTCCAGGTAATGGTAATGCCGACGACTACATGACAGGTGGAGCTACTGCTTATCCTATTATGCGTGTTGAGGAGATGTACTTCATCGAGGCTGAGGCTGCTGCTCATCAGAATGCTGCCCAGGGTCAGAATTTGATTAACGAGTTCATGAAGACCTATCGCGATCCTCAGTACAACACCACTAAGACTGGTGATGAGCTGATTGAGGAAATCGTATTCCAGAAGCGTGTAGAGTTGGTTGGTGAGGGTCAGACATTCTTTGATATCAAGCGCCTGAATCTCCCTGTTACTCGTGGTTATGAGGGAACAAACTTTATTGCTACAGCTCGTTTCAACACTAAGGGCCGTCCTGCATGGATGAACCTGGTAATGGTACGTACTGAGAAGAATAACAACCCTGCAGTTGATGGTTGGAATAATCCAGACCCATCAGATGTATATCCTGTTTGGACAGGTAAATAAGTAATCATTCATCTTATAAAGATAAGCAATTATGAAGAAGACATTCAAATATGCATACGTTGCCTTGGCAGGACTGCTGGCCATGACCATTACATCATGTGTTGACAAATATGAATACGATGGTGTAGGAGAGCAGGATCCAGGTGCTTTCATCTCTGCTGATGCAACTGAGATTAAATATGCAGCTGAGGACGAACAGATTCTTACCTTCAACCTTCAGCGCACAAATAGCGAGGCTTCAGAGAATATTAGCCTGATTTGCGACAACAGCAAATTCCAGGTTCCTGCATCAGTTAGTTTCGCTGCTGGCGAGAGCAAGAAGACTGTTAGCGTTCCATTTAGCATCCTTGGTGGTACAACTGAAGAGGTAACAATTTCAGTTGCTGCAGAGAGCGCAACCGTTTATGGTGTAAGCGAGCTTAAGTTTACTATTACCAGAGACTTCGTGTGGGAGTATCTTGGTGAGGGTGTTTACACAAGCTGGCTCTTCGGCCAAAGCTGGCCTCAGCCTGTATATCGTGGTGAGGGCACTCAGCTCTACAAGCTTCCTGGCTGCATTACGGAGGGTTACGACATTGAGTTCGAACTCACTGAGGATGGACAGCATCTGGCTAAGGCTATTGCAAAGCAGGAGACTGGTTATAATCACTCAAGTTACGGCATGGTTTCTATTTCAAGTGCTGTTGATGAAGGTGGTAATGTACTTGATATCCAGCGTGAGGATAATATTATCTATCTGCCTGTTTCTTACACAGTTTCAGCTGGGTCATTTGGAGCAAATTATGATTCAATAGAGCTTCCTGAGTAATTTACACTCTATTTCATGATAGGGCCGTGCCGGCGTTTTACTTCGGCACGGCCTTTATTACTTAAAGAAACAATTGTTTATATGAGAAAAAAGACAACCATTATTCTCGTATTTTTGATGATTGCAGTTTGTGGCTCGGCTTCTACGCGATCTTTAAACGAGAAGAAAAAGATTGCGGAGAGTTATCTCTTTGCAGGCAATACCAGAGCAGACAGAGGTGATTTGCGAGTGCTTGTAGAAAAAGAGTCATTGAGCATACTGGGAAATGAGCAATACGGATTCGTTATTATTAATAACGATGACCAGTTTCCAGCTGTGATAGGATATTCACAGTCTGCCTTTGATACAATGCCCCCTGCATTGGAATGGTATATTGATGCTGCCAATAAATCAATACAGGCTAGTATTAATAGTGGAGCTTACTATGACCTTATTCCACCATCAGGAGATTTTCCAAGTTCGGTTAATTCTCTTGTAACTACGACTTGGGATCAAGGAAATCCATACAATAAATTCTGCCCTGGAGGAAATGGCAGTACATCTAGACTATACCCTACAGGATGTGTTGCTACAGCTTTAGCTCAGATCATGAATTACCATAAATATCCTAAAAGAGGAATCGGCGACCATCAATATTCGTTTAAGCCAGCTGATGGCGATGGTAGAATACTTTCTGCCAACTTTGGTGAGACCTACTACGACTGGGGTAATATGCTCGACGATTATTCGAAGGGATATACCGACGAACAGGCTGATGCTGTGGCTACATTGATGTTGCATTGTGGTGTTGCCGTAGAGATGGGTTATACTGCATCAGGAAGTGGCTCTTATGGACAGGAAGCATGTCTTGGTATAAAGAAATTCTTTGGATACAACAAGAACGCCCGTCTCTATTCTCGTAATTATTACACAGCCCAGTCTTGGATGCAATTGGTTTATAATGAGTTGAATAATAATCGCCCAATATACTATGCAGGATCCAGCGAGAGCAGTGGTGGTCATGCTTTTGTTATCGACGGATATAATCAGGACGGAATGGTACATGTAAACTGGGGATGGGGTGGAAAATCTAATGGAATGTTTGACATTTCATTACTTAATCCCACAGGTTACGAGTTCTCTGCTAGTCAGGACATGATTCTTGGAATGTGCGATTCTACCATCAATATTCCATACGAATCTCAGGTTGGTGCCCGTGAATTGTCTTTCACTTTTTATGGTTCTACTACTAAGAGAGTAACCATAAGTGCATCTGTTATTGATGCAGCAGCAGAAAAGTTCAATGGGGCTATTGCCTGCATATTAGAGAATAACGACACAACGATCGTTCTTAAGCGCAAGGATGACATTACATTGAAACCTATAACTGATGGAACGGGTTTTTATACTTCGGTATCGCTTACAAGTATCAATCTCTCGAATATTCCAGATGGAAAATTCCATTTGTATGTAGGCTCAATGGCTGCCGATGACTATAAATGGCAATTGGTACGTCCATATGAGGGAAGTGTGTATAGTTATATTATAGAGAAGAATGGTGATGATATCACGTGGACTGAGGACTATAGTGACATGTGGGCTATTTCTTCTACTACTACAGGTATTTCGCCTGTAAGGATGAACAGTGGTCCCTCTGCAAAGTACATCTACGACCTCCGTGGCCGCAAGCTTGGTACCGATGCCTCTGCACTGCCTAAGGGTGTTTATATCATCGATGGCAAGAAGGTAGTGAAGTAAGTATAAAACGCTTATACAAACAAAAACAGCGGGCTATAAAGCTCGCTGTTTTCTTTCTCTACATACCCATGCAGCTGGTAGCGCCGAGGGCTGTAACAATCGCAGTTGCGATTGACGCAATCATCTGTACGATGAACTTAATGGTTTCTCTCTTTGTCATGGTTGATTAGATTAGAAAGGTTAATAACTTGGAGGGGTAGGGGGGGGCTACCCCTCCGTTCGTTTAGTCGCCTTCGCCTGGGACGTCGCCTGATGGCTGGGTGTTTCCACCACCATTACCGCCGTTGCCACTTGGGTTGTCTCCTGAGCCACTCTCCAGAAGCTGACCTGCCAATGCCTCTGCATTTACAAACTCTGCCTTCTTGATGAACTCGCGCGAGCTGATGTTGGTCTCTGCCTCCTGATCGGGTAAGAATCTGATGTGCAATGCCTTCAGGTTCTTGGTTGGGCTGAAGTCGTCCTTCTGGTCGGCTCCACCTTTCTCGTTCTCGAGAGTGGTGTAGAAGATTCCCAGACCGTCAATCTTCACACGCTTCGAATTCAGGAGCATCTCCAGCAGACAGCTGCGGAACTTCTCCAGCACACCAAACACCACGTCCGGAGTGTAGATAGAGCCGTGCTCTGCAATGTGAGTAGCCATCTTTCGTGTGTTTAGGGTCTCGATGGTCTTGCCGTGAGCAAACCACTTGCCGTAAATCTTAGAACCCTGTGCCTTGTTTTGTTTCAGTAAATAAAAAATCTTTGCCATAATGCTTTTGTAATTTTAAATGGTTAATGTTTAAATGTTTATGTCTCTCATGATTGACAATGCAAAGGTACGAATATAATAAGTAATGAAAAAATATATATCGAGTTATTTTCGTTAAATGATGTTAATAAAAATGGTGTACCGCTTCATGGCCTACGAACCGTAATTTATCTATTTTAAAACCGTAATTTTATAGTCAATGAAGTGCCGCCGCGTGGAGGGCATAACAACATAACATGCATAACATGTCCGTACTCGAGTGTGCATAATTTGAGCTACTAGGGTGTATTATGATATTATATATATTATAATATATATAATATTTAATATATAATATATTATTAATATTATCTTCTCCGTCGCACTTGTTGCTCCAATTAGTTACTTCTCATTTTGCAGATGTTATGCATGTTATGCATGTTATGCCTGCACTTAAAGAGGACAGAATACGGTCAAATCTGTCCAAAACGAAAAATATTCCGCCAAAAGCGCTGATTTTCTCAGATTTTTGTTGTACCTTTGCCATGTCATTGATGATTTTAAGTGATGGACTACGGACAGATTATAGATAAGGTGTACACAGCCTGCCTGCCCTTCGCCAATGAAGGGAGGCAGGCTGACTATATTCCCGTGCTGGC
>ONAK01000085.1 GCA_900315765.1 uncultured Prevotella sp. | reverse complement strand
GATACGCCAGTTACGCCAGATGTGACCACCATCGGTCTCCATATAAGTGTACTTGTGCTTCTTAGAATCAAGATAAGCACGCAGATCGTTGTTGTTCTTAATCAGGAAGTCGGTCTTACCGATACCAATCCAGAAGAGTTTGGGGTTCTTGGCAAAAAGCTTATCAATCTTACCGTTACGGTCGGCATAGATATTAGGGAATCCGCCCTGACCATTCTGCTGCTGGTCGACAGCGGCAGAGAACAGACCTACGTAACCAAACGTGTCAGGATTGTTGATAGCGATGAAGAGGCTGTGGAAACCACCCATCGACAGACCGGCGATGGCGCGGTGAGCCTTGTCCTTCTTGACGCGGTAGGTCTTCTCGATGAACTTAATCACATCGGGGAATGCTGTCTCAAAACTTCCCTCCATGGTCTTTGGCAGCATCATGGTTGGTACCTTGAAACCCTCGCTGGTCTCACCAGGACAAGCCTCCTGCGAGATGTTGCCGTTGGTCATCACCAGAATCATTGGCTCGGCCTTACCCTGAGCAATGAGGTTGTCCATAATCTGAGCAGCACGTCCCAGCTCGCTCCAGGCGTTCTCGTCGCCACCGATACCGTGCAGCAGGTAGAACACTGGATAATCCTTGCCGCTGGTCTCGTAGCCGGCTGGTGTGTAGACAGTGAGGCGGCGTGTAAGTCCAGCAGTAGGACTCTCGTACCATACTTTGCTTACTGTGCCATGAGCCACCTTGTTAACCTTGTACAGATCGGTACGCTGGTCGCCACCAATCAGCAGAACGCTGAACAGATTGTTGATGTCGCGGATGTTGTAAACATTCAGTGGGTCGATAATCTTTACACCGTCAACAATCATGTTGTAGGTGTAGAGTTCGGGCTTCAGAGGTTCTGTGGTATAGCTCCACACGCCCTTCTCGTTCTTTACCAGATCAACCACTCCCGGGGTGTCGTAGGTGTTACCGCCGAACTCTACCTTCTTTGTTGGCAGCATATCGCCGGTAATCTGCACCTTTTTAGCCTCGGGGGCAATCAGATTAAATGTTACACTGTTGTCGGCATGTACATCGGGTGAGGCTACCTGTGGGCCCTGTCCCCAGCTCAGGTTCTGCTGAGCTTGTGCTGCCATACCCATCAGGCAGAGGGCAGCCACAATCATTAGTTTCTTCATTATTATTATTTTTTAGCAACGGACTACAGGACATAAGGACTTTTTTTCTATAAATCCTGTTGTCCGCTGCAAATATACAACATTTATTTAAAATATTTACCAAGTTTAGTCAAAAATTTGGGATAGCACTCCTTCCAGAACTTCCAGTCGTGAACACCTGGGCGCTCGATGTACTCATAGTTAGCCAGACCGAGAGGCTGGATAGTGCCTGACAACCAAGGATTCATAGAATAAACAACTTCGTCCTCTGTGCCTACCTCCTGAGTAAGGTCGGGCAGTTCTGCTATATTGGCAGCAGGATAGAGCTCGAACAGGTTTGGCATGCCGTCGATATAAACGGCTGGGCTCATAGCGTAAGCGCAGCAGAACATCTCAGGATGCTTAACAGCATAGTAGAGAGTTCCAAAACCACCCATCGATAAACCGCCGACAGCGCGCTTTGACTTGTCCTTACCTACGTTGAACATACCCTCGATAGCAGGAACAAGCTCCTCGAAGAAATAATTCTCGTACTCGTTGCAGTAGAATGTAAGCTGAGCATCGGGAGTTACAACAGCCACCTTGCCAAGTTCGCCATTCTCGATGGCAGTACTTGTGAGTGCAGCCATGTTACCTTTGTCGAGCCAAGAGTTCTGATCGTCACCAGCGCCATGCAACAGGTAGATGACTGGCAGAGTGGTCTGACCGTCCCATCCCTCTGGCAGGTAGATAGAATACTTCATCTGAGTGCCAAGAATCTGGCTGTCGATAACCCTGTCTCTTACAATAGTACCCTTAACATCAACGAATGATACGAACATAATGTTGAATGAACCGCTACCGGTTGCACCAGTGATATCGGTTGTACCAAGACCAGTACCCTTGAACGAGTAGAGAGTGCTGCCATCGATACCTGTAGCTGTGGTAATCTCTACAGTACCACCACCAGTGAGGTACTGAGTAGCTCCTGCTGCATCTACAAAGCTTGAACCACCAGCCATACCATAGTCGGGCATTGAGTAACCAGCGCTTATCTGCATAGCATCGTGAGCGTCGCCAACGATGGTGTAGCTGCCTGTGAGCTGGTCGGCCTTCTTGTCGTTGCCGTTGATAACATCGAAGTAAGCTACCTGTGCGCCGTTAGGATCGCAGATGGTAATAGAGTACTTTGTTACGTCTGGGTAAGATGTTGTCTGCCATGTTGTCCAGTCCATAATCTCAACAGTGCTGGTCTGGATGCTCATGGTGTATCCGCTTGGCTCTGGATCGTCCTCACCTACGATGAAGCTCAGCTCACCCTTATAGTATGGCTTATACTGCTTACCGTCGGCGGTCTTAACCAGTCCGCTGATGAAGTAGGTTCCGTCAACAAAGCTGACGTCTATGTTACCCTCGTTGATAGCAGCGCCATTGATTGTTCCAGAGTATGTGCCGTCAGCACTTACTTCAGAAACAGCCAGGAATGTGCCTTCGCCAAGAATCCACTCCTTGCTACCGAAGCGGAGCGAAAGGTTATTGCCTGTTGCGTCGGCCAACTGGACGTTGAGGGCCTTGATGCCTTTGCCGATTTTCTCTGTGGGCAGGACATTGCCCGAGTTGAAGTTGCAGAAGGTAATGTTGCTAAACTCCCCCTTCAGACCTTCTATTGAGTCACTGTCGCAAGCTGTGAAGCCGATAATCGCCAGCAACATGATGATATATCTAAAAGTTTTCATATTGTTCTTTTTAAATTGTTACATTTTTTATTTTTTTAATTTTTTATTTTTTACATTTTTATATTACCATTCTGCATTCTGAGTCATGTTAGGATTGAGTTCAATCTCCTTCAGAGGGATAGGTAGAAGCTTGTGCTTGCTCTTGAAACCGTAGTTCTGATTTTTGTAAGGCCACTGTGTACCCTCGGTGCCGAAGGCGGGCACTTCCTTACCCTGCTGACCAAGTGCTGTCTCTGCATCGCCCCAGCGAACCAGATCCTGGAAGCGTACGCTCTCATTGCAGAGCTCCAGACGCTTCTCGGTTTTGATATCATCCAGTGAAACGCTTGTCAGAGGAGTCTCCTTGGCACGAGTACGGATCTGATTGATATAATCGAGTGCCTTGCTGGTGTTGCCAGCCTGCAGATGAGCCTCGGCAGCCAACAGCAGAACCTCAGCATAGCGCATAATCTTCAGGTTGGTGAACTGAACACCCTGGAAGAACGACTGGTCAACAACGCAGTCTTCCTTCAACGACTGGTTTTTCCACATAAAGTATCCCTCGCAACCATATACCAAGGCACCTGTCTGGATAGTAACGCCAAAGGCTTTCAGCTGGTCATAGGTCATCATGGTCTTGTTGAGACGGTAGCCATTGGCACCCTCCCATGCCACGAAGGCATCGTAGAGCGACTTGCGTGGGTTCATAAAGCCATAAGTTCCCTGAGCAATCACCGCTGCAGCCTGACCGCTGTAGTTCACCTTGTCGGTACGCCAACCCTGCATCAGCAGACCCATGTCGAGCTGGTTCCACATCTGCTCGCTATCATTACGCTTCTGCAGTTCGAATACCGATTCGCAGTTGTTGTTGGCTGCAGCATGGAACTGAGCATCGTACTCACCCTGATAGAGGGCATATTTGCCAGAGTTAATCACATTGTCGAGCATGGCAGCAGCCTCACTGTTCTTACCTTCAAAGAGATAAGCCTTGCCTAAGAATGCCTGAGCAGTCTCTTTGGTGATACGGATACCACCCTCGGCATCGTTCACGTCGCTCTTTGAGGGCAGGGTACCACTGTTGATGGCATCGTTCAGATCGCTCTCGATGAGTGCCCACATATCAGCAGGGGCGCTGTTGCCTAAGCGATACTCGCCAGGTTCCAGCAGATGGTCTACAACAGGTGCTGTGCCAAAGAGCGTTACCAGCTCGAACGAAGCCCATGCACGGAACACCTTGGCCTCGTTGACGGCACGCTTCATAACAGGTGTGTCACCCTGTACCTTGTCGATAATCAGATTAGCTTTGTAGATGACGCCATAGAGTCCCGAATAAAGACTCTGGATCATGCCGTGGTCGGTGCCGAAGGTGTACTCGTTGAGTTTCTCCATTTCGGCATTGTCGCCGCGAGAACCGCCACCAGTCCAGACATCGTCCGACAGGCAGTTCTTGGTCATAAACCAGTTGTAGTGAAGGCCGCGCATCTGCAGATAGAGTGAAGAGGTGGCCTGCATGGTGTTTTCGTCGTTGGTGTAGAAGTCTTCCATGCTTCCCAGGTTGCCGTGCTTGGCAATGTCGAGCTCGCTGTCGCAGCTGCTGAAGCTGAGCGATGAAATGGCCAACATGGCGATATATAATAGATTCTTTTTCATAACTTTATTCTTTTACTTTTTTACCTTTTTACTTTTTTACCCTTTCTTTAGAATTCGATGTTTAAACCAAGTACAACTTTCTTCGAGGTAGGATAGCCGCCCTTGTCGATACCCATACCCGAGGTAGCGTTGGTAGCAGCCTCAGGATCGAAGCCTGGATACTTTGAGAAGGTGAAGAAGTCGTCGAGTGAAGCATAGATACGGGCGTGGCTCAGGAAGACCTTATTGATCAGGCTCTTGGGCAGTGTGTATCCCAGCTGAATCTGCTTGATTTTGAAGAAGCTGCCATCGTAAACCATGGCGCTTGAGCAAGCGTACTTGTCCATATCGTTAGCACCAGCGCGAGGCACAGTACCATTCTTGTTCTCTGCAGTCCAGCGATTATCGTAGAACACTTCTTTCAGACGGTTTGATGCAGCGTAGTCAGGACGGTTGATACAGTTGAAAATCTGATTGCCGTATGAACCTGTTCCGAATACAGTCAGGTCGATGCCCTTATAGGCAGCTGTGAGGGTGATACCATAGGTAAAGTCGGGGATGGCATCACCAATGCAGGTCAGGTCGCCGTCAGATACCTTGCCGTCGCCATCCAAATCCTCGAACAAGGGATTTCCGGTTTCTTTGTCGATACCGGCAAATTTATAGCCGCGGAAGTAGTAAACGGGATAGCCCTTCTCGAAGTAGGTAATGGTGTAAGTGTGGAAGTTGCTACCGCTCAGACGTGTGATAGATGGATCGATGTATGTTACCTTGTTGCTCAGGGTAGAGAGGTTACCGCGGATGCTGTAGTTGAAATCGCCGATGTGGTCGCGCCAGCCAAGTTCAAACTCGAAACCCTTGTTCTCTACGTTACCGGCATTCATAGGCGAAGTGCTGCCGCCGATGATGAGTGAAGGTGTGGTACCCCATACCAGCAGGTCCTTGGTCTTCTTAATGAAGTAGTCGACCCCGAAGGTCATGCGACCACCCAGCAGAATGCCATCGAAACCGAAGTTCAGCTGCTCAGAGGTCTCCCACTTCAGATCGTCGTTACCCATGGTTGATGGGGCAGCGGCCTGTGTGTAGTTGATACCTGAAGAGAAAGGATAGAGTCCGCCCAGTGCCATGTCGGTGCTGTAGCTGTAGCCGCCCAATGCAGAGAGACTACCATTCTGACCCCAGCTGGCACGGAACTTCAGACTGTCGAACCAGCTCTTGAGAGGTGCAAAGAATTTCTCCTCGCTCAGAGTCCAACCTACTGATACAGCTGGGAAGTAACCCCAACGGGTTTTCTTAGAGAGCTTCGACAGGTCGGCAGCATCAGCACGCAGCGAAGCTTGCAGCAGGTAACGGCCCATGAAGTCGTAAGAGAGACGGCCGAAGTATGAGTATTTGGTGCTCTCGTTAGTTTCACCGCTTACGCCCTTGGTAGCCGATGCGTTGGCATAGTTCAGATAGTAGAACAGTGGGTCGTTCTTTTTCAGGGCATCTTCGCCATTGGCTGTCAGTGAGCCATTGACATTATTGCTTGTTGACTTCTGGAACGACATACCAACCATGGCTGTAACGGTGTGTCCGCCAAAGGTCTTCATATAGTTTGCAAAGTTCTCCCACTGATAGTAGATAGAGGTAGAAGAACCTGCGCTGAAGTCGAGGAAGTCGCGGCTCTGTACACCGTTACCATAGAATGGCAGACTGGTACTGCTATTGTTTGAACCTGCCAAGCGATAACCGAAACGAGAAGTGATGGTGAGCCCCTTTGCAGGAGTAAAGTCACCGTAGATAGAACCGTTGATATTGAATCCCTGATTCTTCGACAGACCGTTGTCACGCATAATCATTGGGTGATACTGTTCGCCGGCATAGAACTTTGATACTGCATAGTAGTTACCGTTCTCGTCCTGAAGCAACTGTTTGCCGTTGGCCTGTGCATTTACCATCTGGTAAGGTAGGTTCTCGGCTGTGTATGTGTCGGGAGTAAGAGGATCAAGCATCAGGATGGATGTGAGCAGTGATCCGTACTCGTTGTTTGAAGATACAGAGCGTACATCGTATTTCTCAATCTGGTTAGTGGTTCCTACCTTCAACCAGTCCTTAATCTTATATTCAGAGTTAATGGTAGCTGTGAGGCGTTTGTACACATCAGCGTCGCCCTTAACAATACCATTATTATTAAGGTATGCGAGCGAGAGGTAGTAGTTGCCACGTTCGTTACCACCGGTGAATGAAAGGGCGTGCTTCTGCATGTGACCGTGATTGAAAGCAACATCGGTCCAGGCTGTATTAGTCACACCGTCCCAGTTCTTAAGCAGGTAATCTTTTGTAAAGATGTTACCCTCGTCCATATACTGGATATACTGCTCAGAGTTCAGCATCTTTGGGATGCGAGCCAGACTCTCGTCGGTAAACATGAAATCGTAAGAGATCTTTCCCTGTCCGGGTTTACCTTTCTTAGTGGTGATAAGTACTACACCGTTACCAGCCTCGGCACCGTAGATAGCGGCAGAGGCAGCATCCTTCAGGATTTCCATTGATGCGATGGTGCTTGGGTCGATACCGCTGATATCGCTCAGACGTACACCATCGACAACGTAGAGAGGTTCTGAACTTGAATTAGAGGAATATCCGCGTACGCGTATGGTTGGTGAAGAACCAGGGGCTGCACTCGACTGGATAATCTGCACACCAGAGGTCTTACCCTGCAAAGCCTGTTGTGCGTTGGCAATGGTGCGGTTCTCCATATCCTCGGGCTTTACCTGAGAGATGGCACCAGTAACAGAACTCTTCTTCTGTACACCGTAACCTACAACAACCACTTCTTCGAGTACCTTGTTGTCGGGTCTAAGTTTGATGGTCATGCCGTTTTTAGCGGCTGCTTCCTGTGTCTCGTAACCGATGTAGGTAATCTGAATAATCTTACCCGCATTGACGTTAACCGTGAAGTTACCATCAAAGTCGGTGATGGTAGCATTTTTTGGATTACTCTTTTCGGCAACGGTGGCGCCAATGACTGGCTCTCCGTTTTCGTCGATCACAGTGCCCTTAATTCCTTGGGCGAAAGATGTTACTGACATGAACAGTGCCATCAACATCATTAAAATACTGCTCTTTTTCATTGAGATTTAATTGTTTTGAGTTAATTGTTAGAAATAAACTTTGGTTTCAAATTCGGTTGCAAAAGTATTATTTATTATTAAAAGGTGTTTTTTTATTCTGTTTTTCGTTTTTCTGCTTTGTTCAAATCGTTATAGTTGTTTTTCATTTTGTTTAAAAGTTGTCTTATTCGTTCATTTTTTACCTTTTTACCTTTATGCTTTTTACTTTTTTACCTTTTTACTCCTTTACTTTTTTACTTTTTTCTTATCTTTGCAGCAAATTACAACAATATTGACTAAAATGAAACCTTTTTTATCAATCTTTGCTTCAGTGGTTTGTGCTATGATGGTTATCTCGTGTCATCATCAGGGTACACCTAAAGCTAACCGTGATAAAGACGAAGAACATGATCTTGTAGTGGCTCAGGAATTGTCGAACTCCCGTGTGCAGTGTATGGCTGAGGACGCTGCCGGACAGTTGTGGATCGGTACGTTCCGTGGACTGAACCGATACGACGGACATGAGTATCACCAATATTTCTGTACATACGACTCATTGGGACTGCCCGACAACCAGATACAGAGTCTGTTGTGTGATAAGAAAGGACGCCTGTGGGTGGCCACTGTCAATGGTGTGTGCCGGTATACCAAGTATGACAACTTTGAAAATGTACCTATGCAGACGGGTAACCGCAACGTCCGGAAACTGTTGATGGATAAAAAAGGACGTTTGTTTGTATATAATGGGATGGAGTTGCTTCAGTATGACGAGCAACATAACATTTTCCTATCTAAGATAAACCGTGCAATGACCAATCAGTCGTGGGGCGACTGTTTTATTGATGCTGCCGACGACATCCTGTTGGCCGGTTCTGACAATCTGCTGATATATAGTGGTGAGACGTTTAAACTCAAAAAGGAAATAAAGGATCATAATCACCTTGGATTATACTTCTTTGAACTATTGCCTAATGGGCTGATATTGGCATCGGGTAATGGTACTCTGCTGCTGTTTGATACAAAATCGCAACAGCCCATCCCACTGAGTAGTGAGATGATGGATAGGCTTACGGCCCATGGCAGTGTGCTACAGGCTGCCTGTCTGCTGGAGAACAACACCATACTGCTGAGCACATCGCGCAACGGCCTGTTTGAATTGAATCTGCTGACCCATACGCTGCGTGGTCAGGACGATGCCAACTTTACATTGCCTGTGCCTGATGCATACGTTACCAAGATATTCCAGGATTCGCGTAAGAATATATGGTTAGGCACATACGATAAGGGTATATTTGCCGATTATTACTATAAAGAGAAATTCGGCGGCAGCGACAACTATCTTAACCGTGTGATAGAGAACTCATCGGTTCTTGCTGTAGCAATGGACAAACAAGAGAATCTATGGGTATCAACACTGAGGAAAGGACTGTTTGTGTATCACTCAACCACCCAGAAAGCCGAGCGGATAGACATTGCTGGCCTGCCTGCTGGTGAGAAGAAGAATGCTATTACCCATCTGTTCTGCGATCGCGATGGGCTGTTGTGGCTGTCTACCACTAACATCGTGATGAAATGCCAGTATGATGGTGCCCGACTGAACATATTGAGCCAGTGGCCTGTGTGGGCAACGATGGACTTTGAACAGACTGATGACGGAACAGTATGGGCTTCAACCAGTTCTACCTACATAGTTGCTTTCCGTCCAGGTGCCAGTCAGCCTGAGCCTAAGCAGGCATTCAATGTGGACTTTACTTTTATCCCATCGCTGCTGAAACTTAACGATGGCACCATGCTCATTTCGGCATTCTATCAGCAGATAATGAAGATGGACCCCAAGACTGGAAAGCTGAGTCAGCAGGAGATACCCGATATGCAGCGATGCATCCGTAAGAGTGTGTATATCCCTACCGACATGCATCAAGATAAGCACGGCAACGTGTGGATAGGTACAGTGAGCAACGGTCTGTTGTGCTACAACCTACAGACTAACCAGATGAAACGCATCGCTGGACTGTCGTGTTCGGATGTTGGGGCTATCGAGGAAGACCTGCAGGGTAATCTGTGGATAAGTACGATGAAAGGACTGAACCGTCTGGACACCAAGACAGGTAGCATTACTGCCCTGTATAAGGCCGACGGACTGGCTGGCGATGAGTTCTGCGACCGTGCATCGTGCCGACTGCCTAACGGTAGTCTGGTGTTTGGCGGATCAGATGGTGTAACCATGTTCAACCCTGCCGAGATAGACACACTGCGAAAACTCCCGCTGAAGTTCTGTGATCTGAAGATTCACAACCAACTGGTTCGTCCCGCTTCCGACGGGCCTATAGAGGCCATGCTCGACAGTTGCAGAGAAATCCGTCTGGAGCATAGTCAGAACAGTTTCAGTATCTCTTATACAGCCCTTGACTTTGGCGAATACGAGCGTGTACATTATTATTATAAGCTCGATGGATTTGACAGTGACTGGATTGATGCGGGAAGCCGTCATGCTGCCGGCTATGCCAATCTGCCATCGGGGCACTATACCTTCCGAGTGCGTACTTCAGACAGTGCCAGTGATGAAGCAACCAGCGATGAGCGCCAGATAAGCGTGATTGTTGAACCTGCACCAGCGTTTTCGTGGTGGGCATGGTTCATCTATCTGGCCTTGGCTGCAGCTATAGCCTTCTATCTCTATCGCAATGCTCGTCCAGGAACTGCGTACCAACCAGATGAATATGAGTTTCTTTGCCAATATCGCCCATGAGTTCCGTACACCATTGACGATGATTGCCGGTCCTGTGGGACAGTTGGCTAAGAGCGACTCTATTGATGGCGAAGAGCGTGGCCTGCTTAATATAGCCCAGCGCAGCATCCAGCGCATGTTTAAGCTTGTGAACCAGCTGATGGACTTTAATAAGCTGGAGAACGACAGTCTACGCCTAAGTGTGGAACAGATAGATGTGGTGAAACTGATGAACGACATCTGTGATACGTTCGAGTTTAATGCCAAAGAGAAAGGACTGACACTGAACCGATTCGGCATGGAAGACCAGCTTATGGCATGGACTGATGGCGACAAACTGGAGAAGATAGTAACCAATCTGTTGTCGAATGCTCTGAAGTTCACACCACGCGGGGGTAGGATTGATGTGCAGTTGGATGTAGTAGATAATAAGGTAAAGGTGAGTGTTGCAGATACAGGTAAGGGAATACCTGAAGAGCAGTGCGAGAATATCTTTAAACGCTATTACCAGCTGGATAATCAAACCAAGGCTGTTGTGAACTGGGGAACAGGTATCGGCTTGTACTATGCACGCCGTCTGGCAGAGCTGCATCACGGCAGTCTGACAGCCGGCAACCGCCAGGAAGGTACTGGTGCCGTGTTCACACTGGTCTACCCAATGAATGAACAGGCCTATACCCAAGAAGAACGCCGCCCACTGGAAGGCGACGGTGTAGCCGACTACCGCATAATTGACAAACCAGAACCAGCAATCTCACCCCTCTCAAATGACGACGATAGTCGTCCAACCGTTCTCATTGTCGATGATGATACTGAGATAATCAACTACATGCGTCTGCTGTTCTCAAACGACTATCGTCTGATAACCTGTCTTGATGCAGACACAGCCCTGGAGGAGATGCGTGCCGAGGAACCGAACATCGTGCTGAGCGATGTGGCCATGCCTGGTAAGGATGGCTACCAGCTGTGTCAGGAGATCAAACAGGATATCCAGCTGAGTCATATCCCCGTCATCCTAGTAACGGCAAAGATAACAGCCGAGAATCAGGTAGAGGGTTTGAATGTGGGGGCCGATGCTTATGTCACAAAGCCTTTCGAGCCCGCTGTGCTCTCAGCGCTCATCCAGTCGCAGCTTAAGAACCGAGACCGTGTGCGTAAGTTGCTGGCCAAGGCCACTACTACCGAAGACGAAGGCGTAGATAATGCCCTGTCGGAGCAGGATAAGCACTTTATGGAGGAGCTATATAAGCTGATGGAGGAGGAACTGTCGAACTCTGAACTCGATGTCACGCGTATCACCAAGATGCTCTATATATCACGTACAAAACTCTATTATAAGATTAAGGGTTTGACCGGTGAGACACCAAGCAGCTTCTTCCGAACCTATAAGCTGAACCGTGCGGCCGAACTGCTGAAGGGCGGCAAGCATACTGTTGCAGAGATTGCCGACATGACAGGATTCAGTACCCAGAGCCACTTCTCGGTTGTGTTCAAAAAACAGTTCGGTGTAACGCCTACTGAGTATAAGGGATAGGTTTGTGCAATCGTTTGCTCCCTGTTATCTGCGGGATTTCATTTCTGATGTGAATAACGTGGCGTTAAAATGCCTATCTTTGCAGCAGAAACAGCGAATAAACTAAGAACAACAATGAAACGAATCTTATTAGTAACCGCCATTCTGATGGCAAACGTTTTATCAATGAGTGCAGCAAAAAAGACCGTTATTGACCGTATCGAACCCACCGACTGGTATGTAGGCATGAAGAATCCTCAGGTGCAGCTGATGGTGTACGGAAAAGGTATCCGCGATGTTGCAAGTGTTACAACCGATTACCCTGGCGTGGTTATCGATAGTCTGGTGCGCCTTGATTCGCCTAACTATCTGCTTATTTACATGAATCTGCGTGGTGCCAAGCCAGGCACAATGACACTGAACTTCGGTAAGACCAAGGTGCAGTACCAGCTCAAGCAGCGCGAGATGAGCGGCGACAAGCGTATGGGCTTTACCAATGCCGATGTGCTCTATATGCTGATGCCCGACCGCTTTGCGCAGGGCGCCAACCATCCCAAGCAGATAAAGGGTATGCGCAACTATGTGGAGGATCGCACAAAACCCAGTCTGCGTCATGGTGGCGACCTGAATGGTATCCGTGAGCATCTCGACTATTTCAAGGAGTTAGGTGTTACAGCCCTTTGGTTCACACCTGTTCTTGAGAATGATTCACCCGACTCAAAGAACGGCTATTCTACCTATCATGGCTATGCTACTACTAATTATTATAAGGTAGACCCACGCTTTGGCTCAAACGAGGACTATAAACGCCTCTGCGATGAGGCTCATAAAAAGGGCCAGCAAAGACTGGCTGAACACTCCCGAGTGGCTCAATGAAAAGAATAGCGGCCGCGACCCCATGACCGGCTTCTCTGTAGATTCTAGTAATACTAGCGATGCTAGCGATGCTAGCACTACTAGCCCTGCTAGAAAAACAACCCAATACCTCCAAACCAGCTATAAGCTCACCCCAGTTGTCGACCCCTATGCTTCTCAGATTGACCTCAAGGAGACTGTAGAGGGATGGTTTGTTCCAAGCATGCCCGACCTCAATCAGCATAACCCCCACCTGATGCGTTATCTCATCCAGAACTCTATCTGGTGGATTGAGACTGTTGGCATAGATGGCATCCGTATGGATACTTATCCTTATGCTTATGCCGATGCGATGGCACAGTGGCTGAAGGAGCTCGACGACGAGTATCCTAACTTCAATACCGTAGGTGAGACATGGGTAACAGAGCCTGCTTATACCGCTGCTTGGCAGAAGGACTCTAAGATAACTCCATCCACCAACACCCAACACCCATTAACCAACACCTACTTAAAGACTGTTATGGACTTCTCATTCTTCGACAAGCTGAATCAGGCCAAAAACGAAGAGACTGATGGTTGGTGGAATGGCTTTAACCGCCTCTACAACTCGTTTGTTTACGATTATCTCTATCCCAATCCATCGAGTGTGATGGCATTCATCGAGAATCACGATACCGACCGTTTCTTGGGTAATGGCAAAGATACCCTTGCTCTGAAGCAGGCGCTGGCATTGTTACTCACCGTTAACCGCATTCCTCAGCTGTATTACGGAACTGAGGTGCTGATGAACGGCACCAAGCAAGTGACAGACGGCAACGTGCGTAAGGACTTCCCCGGCGGATTCCCTGGCGATACCCATAACTGCTTTACCAAGGAGGGACGCTCTAAGACTGAGCAGGCCATGTTCTCTTGGCTCTCTCGTCTGCTCCACTGGCGCCAGGGCAACAATGTTATCATCAAGGGTAAGCAGACACAGTTCACTCCATTTAATGGTATCTACGTCATTGCCCGCCAGTATAAAGGCAAGACTGCTTTAACTGTCCTCAACGGCACCACAAAGCCAGCCACCTTCGATGTCACCCGCTATGCCGAAGTCATCGGCAAGACCGCCAAGGCCAAAGATATCCTGACAAACAGATATTTTGATTTATCTAAGAATCAGGAACTCAAGCCCCGTCAAGCACTGATTCTTGAATTCTAAATAGAAA
>ONAK01000005.1 GCA_900315765.1 uncultured Prevotella sp. | reverse complement strand
TTTTTTATTTATAATGCTTGAATTAGTGTGAATCCTGCTCGGCCTGCTTGGTCTCGGGAGCATTCTCACCGTAGTAGTTGTAGTAAGCATTGTAGCGGTTGTAACCCCACTTAGCCTGCAGCATGTCGGGGTCGAGCTCCTTAGCCTTGTCGAACATCTCGATGGCCTGCTTGTAGAACTCCTTCTTCTTAGCGGGATCTTCTGTGTTCTGAGCCTGAACAACGTAAGCTGTACCAGCATAGGTAGCGATGATAGCATTGTCGTTCTTTACATCGTAAGCTCTCTTGAGGTACTTAACAGCCTCCTCGGCCTTCTGAGCCTGAAGCAGTGACAGACCCTTATCGGCCAGAGCAACGAAGTTGTTAGGATCGGCAGCAAGTGCCTCGTCGATAATCTTATCGGCCTCGGCAGACTGACCTACACCAATCAGGGTGTTGTAGAGCTTCTCCATCACACCGTTGGTCTTGTGCTCTGCATAGAGTGTCTTGAGGTTCTCAACATACTTCAGTGAGTCGTCCTTAGTCTTCAGGCCGTCGCCCAGAATCTCAAGCTTGAGGTTCAGTGCATTCTCGTACTCCTGAGGATCCTTCAGGGCTACATCGGCCAGCTCGAGAGCCTTGGCCATATCCTTGTCCTGATAAGCGAAGATAGCAGCGAAACGAGCTACCTGGCCGAAGAATGGCTTCTGCTGATCGCGGTTCTGATCCTTGAACATTGGTGCTGCGTCGCTCTCAACAAAGAGAGTCCAGTACTTACGTGCTGTAGCGTTGTCCTTAGCGGTGAGGGCGTCCTGACCAGCGTTAACCATCTGGTTACGTGGAGCAAACCACAGGCGCTGAGCGTTCTTTGAAGAAAACTTTGGAGCTACCTTACCCTTCTCGTTGGGCTTCTGGTCGTACTTATCGCACTCCAGACCAGCTACAATAGCGTTATAAGCCATATCTGACATGAGCTGCTGATCAACAGGTTTCTCTTCCTTACCCATCTGCTTGGCTACCTGGTTCTCAGTCTGAATGGTGCTCTGAGCATCGAACTGAGCAAGTGCCAGATCAACAAGCTTGTTGTAAGCCTTAGCCTTCTCGGCATCGTTAGCCAGAGAACCGAGGTTAGCCTTTACAAGGGCTTCAGCTTCAGCATAGGTCTTTGTCTTGAGGATTGCCTTCAAGGCGTCACTGTCACCGGCAAATGCGGTAGCGCTGGCTACCATCATCACTGCCATAACGAATAATTTCTTCATACTCTTTTAATTTTGGTTATACCATTAATATTGATTGATTCTCTTTCTCTCTTGTTTGACGTTATCAGAGAGCCAAGGTTTAATCCTTGGTCTCTGGTTCGGCCTGCTGTACGGCCTCGTCAGCAATCTCGGCTTCCTCGATATCCTCGTCTTCGGCCTGAGAGTGCATCACCTTACATACTGAGGCAATCACATCGTTCTTCTTAGCCAGATTGATGAGGCGAACGCCCTGTGTGGCACGGCCCATTACGCGGACATCGGCCACCTTCAGGCGGATGAGTACGCCGCTCTTATTGATAATCATCAGGTCGTTCTCGTCGGTTACTACCTTGATGGCTACCAGGCGACCGGTCTTTTCGGTGATGGCGAGTGTCTTAACACCCTTGGCACCGCGTGAAGTCTTACGATAGTCTTCAACCTCTGAGCGCTTTCCGTAACCGTTCTCAGAAACAACCATGATGGTCTCGGTGTTTGGATCGTTGACGCAAACCATACCTACAACCTCATCGTCGCCATCGTCGAGACGCATACCGATAACACCAGTAGAAACACGACCCATAGTACGAACATCGTTCTCGTCGAAACGTACTGCACGACCGTTGCGGTTGGCCAGCAGCAGCTCGTTGTGACCGTTAGTAAGACGAACGCCTACTACCTCGTCGCCCTCGTTGATGTTGATAGCGATCACACCGGCTGCACGTACATTCTTATAGGCATCGAGGCGTGTCTTCTTGATGATACCCTGCTTGGTAGCGAATACCACGTAGTGGCTCTTAAGGAACTCCTCGTCGCCGAAGTTCTTGATGCGCAGAACGGCATTGATAGAATCGTCGGGCTCGATGTTGAGCATATTCTGGATAGCGCGACCCTTAGAGTTCTTGTCGCCCTCAGGAATCTCGTAACACTTCTGCCAATAGCAGCGGCCCTTCTGAGTGAAGAACAGCAGCGTGTTGTGCATAGTGGCGGGATAGATATACTCGGTGAAGTCGTTGTCGCGATGGCGGGCTGCCTTTGAACCCATACCGCCACGGCTCTGCTCGTGGAAGTCGCTCAGCGGAGTGCGCTTGATGTAACCCATGTGAGAGATGGTGATGACAACAGGATCATCGGGATAGAAGTCTTCTGCATTGAACTCGTGGTCGAATGGGATAATCTCTGTACGACGCTCGTCGCCATACTTCTCCTTAACCTCAAGCAGATCCTGCTTCATAACCTCCTTACAACGCTCTGGGTTGTCGAGAATCTCCTGCAACTCGGCAATGAGCTTCTGCAAGTCGTCGAACTCCTGATGCAGCTGGTCTACACGCAGACCTGTGAGCTGAGCCAGACGCATATCAACGATAGCCTTCGACTGGAGCTCATCGAGCTCGAAGCGCTGCTCCAGATTGCGCTGGGCATCGGTAGGAGTCTTAGAGTTGCGGATGATGTGTACCACCTCGTCGATATTGTTAACGGCGATGATCAAGCCTTCGAGGATGTGTGCACGCTCCTGAGCCTTGCGCAGATCGTACTTGGTGCGGCGGATGGTTACGTCGTGACGGTGCTCAACGAAGTATTTAACACACTCCTTGAGCGACAGCAGACGTGGACGGCCCTTTACCAGTGCGATATTGTTTACAGAGAATGAACTCTGCAGTGCTGTCATCTTGAAGAGCTTGTTGAGCAGAACGTTAGCGTTAGCATCGCGCTTGCAGTCGACCACGATACGCATACCCTGACGACCTGACTCATCGTTAACGTTAGCCACGCCCTCAATCTTGTGCTGGTTAGCCAGATCGGCAATATAAGCCACGAGGTCGGCCTTGTTAACGCCGTAAGGAATCTCGGTTACTACAATCTTATCGTGAGTTTCGCCACTCTCAATCTCAGCCTTGGCACGCATCACGATACGGCCACGACCAGTCTCGTAAGCATCCTTAACACCCTGCAGACCGTAGATGTAAGCTCCTGTTGGGAAATCAGGACCTGGGATGTACTGCATCAGGCCATCGGTGTCGATGTCGGGATTGTCGATATATGCGCAGCAGCCATCAATAACCTCGCCTAAGTTGTGGGTTG
Organism: uncultured Prevotella sp.; assembly: GCA_900315765.1. GTDB lineage: Bacteria > Bacteroidota > Bacteroidia > Bacteroidales > Bacteroidaceae > Prevotella. Next base: position 60,127 of record ONAK01000005.1, on the reverse strand, counting down.
GCATATTAGTGGCCATACCTACAGCGATACCGTTACCACCGTTAACCAGCAGGTTAGGAATCTTGGTAGGCATGACGGTTGGCTCTTCGAGCGAGTCGTCGAAGTTAGGTGCCATATCTACTGTCTCCTTGTCGAGGTCGTCCATGATGTGCTCACCCATCTTAGAGAGGCGGCACTCAGTGTAACGCATGGCTGCAGGCGAGTCGCCGTCGACCGAACCAAAGTTACCCTGACCGTCGACCAAGGTGTAACGCATGTTCCAATCCTGAGCCATACGCACCAAGGCACCATATACTGAGCTGTCGCCGTGGGGGTGATACTTACCAAGCACCTCACCTACTACGCGCGCGCATTTCTTATAAGGTTGTGTAGAAACGTTGTTGATGTTCATCATACCGTAAAGGATACGGCGGTGAACAGGCTTGAAGCCATCACGCACATCGGGAAGCGCACGTGCCACAATGACTGACATAGAGTAGTCGATGTAGCTCGATTTCATTTCTTCCTCGATGTTGATCTTAATAATTCTGTCGTTGTCGAATGTTTGATCCATCTTTTTTATTTTCTTACTTTTTTACTTTTTAACTTTCTCTGTTTTTCTAATTTTCGCGTTTAAGGCCATTTTTAAGCCCGCTGACGCGTTTTTAACCGTGCAAAGGTAGTAATTTATTTGCAACCAAACAAAACTTTTATGCTTTTTTAGAGGAAAAAATATCGTTTTAATGGCACGATGTTTGCAAGATTTGTTGTAACTTTGCAAAAAATTAAATGTATATGACGACGCAATTTTCGCCAAAACTATCAGAAATACTGGCATACTCGCGAGAAGAGGCTGCCAGACTGGCCAGCCGTTCAGTTGGTCCAGAGCACTTGCTGCTGGGCATTCTGAGAACCAAGGAGGGACCGGTGATAGACCTATTTAAAAGACTTGACTTAAACCTGCAGGCCGTAAAGACCGAGCTGGAACAGAGAGTACGTGAAGACGAGATAGGAACACCTATACACACCACCGATCTGGTGCTGAACGAGAAAGCCAGCAACGTGCTGAAGCTGGCTGTGCTGGAAGCCAGAATACAGAGAGCTACAAAAATAGACGAACAGCACCTGCTGTTGGCCATACTGCACGATATTGCCAACAACGGCGCTAAACAAGTGTTAGAACAGAACAATATGACATACGACGACGCTATGTCTATACTGTTTGCTCCGCAGAATTCTAACGTGAGCAACGGTATCGGACTGCCCGACGACTATGAGGAGGAATACGAGCAGACTGGAAATAAGGGCGCTGCCAACGGTCAGCAGAACACCACAACGGCACAGAAGAAAACAGCATCGAAGACGCCTGTGCTCGACAGCTTCGGCACCGACCTGACAAAGGCTGCTGCCGAGGGTAAGCTCGACCCCTGCGTGGGCCGCGACCGCGAGATTCAGCGCATCATCGAAATACTGGGGCGCAGAAAGAAGAACAATCCTATATTAATAGGTGAACCAGGTGTGGGAAAGAGTGCCATAGTAGAAGGACTGGCACAACTGATAGAGAAGCGCCACACCAGTCCGATGCTGTTTGGCAAGCGCATCTACACCCTCGATATGACAGGCATTGTGGCTGGCACCAAATATCGCGGACAGTTTGAGGAGCGCCTGAAGGCACTGATGAAGGAGCTGGAGACGAATCCAGACATCATCGTATTTATCGACGAGATTCATACCATCATCGGCGCTGGCTCAACACCAGGCTCGATGGATGCTGCCAACATTATGAAACCAGCTTTGGCACGCGGCACCATACAGTGCATAGGCGCAACAACGCTGGATGAATATCGCGAGAGCATTGAGAAAGACGGCGCTTTGGAACGCCGATTCCAGAAGGTATTGGTTGAACCAACTACCAACGAGGAGACGCTGCAGATTCTGCATAACATCAAGGATCGCTACGAGCAGCATCACCACGTGACATATACCGACGAGGCGCTGGCGGCTTGTGTCAAATTGACAGACCGCTACGTTACCGACCGCTTTATGCCAGACAAGGCTATCGACGCGCTCGACGAGACCGGCTCGAAGGTTCATCTGGGCAACGCCAAGATTCCACCCGAGATTATCGAGAAGGAACAAGAGCTGAACGAGGTGAAGGAAAAGAAGAGTCAGGCCGTGAAGAATCAGAACTACGAACTGGCCGCAGGCTATCGCGACCGTCAGCTGCAGTTGGAAAGGGATCTGCAGGAGCTCAACGAGAAGTGGGCTAACGGCGAGAACGAGGCTCCACAGGTGGTAGATGCCGACCAGGTGGCTGAGGTGGTATCGATGATGACAGGTGTGCCCGCTCAGCGTATGGCAGAGCAGGAAGGTATCCGACTGAAAGGTATGGCCGTAGAGCTGAAGAACAACGTGATAGCTCAGGATGCCGCCATCGACAAGATGGTGAAGGCCATTCAGCGCAATCGCGTAGGACTGAAAGAGCCTAACCACCCCATCGGCGTGTTCATGTTCCTTGGTCCTACAGGTGTGGGTAAAACATATCTGGCCAAGAAGCTGGCCGAGTTTATGTTCGGCAGCAGCGACGCTCTGATTCGTATCGACATGAGCGAATATACCGAGAGCTTCAACACATCGCGCCTGATTGGTGCGCCTCCGGGATACGTAGGTTACGGTGAGGGCGGACAGCTTACAGAACGCGTGCGCCGTCATCCCTACTCTATCGTTCTGCTCGACGAGATTGAGAAGGCTCACAGCAATGTGTTCAATCTATTGCTGCAGGTATTAGATGAAGGACGTATGACTGACGGAAACGGCCGACTGGTGGACTTCCGCAATACAGTGATTATCATGACATCGAACGCAGGAACCCGCCAACTGAAGGATTTCGGTCGTGGCGTAGGATTCAGTGCAGGCTCAACAACAGGACTGATGCTTAACGATAAGGACAAGCAGAACGCCCGAGACATTGTGCAGAAGGCGCTGTCGAAACAGTTCTCGCCTGAGTTCCTGAATCGTCTGGACGAGATTATCACCTTCGACCAGCTGGATCTGGATGCTATCAAGCGCATTATCGATGTAGAGCTGAAGGGACTGTACCAGCGTATAGAACAGATAGGTTATCACATAGACCTGAGCGACGAGGCCAAGGAGTTTGTGGCATCTAAGGGTTACGATGTTCAGTTTGGTGCCCGCCCGCTAAAGCGCGCTATTCAGAACTATCTGGAAGACGGAATAAGCGACATCATCGTGAATGGCGATAAAAAGCCAGGCGACACGATTCATATAGAACTTAAAGAAAATGAGTTAGCATTCAGCTAACTCATTTTTCATTATTCACTATTCACTAATCGTTATTCACTTATAACGACTCGCACTCTTTCAGCCAGAGTGCAGATGAAGCATCGCTCGGCATTCGCCAGTCGCCTCGTGGCGAGAGACTGATACTACCAACCTTGGGACCATCAGGCAAGCACGAACGCTTGAACTGCTGATTAAAGAATCGGCGGCAGAATGTGGTGAGCCACTTCTTGACTGTTTCTTCGTCGTAGAGTGCAGCCTTATTCTCACTTGGTGTGCAGAAGGCGCGCTTGGCCAGAAGGAATATCTTCTTAGGGCTGAAACCGTAACGCAGGAAGTAGTAGATAAAGAAGTCGTGCAGCTCGTATGGGCCCACAAGGTCTTCGGTCTTCTGTTTGATGTTGCCCTGTTCGTCAGCAGGAATCAGCTCGGGCGAAATAGGCGTATCAACGATGTCGTTCAAAATTTCGGTAGCCATCATCCCCGAGCTACGCTCGCCTACCCGTAGCCCTTCACCAGCCACATAGCTTACCAAATAACGGATAAGCGTCTTGGGCACACCTGCGTTGACACCATACATCGACATGTGGTCGCCGTTATAGGTAGCCCATCCGAGCGCAAGCTCCGAGAGGTCGCCTGTACCCACAACAATAGCATTCTCCTGATTGGCTACATCCATCAGAATCTGTGTACGCTCGCGAGCCTGAGAATTCTCGTAGGTGATATCGTGAATCGCCGCATCGTGCTGGATATCTGCAAAATGCTGGGTCACAGCTTTAGCGATACTTATCTCTCGGATGGTAACGCCCAGCGTCTCCATCAACTTCAGCGCATTGTTATAGGTGCGGTCGGTGGTTCCGAATCCTGGCATAGTGATACCCACGATGCCCTTGCGGTCAAGACCGAGTTTGTCGAACGCCTTTACAGCAACCAGTAAGGCAAGCGTAGAGTCGAGTCCACCACTAATGCCGATAACAGCCTTCTTGCCATTGATATGATACAGACGTTTAACGAGTCCCATCACCTGGATATTCAGAATCTCCTCGCACGAATCATGCATATTCTCACTCTTCGGAATGAAAGGATACGGATCGATGTTGCGGGTAAGTTGGAACGCTTTCTGAGCAGTCTGCTTACAAACTATCTCGCGGGCTTGAGCGCCACGCTGGGCATTAATAAAGGTAGTATTGGTACGGCGCTCTACATGCAGCGCTTCGATGTCAATCTGGCACATCTTAAGTTGTGGCTGCAGAGAGAATCGGTCGCCCTCTTCAAGCAGTCGGCCATTCTCGAAGATAATGGCATTTCCGCCATAAACCACATCCTGAGTCGACTCGCCAAAGCCGCAGCTGGAATAAACATAGCCGCTAATCATGCGGGCACTCTGCTGAGACAGGAGCGACTTGAGGTAAGTGTGCTTGCCGATAAGTTCATCGCTGGCCGAGAGATTAAAAATGATATCGGCTCCAGCAAGCGCAAGATTATTACTTGGCGGCGTTGGCGCCCAAACATCCTCGCAAATCTCGATGCCGAACTTCACACCATCGCGGGTAACAAATACCTGTGGCTCGGCCGATACGTGAACAGGACTGCCTGCAAAATAAATATCAGTTGGATTCAGATCCTGCGACGAAGCAAACCAGCGTTTCTCGTAAAACTCGCCGTAGTTAGGCAGATATACCTTTGGCACAATGCCCAGCAACGTTCCGCTCTGCAGAACGGCAGCACAGTTATACAGCAATCCGTTAACCACAACAGGCAGGCCCACAATAACAATAGTGTTGAGCTTGCGGGTAAAGTCAAGCAGCTTTACAACGCCCTCCTCGGCATGATCGAGAAGCAACTGCTCTTTAAACAAGTCCTGACACGAATAGCCTGTGATGCAGAGCTCTGGGAAAACGATAATCTCAACACCGTGTTCCTCGGCCTGAGCTATCAAACCTTCTATCTGCTGAATATTATATTCCACATCGGCCACCTTCACCGTGGGAACTGCGGCTGCAACGTTTACAAATCCGTATTTCATAGTTTAACTTTTTGAACGTCGTTTTCTATCAGTGTGTAGATGAGAGCGGGCTGCTCGAAGAAGTCGTTCTCGCGGAAAGCATGAAGCTTGTAGAACTTAACAGTATCTATACGCACCTGAGCATTTACAGGCGTTTTAAGCAGATAGTGCTTGTCGCGCTTATAAGCAATCAGCTGGATGCAACAATGCTCCAAATCGTTCAAATCCTCGCGACCGAACTCTTCGATAAACTCTTTGCAGTTAGGCTCAATCTCACCCTCGGCACGAAGTTTCCAGGCTGTGCCCTCGGCTGTCATATAAACATAGCGCAGATAGTAATTTGAATCGTTAACCAGATAGGTCTCAAAACGACTCTGCGACAGTTCCTTAATCTCCATCGGCACAAAGGCAAGATAAGCACTCAACTTGTCGCCGCCTTTACGCTCTTCGGGCTTGGCCTTAAAAGTAATCGGACGATCGGCGGGCTCTATCTCTGGTTCTTCTTCATCAGCGGCTGCCTGATGCGCCTGGTTCTTAATCTCAACCATACGGGTGGTTTCATAGCTCTCCTCGCCTACTACCACTACCTCGTTTATCAGCATCGGCATCTGGAATCCGTCTTCGTCTTCCACAAGTACAATGTTCTTTCCCTGAAAGCCAGCAATTCTTCCGCCGCCAACTTCGCTCAGGAATCTTACTTTATCTCCTATTTTCATAATCCAAATAACATCTTTAATCCGCCGTCAACACCCGAGAAGCCCATAAACGCCAGACTCAGCAGTCCTGCCGAGAGCATCACGATGGCCATTCCCTGCATGCCCTTTGGAATTTTTACTAATTCGAGTTGCTCGCGCATTCCAGCAAACACGGTAAGAGCCAGTCCGAAACCGATAGCTGTAGAGAAAGCATAAACCACACTCTGCAGCAGGTTGTAATCCTTCTGAATGACCAGAATGGCAACACCCAGCACAGCACAGTTAGTAGTGATGAGCGGCAGGAAAATGCCCAATGCCTGATAAAGTGCGGGCGAAACCTTCTTCAGCACAATCTCTACAAGCTGCACCAGCGAGGCTATAACCAGGATGAAGGCGATAGTCTGCAGATACTGCAAGCCGAAGGCATCAAGCACATATTTCTGAACCAGCCAGGTAACAATGGTGGCAAGTGTAAGCACAAAGGCTACAGCAGCCGACATACCCAGCGAGGTATCAATCTTCTTTGAAACGCCAAGGAACGGACAAATGCCCAAGAACTGCGACAACACGATGTTGTTCACAAAAATGGCGCTGATGAAAATCAAAATATATTCCATAACTATTTTCTTTTGGGGAGTTCAGGGAGACATGGAGACATGGAGACAGGACATATGTCTTGAACTCCTTGAACTCCTTGTCTACTTGTCTCCATTATTGTCTAAGTTTGTTAACAATCGCAACGAGGAATCCCAGCGTGATAAACGCACCTGGAGGTAGCACAAACAGCAGGATATTGAATGTCTCAGGCAGCAAGGTGAATCCAAAGATGGAACCTGAACCAAGCAGCTCGCGACACATACCCAGAAGCGTAAGTCCGAGCGTGAATCCCAAACCAATACCTATGCCATCAAACAGAGAGGCTACGGGCGAGTTCTTTGCCGCAAAGGCTTCGGCTCTACCCAGGATAATACAGTTAACCACAATCAGCGGAATAAACAATCCCAACGAGGCATCAACATCAGGCAGATAGGCCTTGATGACCATCTGGAGGATTGTTACAAAGGCTGCTATCACCACAATAAATACAGGGATACGAACCTTATCGGGAGTTACCGACTTTAAACAGCTGATAACAAAATTAGTACAGATAAGAACCGCCATAGTGGCAAGTCCCATCGACATACCATTAAGTGCGGATGTGGTTGTGGCCAGCGTGGGACACATACCCAGCATCAGGACGAACGTAGGGTTCTCCTTGATGATGCCATTCTTGATGATGCTTATATAATTCATAATCCAAAATTACTTCTTTATTTGTGGTGTTGCTCCTGTGTGTGCATCGGTTTCCAATGCACCCTTGTAAGCGTTATAAGCATTGTTTACAGCAAGCAGGAATGCGCGGCTTGTGATGGTAGATGCTGTGATAGCATCAATCTGTCCGCCATCCTTCGATACGGTGAGAGGAGTGGCTGGCGACTTACCGATAATGTCGCCCTTTTCGCCTTTCTGAAACCACTTGTCGGCTTTGGCTCCCAAGCCTGGGGTTTCGGCGTGCTCAAGCAGTGTGTAACCAAGGATTTTTCCCTCAGGATTGAAACCTACCAGCACCTTAAGATCGCCACCGAATCCGCCTGTAGTGCTTTCTACGGCAGCACCAAGTTTATTGCCTTTGGCATCCTGAGTCTGATAGACGATGTAAATGGCCTCTTTGCCTTTTGCATCTCGCTGTCTGACGGTATCGGTGGCTGTAACAGTAAGGTTATCGCACACCAGAACCGCCTTGATACCATCGGCCAGCACCTTTGCTTTCTGCTCGGCAATCGGGCCCTCGGTAAGATGGTTTACAAATGCAAGTATACCACCCATGATAACTGCTACCGATGTAAGTACCAGCACCATATTCAGTAAAGATGATTCTAACTTCTTCATTTTGCAACCTCCCCGAATCTCTTTGGTTTCACATAATTATTAATAAGCGGAGTGAACGCATTCATAATGAGAATAGCGAACGATACGCCCTCAGGATAAGCACCCCAGTTACGGATTACTAAGGTAAGGAATCCGATGGCGACACCATAAATAATCTGACCCTTTGGCGTCATAGGACTGGTAACATAATCAGTAGCCATGAAAATGGCACCCAGCATCAAACCTCCAGTAAACAATACCGAGATAGGATCAGGGTAAACAGGATCTGACAAATGCAACAATCCCGAGAACACGAACACCGTACCCAGAATAGACACTGGGATGTGCCAAGTGATAATGCGGTTATAAAGCATAAATGCCAAACCAAACAACAGGGCCAATCCGCTAATTTCTCCCATTGCTCCAGCACCACCCGAGGTTGAACCCAAGAACAGCTCTATCGATGATGGCAGCTGATCAAGCATCGACACATCGCCCGTTCTGATAGCCGAACTGATGATAGAAAGCGGTGTGGCTCCTGTTTCTGCATCGAGATAAGCGTCCCACTGCCCTATCTTAGGCCAAGTAGTCATCTGAGCTGGGAACGCAACCAACAGAGCGGCACGACCTACCAGCGCGGGATTAAACAGGTTATTGCCCAGACCACCAAACGTCATTTTGGCTACACCGATAGCAAACAATGCACCTATCAGGACAATCCAGATGGGCAGATTTGAAGGCAGGTTGAACGCCAAGAGCAGACCGGTAATAATGGCCGATCCGTCGTGCAAGGTATTCTCTTTCCTCTTCAGTATATATTTCGAGATAACCCACTCAAATAAACAGCATGATGCCACGCTGGTAGTAGTTACAATAAACGAACCCAAACCGAAGAAATAGAACGAAGCAAGCAGCGCAGGCATCAAAGCGATGATGACTCCATACATGTTGCGCTCTACTGAATCGCGGCTATGGACGTGTGGCGATAATGAAACTATTAACTTAGACATTAAACGTTAAACATTAAAGATTAAACATTATTTTTTTGCAGAGCGGGCGCGAATGATACCCATAACAGTTGATTTGCCCTGACGGATGTTGTCGAGCAGCGGACGATGAGCCGGACAAGTGTAATGACACGATCCGCACTCAATACAACTGGTGATATCCTCGCTCTCAGCGCGCTCCCAATTCTTTACCTCTGACAGTTTTGCCAACAAATAAGGCTCCAGCCCCATCGGACAAACACCAACACACTTGGCACAGCGGATACAAGGCTGCGGCTCTCTTCGGCGGGCAGCTTCATCGCTGATGATTGTCACCGAGTTTGTACCCTTACAGATAGGCACCTCATCCGATGTCAGCGCCTTACCCATCATTGGTCCTCCTGCCAGCAGTTTATTGTCGCCCTCGGGCATACCGCCACAGGCATTGATAAGGTCCTTCATCGGGGTGCCCATTCGCACCTGGAAGTTACCTGGGTTGGCAAGTTTCTTTCCTGTAACGGTGGTGTATCGCTCAAACAGCGGTTTATTCTTCATCACAGCCTCGTAAACGGCAAAGGCTGTACCCACATTCTGCACAATGGCTCCGACATTCACTGGGATAGCTGGTGGCGCAGGAACCTGACGGTGGATAACAGCATCAACAAGCTGCTTCTCTCCGCCCTGAGGATAGCGCTGCTTAAGAGGAACAACTTCAACCTGATAGTAGCGATCGCTGAACTTCTCGGCGCATTTCTTTGTGAGCAGTTCGATAGCTGCAGGCTTGTTGGTTTCAATGCCAATATAGCCTTTAGTAACCTTAGCAGCAATCATCAGCAGTTCCAAACCTACAAGTATTTCATCAGGGCGTTCCATCATCAGGCGATAGTCGGCTGTAATATAAGGCTCGCATTCTACGGCATTGATAATCACACATTCGGCCTTTGCTGTTGGCGGAGGTGTGAGCTTTATGAATGTAGGGAAACAAGCTCCACCCATACCAACTACTCCTGCGTTCTTGATACGATCTACAATCTCCTCGGATGTAAGCTCATGATGATCGGCAACAAGTTCCAGCTTATTACTGCGGTCGATACTCTCTTCCCACTCATCACCTTCTACGTTGATGATGATGGCCGGCTTACGATAGCCTGTGGCATCAATGGCGGTGTCAACCTTAAATACGGTTCCGCTAACCGAAGAATAAATAGGAGCCGATACAAATCCGCCGGGCTCGGCTATCATGGTGCCCACTTTCACCTTGTCGCCTTTCTTAACGACGGGGTTGGCTGGAGCACCGATATGCTGACTCAACGGGAAGATGGCCTGCTTGGGCAACTCAGCCACAATAGTAGGTACCTCATGGGTCAGTTTGTTTTCTCTGGGGTGAATACCACCCATGCTAAATGTCTTTATCTTCATGCTGTTGCCTCCTCTTTTTTAGGTTGTGGGAAATTAACCGCTACAATAGCCTTCTTGGGGCAAACGGCTACACACTTGCGACACAAGCGGCACTTCTGATGGTCGATGTAAGCCACATTGTTCTCAACGGTGATGGCGCCAAACGGACATTCCTTTTCGCACTTTCCGCATCCAATACAGCTCACAGCGCATGCCTTCATAGCAGCAGGACCTTTATCCTTATTCACACACGATACGAATACCCTTCTGTTCTTCGGACCTTTCTTGCGGAGTTCGATAATGCCGCGTGGACAAGCCTTTACGCAAGCACCGCACGATGTACACTTATCGTCATCAACCTCAGGTATTCCTGTTTCGGGATTCACGCTGATAGCACCAAACTGGCATGCTGCAACACAATCGCCACAGCCCAAACAGCCGTAGCCGCAGAGGGTCTCACCAGCACCACAAGCATGCATGGCTGCACAAGTGCGAAGTCCGGCATACTCTGCTACCTTGGCACGATGCTCACATGTTCCGTTACATCTTACTACGGCCACCATTGGCTCGCTATTAGCAATAGCCATTCCCAACAGGTCGGCCACCTTACCCATAGTTTCAGCTCCACCAACCGGACACATCAGTCCGTCAAGGCTTCCGGCATCAGCACCTTTCACAAGGGCATCGGCCATACCACTACAACCAGGGTATCCGCATCCACCACAATTGGCTCCAGGCAGCAGTTCGCTCACCTGAGCAATACGCGGATCCTCATAAACAGCAAACTTCTTGGAGGCTGCAAAGAGCACGATGGCCGCTATCAAGCCAATGGCTCCAAGTACGATTACTGCAATCAATATATAATCCATAATTATCTGTATTTGTTTCAGTTAGAAAAATTTATTAACTCTCCAGATTAAAAGATATGCGCTGCTGAATCTTGTCTCGCATCAGCCACAATGCTACATAATATGGCAGCAACGAAGCTAAGGCCGACAATGCAGCAACGCCCTCATTACCAGACAGCCTCAGAGCTATCATCAGCACGCAGACTAAAAGCAGGAAAGGAACCCCAAAGCCCAACAGCAATGCCTGATTGGCAACATCCTTTGACGCCCAAACCACAACCTGCTGCCCTACCTCAAAGCCATTAGTATCCTTTCGCAACACATCTACTATCTTAACTTTCGATTCGGCAGCCATACAATGACTTGCTACTTTGCACGCAGCGCAAGCCGATGTCTGGACAATCTGCACCTTGATGCAGCCATCCTTAATACTTTGTATTACTCCCGAATGCGATATCTTATTACTCATTAAATTGCCAAGTACACTTTACACTCTGCAAAGGTACGAAAAACTCACTAATAAAACAAGCGAAAAAGCGGATTTTTAGCAAAAATAATCGTATTAGTTTGCAATTACAAAAGATTTTTTATACTTTTGTAGCGGATTAATAACAAAATGAAGATGAATACAACCGAACTGACATTCCAGCAAATCGAGCGTGCAATCCGCAAGATAGCCGACAAATTTCCTCCTTCTGAGGAAGCTAACGTTATGACCGATATCCACTTTAGAGTTACTCAGGATACGGGCGAGCTGATGGCTTTCGACGATAACGACGAGGAGATTAACCGTTGCATCATCGAAGACTGGATCGACAACACGGACGACAACTTCTTCGACGAAATTCCAAGCATTTTCCGCAAGTGTCTCGACAAAATGAAGGACACAGTAGAAAACATGTCAATCCTCAAGCCATTCTCATTTGTTCTCGAGAACGATGAGAAAGAACCTGTAGCCGAACTTTATCTCGTAGACGACGAGACTGTCATCATTGATCCCGATCTGATGCAGGGACTTGACAAGGATCTCGACGATTTCTTTAAGAAACTCTTCGAGGATTAATCATCAATTTCTTCACTTTTCTGCAACAGGAAGTTTCGCGACGCATCAAGCGTGTAAACCTCCTCTGTACGTGTTTTGTGCTTCTCTTTCGAGTAGTCCATCAAGTGTATCTCGTAGTCGCTGGTGATGGTGAAGTACTGCATGATATCATCCTCATCGTATAGGTCGAAATCGCTTTCGTCATCAATAGCATACAGACATATCTTATCTACCGGCAGATAATCTTCGCCGAGCGAATAAAGCCAGAGCGAATAGCGCACTTCGCCTTCATTTCCTTCTTCATCTTCTTCTACCCCCTCATCGGCAGCCAGAATCATCAGGCGTGCGCCAAGTGATTCTGTAAGCTGGATAGCTTTCTGTTTGCCATTTCCCTCTAAATCTAAAGCTTTTGCGATATCTTGAGGTACAGGCAAGAAATTAGGCAGGTATCTCACAAACTCATCGGTATAGGTGATAGGAAGTGGCAATAATGCCAAGCTGTCGTAGAATTGTTTCAGCGGATTGTCGGACTCCTCAAGGTTTATACCCTGAGCAGCTAAACGCTCAGCTACTTCTATCTTCTGAATACTGTCCAGCTTGCGCTGCATCTCCTCAGCACTCATGCTCCTACCGCCACAAGCAGATAACAGCACCATTACAACAACAGCTCCTAAAATTCCTTTCATTTTTTATATCTCCGTAGGATATTGTTACAACTTTACCGATTTCTTGGCTGGCTTGCTTTCGTTCTGAATGCGGTTCAGAGCTGTCACCACGTAAGTGTACTTCTCTTTTCCGTCCTCATAAGGAAGTTTGTAGAAGAACTGGTCTGTTATTGCCACAATCTTCGACGCATCATCAATATTCACCTTCTCGCCTTTGGCAAAGCGGTAAACCACATATTTCACCGATTGTGTATCCCACTTCTTACCGTTAGATGGTGTCCAAAAGAGAATATACCCGTCTTCAGTCCAGATTGGAGCCAGCTTCTTTACCTTCTTTGGAGCCTTACTGCTGATAAAACTCATATCGGGCTGCAGCGAAGGATTCTTCCAATACACCTCGCGCAGCGATGTACCATAGTTGCCTACATTGTCAACAGCTGCCTTAGCATACCACAGAACAGTTCCCTTCACGGCTGGATAGGCTTTATGCAGATTCATCTTTGCAGCCAGCTGATGACGGTTGGCATTCTGTGGGTCGGCATATTTTACGGTGCGCTCCACATCTTCACCAATTACCAATGGGCGTTCTGCTGCGTGCTGACTCCACCATTTTATCAATGTGGCGTAATCGGCAGCCTTGTTACCAATCTCCCAATACAGTTGTGGCACACAATAATCCATCCAACCGTTGTTTACCCACAACAGAATATCGGCATAGAGATCGTCGTAGTTCTGAGTGCCATTAGTATCGCTTCCCGCAGGAGAGCTTTTCTTATTACGGTAGATACCGAATGGCGAAATACCAACCTTCACCCAAGGTTTTACTGAGTGAATCTCCTTGTAGAACTGCTCGATAAACAGATTTACGTTATAGCGGCGCCAGTCGTTCTGATCCTTGATACCATTAGAGTGATCGTGGAATAGCTCGTCATCAGGAATCGTCTGACCCTTAACGGGATATGGATAGAAATAATCGTCCATATGTATGCCGTCAACATCATAGCGGCTCACGATATCCTTGGCAACCTCACAGATATAGTCGCGGTTTTCCTCTATTCCGGGATTCAGAATAAACAACTCGTCGTAAGCAAAACAATTTGAAGGCTTACGTATGGCCACATGACTCTTTGCCAACGCTTTAGTTCCTTTGGTTTTAGCACGGAAAGGATTGATCCATGCATGCAGCTCCATACCTCGCTTGTGGCATTGGTCAATCATCCACTGCAGCGGATCCCAGTAAGGATTGGGGGCCTTTCCCTGCACACCTGTAAGAAAACGGCTCCAAGGCTCAATCTTACTCTCGTAGAGTGCATCACACTCAGGGCGCACCTGAAACATAATCACATTCACACCGTCCTTCTGCAACTCATCAAGCTGATAGTTCAGTGTTTCCTGCATCTTCTTTGTTCCAAGGTTCTGGAACTGTCCGTTCACGCACTGTATCCAAGCTCCGCGCATCTCTCGCTTCTGAGCATTCACAGTCATTGCCATCATAGCAGCGATGGCCATCAAAATCAGTTTATTCTTCATATTTCGGTTTGTTCTTTCTTGCTTCTTCCAGCGACACTATCTGTGCCTGTTCCTGTTGATATTCCTCGCGTAGATTGTGGTATTTCTTATCGAGTTCGTGTTCTACGGCCTCCTTGTCGGTCATCAGTTTCTGAGCCACGAGTGCATTCTGCGACGCATCCTTCATCCACACCACTGGACCGCCGTAAACGGGGGCTATCTTCAGCGCCACATGCAGTTCGCTCGTTGTGGCTCCGCCTATCATAATTGGCAAATTCAGGCCAGCTTTCTTCAGTTCCTCAGCCACGTTTACCATTTCTTCCAGACTCGGTGTTATCAGACCGCTCAAGCCTATCATGTCAACATTTTCCTCTTTGGCCTTGCGCACAATCTGATCTGCTGGCACCATCACACCCATATCTATCACCTCGTAGCCGTTACAAGCCATAACCACACTCACAATGTTCTTACCTATATCGTGAACATCGCCTTTTACAGTGGCTAACAGCACTTTTCCTGCTGATGTGGTACTCTCGGTTTTCTCGGCCTCGATGTATGGCTGCAATATGTCAACGGCCTGTTTCATGGTGCGGGCAGTCTTTACCACTTGCGGCAGGAACATCTTTCCTTCACCAAACAGTGTACCCACTTTATTCATTCCTGCCATCAATGGTCCTTCGATGATTTCTACCGCATGCGGAAAATTGCCCAAAGCTTCCTTCAAGTCATCTTCCAGGTATTGCCCATCGCCTTTAACAAGTGCTTCAGCCAACCTGTCTTCTACAGGTCTTTTGCTTCTATCCTCTTCGGCAGCAGTAGTCGAGTCAGCCGAAACTCCTGCTTCTTTCCTCGCCAGTTCCTCTGCCAGAATCTTTCCAGCTAACTCAATCAGATCTTCGGATGCACCCTTACGGCGATTCAGTACAACGTCCTCTATTATCTCAAGTTCTTCTGCAGGAATATCTGCATAAGTAACTTTAGTTGAGGGGTTTACAATACCAAAGTCCATACCAACCTTAATGGCATGATACAAGAATACAGCATGCATCGCCTCGCGAATATAGTTGTTTCCGCGGAAAGAGAAACTCAGATTACTCACACCTCCGCTAACGTGCGCTCCAGGCAGATGATTGTGTATCCACTCTGTGGCACGAATAAAATCGAGCGCATAAGCATCGTGCTCTTCCATACCTGTGGCAATAGCCAGCACATTGGGGTCGAAAATAATGTCCAGCGGGTTCATTCCCACCTTTTCTGTCAGTATCTTGTATGCTCGTTGGGCTATCTCAATTCGGCGTTCGTAGGTTGTAGCCTGACCTTCTTCGTCAAAGCACATCACTACCACAGCAGCTCCGTATCTTTTCACATCCTCTGCATGCTCAATGAACTTCTGTTCGCCCTCTTTCAGCGAGATTGAGTTAACAATACTTTTTCCTTGAACACACTTTAGGCCGGCCTGAATCACCTCCCAGTTACTCGAGTCGATCATCACGGGAACCTTGGCTATATCGGGTTCTGCGGCTATCATGTTCAGGAATGTAATCATTTCCTGTTTGGCATCCAGCAGTCCGTCGTCCATATTCACGTCGATTACCAAAGCACCATCGCTCACCTGCTTACGGGCGATGGATAAGGCCTCACCGTATTTCTTCTCCTTAATCAGTCGGAGAAACTTGCGCGAACCAGCCACGTTGCATCGCTCACCAACGTTGGTGAATGTGTTGGCAAGTGGAGCCAGCAGTTCCAAGCCCGATAGCCACATGGTTGATGGTTTGGCAGCTGGAACATGGGGCTTCTTACCCACAACCAGCGGACCATACAAGCGGATAAACTCATCGGTAGTACCGCAGCATCCACCAATAATGTTCACTATCCTTTCGTCTACCAGTTCGCCCATCTTCGGCGCCATACTCTCGGCTGTCTCATCATACAGTCCAAGTGCATTGGGCAGTCCGGCGTTTGGATGACAACTTATATAATAAGGTGCTTTCTGGGCCAACTCGCGGATAAAGGGTTTCATCTGCGTGGCACCAAAAGAGCAGTTCAGTCCAATAGAGAAAATCGGATAAGTGCTTATGCTCGCCAGGAAGGCATCAAGCGTCTGACCGGATAATGTTCTACCTGCCAGATCGCTCACCGTTACCGACACCATGATGGGTATCTGTTTCTGGCGCTTATCCATCACTCGCATACAAGCATCGATGGCGCATTTGGCGTTAAGCGAGTCGAAAATGGTCTCTATCAGCACTGCGTCAACGCCACCTTCCATCAGTGCGTCGGCCTGTTCCATATAGGCATCCAGCAATTCGTCGTATGTTATATCTCGGAGCGCAGGATTGCTTACATCAGGCGACATAGAAAGGGTTTTATTGGTAGGTCCCATCGATCCTGCCACAAACCTTGGTTTCTCGTCTGTGCTGTATTTGTCGGCTTCCTCACGGGCCATCTTTGCTGCGCAGAAGCACATATCCCATGCTTTATCTTCCAGATTATAGTCGGCCTGCGAAATGCGCTGACCATTAAACGTGTTTGTAGATATGATATCGGCTCCAGCATCCAGATATTTACGATAAATATCGCGTACTATTTCTGGGCGCGTAAGGTTCAGTTCATCGCTGTTACCAACCTTACCCAATACTGCTCCCAACATGGTACCCATAGCACCATCCAAAATGAGAACACGGTCGTTTATGATTTCGTCTAGCTTCTTCACCTTTCAAATTATCTATATCTCACTTCCAGACCTTCATTGCGCGATCCATTTCGCGACGGTCTTCTTTCTCCTTGAGTGTTTGACGTTTGTCAAACTCCTTTTTACCCTTACACAGTGCCACATCCACCTTTGCACGCCCTTTATCGTCGATAAAAACCAACGTTGGCACAATGGTATATCCTGTTTGTTTGGTGGCACTTTCCAATGCACGAATCTCTTTCTTTGTGAGCAGCAGTTTGCGGTCGCGCTTTGATTCGTGATTGTTGTACGAGCCGTAGAAATAAGGGCTGATATTCATTCCCTTCACCCATAGCTCGCCATTAATCACCACGCAATATGTGTCAACCAGACTCGCCTTACCCAAACGGATACTCTTAATCTCTGTACCCGTAAGCACGATACCAGCCGTGTAGGTTTCAATAAAGAAGTACTCAAACGAGGCCTTCTTGTTTTTTATCTGTATCGGACTCTTTTTCCTTAACTGTTCCTCTGTCTTATTCATCTCTTAATCTTCAATTCTGGCGAAGTTCTCCAAATGGTCATCTATATAGTGAGCAATGTCGTCGGTCCATTCCTCTTCGTTCTCGATAAACTGATCATCCAAATCCTCAAACTCTGGATATTGCTCAAACATAGCCATAAAGTCTTCATCACTCTTTTCCGACTCAATCTCATCGCGGTATTTCAACCATAGTGTGTGCGCATCGTAAATCAATTTCGATGGGGCGCGCATTTCCCACAAGCGCAACACCTTTGCCAACGGATTCTTGAATATGAATGGACCGTAACCGTTATAGATAAGCTGTACAAATCCACCATCCATCACCTCGTCGTGCAGAATCTTCCACGCCAACAGTGTAAGCTGGTCGGCATTTAGCTCCTGCATATTCTCGGCAGTAAGCTCTCCACCGATAGCATCGTAGATAGCTTTTACAAACACGTCGATGAACTCGTCCATTCCTTCCATTGCAGCCTTCTGCAAATCTTGGTCCTTAACAACTACTTCCTTCATACTTTTATATCTCCTACGGATTCTTTTAGTCGGCGTTCCGCCTTTGTAAAAGCGGCATAGCCGAGCGATACGAATTACATGGATTTATTTTAGTTCATAAACCCCAGTTGGCGTTTTACGCTTCAGAACTTCCAGCTCTATATCCTTGCCTGGTATTACTCCATGACTGCGCAGGATCTGCTCTACTGTTTTGCGGGCCAGTTCAGGGTGATTGTTCTCTTCGCTCAAATGGCACAGCCAGACATGCTTTAGTTCCTCAGTCATATTCTCAACCAGCGCCTCGCCACAAGCTACGTTGCTCAGATGGCCGTTGCCACTTGTGATGCGTTGTTTCAGATATTCAGGATAAGGACCTGTTTTCAGCATCTCTATGTCGTGATTAGCCTCTATCACCAGATAGTTGGCACGACTAATTACCTGCTTAATCTCGTCGGTAATATGCCCCACGTCAGTAATCACAACAAAGGTAAGTCCCTCAACCTCAAGCTCATAACCTACGTTCTCGCTTGCATCATGAGGCACAGCAAACGGGCGTACTTTAAAATCGCCAAGCTGTATTTCGGCACCCAGTTCTATCTCTTTTTTATGGTCGGCAGATACCTTACGGGCAACACAATAGTTCTGGTCTATACCCTCGTGCACCTTGCGCGTGGCATAAACGGGGAGATTCATGTCGTGACTCAGGGCTCCCACACTTTTGATGTGATCAGCGTGATCATGAGTAATCAAGATACGCTTGACGGAATTCAACTGAATACCATACTCTCTGCAATATTTTTTAAGTGTGCGTATTCCTATTCCAATATCTATAATCAGCCCGTCTGTCGCAGTACCCAGATAATAGCAATTTCCGCTGCTACCGCTTCCAAACGATATAAATTTCAACATCTTTAATTCATAATTTTCGTGCAAAGGTACTAAAAATAATGCGAAAAGCAGCGGCTTTTCACATTATTTATAACTTTAGAATGGCATACCTACCGCGAAGTGAAAGGCTAAATCTCTGCTCAGTTTCGGATGTATCAGCGGATAATGGTCGTCTGATTCTATTTCGTAAGCAGGATTAACAGCCTTCATACCAAGATCAAAACGTAAAATAAAATAATCAAAATTCAACCTCAGTCCCAGTCCGTAGCTCACAGCAAGATCGTTCAACAGTCTGTTAAACTTAAACTGTCCCCCCTCCTGGCCTTCATACTCTCTGAATGTCCAAATATTGCCAGCATCAACAAAAGCAGCTCCATTAAACTTCCAAAACAGATGAGTACGATATTCAACATTCAAATCGAGTTTTATATCACCAGTTTGCGTAATAAAGTTTATACGTCCGTCTTTATCCTTGTAACTGCCCGGTCCCAGACTGCGAACACTCCATCCGCGTACGCTGTTGGCACCGCCGCTGAAGTAGCGTTTTTCAAACGGCAGCACCTTCGAATTACCATAGGGATAAGCCAACCCCAAACCAATATGGAACACCAACTGATCGTTAGCACCTTTCATCAGCTCCTGCGTATAGTCAAAATCACCCTTCACATATTGGGCGTAGGCGATGTTAAACAACTTGTACTGCCCAAGATCGTTCTTGTTTCCACCAAACAATTTTGAGAATGCACCAAACAGGTTTCCTGCCGTCTCCACACTGGTTCTCAACGCAACGTGCCCGTTGTTGTAGGCATAGCCGAATCCTGTACGCATAATAAATATGTCTTCGTAGTTATAGCGCAGAATCACGTTCTGGTTTGTTTCATCATCCAGATACTCCTTCTTGAAAGTCTCGCTTATCCAAGGCATAAACACATAGTTCAAGTTCAGCAGATCGAAACGGAAATTGTCATGACGATTCGGCTGTCGCCATTGATAACTCCATCCTGCGGTAAGCACTCGACGGTGGAATTCTGGACGATCTTGCGAGTCATAAATCAAATTCACATCACTTGTTGCAAGCGTACGGCGACGGAAGTCACGACTCAAGAACGGCATAATGAATCGAGGAAAACTCAGTCTCGATTCAACACTGTATTCCACAAAATTCTGATTGCTATAACCCTCTAAACCCTTGATAGCCTCGTAGGCACCACGTAGCTGCAAGCTGAATGTCTCAGAGCCGCGAAACAGATTACGGTTCTGATACGTCAGCGATGCTGCGGCACCAAAATCACCCGCAGTATTTGTACCTTCCGGCTGAAAACTAATAGTCGAAGGTTTGTTTGTAAGTATTTGTATATTAGCGTCTAACAGCGTGGTGTCTGGACGTTGTTCAAAGGCTATATTGGTATACCTCACAGCCCCCAGTCGTCCAAAGTGATTGTATGTTTTCTGCAGATCGGAAACGCTGTAAAGCTTGCCTGCTTCTACAAATGTATTCTCGTCCAGCACCTTCTGGCGCAAATGCATTTTTCCGTCATCGTCGGCACCCTCGCAGTTTACCTGACTGATGGTGTATGCCTTATGCTGTTTAGCAAGATGCAGTTTCAAATCTACACCCAACTGTTCCTTATCTTTACGCGCATTATAGGTTATGAATTCTTTGTGGAAACGATAATAACCATTGTCCTGAAGCAGTTGTGTTATCTGGTTGCGCTCCTGTTGCAACGCTTCTACACTAAACTGCATTCCCTGATGCAGCAGACTCTGCCGCTTGTTCAACAAACGTGCCACAGTGGTGTCTTCTATCTCATAGTCCAACCCGCGCAAAAAATAAGCCTTACCAGGATGCAGCACATAAACTGCATCAAGCTTTTTAGGCTTCTTGTGGTCTATATACAGTTCTACTTGAGCATCAAGATATCCCTTATTCTGCAGCGCCTGTTGCAGGTCCTTGCAAGTCATCTCAGCCTGCACCGAATCGTAAATCACAGGAGCCTCGCCCATCTGTCGCAGCGTACGATTTATCCAACTGCTGTCGCGCCCCGCCATAGCATAAACGCCAAGAGGCAGCTTTACAGCCGAGAACCATCTTGCATTACCTTTCTGTCGCACGTAGTTCTTCAACTGACTGGTATTTACGTCGCGATATTTTCCATCAGCCACCACCCTCACCTTGTCAAGCATGTAGCTTCCTTCAGGAATATCACGCGTAGCCGAGCAGCCGCAAAACGTTATTACCGCCACCGATATTAATATATTATTCGCGAGTTTTTTGTCCATTTGTGCTGCAAAATTAAAAAAATTCCGTGTAATCAGTGTATTTCGTGCTTATTTTTTAGTACTTTTGTAGCGGAATTATAGCTTTTTTCGAGAATGATAAGTAAAAATCAAATAAAATTCGTACGACAGTTGGAACAGAAAAAGTTCCGTAAGGCAGAAAACCTTTTCATTGCCGAAGGTCATAAGGTGGTAGGCGATTTGCTTGCAGCAGGCTTCCGTCCCACCCAACTTTTTGCCACCAACGAGTGGATATCATGCAACCCTACGGTTAGCGCCATCGAGGTTACCCCCGATGAGCTCGCACGTGTATCGCTCCAGCAGCACCCTCAGCAAGTTCTTGCTCTGTTCCCCATCCCCAATTACGATCCATCATCCCCCATCGCCCAACACCTATCCTCTTTATCCCTTTTATTGGACAACATTCAGGACCCAGGTAATTTAGGCACTATTATCCGCATCGCCGATTGGTTTGGTATCGATACCATCTACTGCAGCACAGGAACGGTTGATGCTTGGAATCCAAAGGTTGTTCAGGCCACCATGGGCTCTATTGCTCGCGTAAAGATCATTTATATCGAACCCGACACGCTGTTCAACCAAATTCCACCTGATTATCCCATCTACGGCACCTTCCTTGATGGCGACAATATCTACACACAACAACTCACCCCTCACGGACTTATTGTGATGGGCAATGAGGGCAACGGCATTTCTGATGCAGTTCGCAAAAGAGTAAGTAAAAAACTATTGATTCCCGATTTCCACAAAGGTGATACGGCCGACAGTCTGAATGTAGCCATCGCCACCGCCATCACCTGTTCCGAATTCCGCCGCAGAGCCCACACGTGAGAATTAAATTTCTCTCGTGTGAGCGCAAAAAATGTGAAGTTCTTTTTTATCTACACTTGTCGTACCATTCTCGGAGCGCGGCACGAGCAGTTCCATGCTTTACGGCCCTATCCAAAGCCTCACGAGCCTCACGGAAGCGTCCCAAATTAAGCAGAATATCCACCTTCGAAACTGTAAGCGATGCATCATTCGGGCGCAATCGCAGTGCCTCATCCCAGTCGTAAAGGGCAGCATCATACTGTTTTAGCTGTGTTTCGTAGGCCGCACGGGCTGCGTAAGCATCGGCACTATCTGGGAACATCTGCACACAACGATTCAACTCGTCTATGGCGTCTGTACTACGGTTCAGCAGCTGTAAAACGCGCGCTAAGCCAAGATGTGCCTCCAGATGCTCCGGCTGAATAGCCAGAAAGGCATCATAATCGGCACGTGCCATGCTATACTGACGCAGCTGGGTGTAGCAGTAGGCACGAAAATAAAGGGCCGCCAGATTGTGCTCATCAAGCTTCAGAACCTTACTATATTCATCAGCCGCATAGTCGTACTGCGACAGATTAATATTGGCCTCGGCCTTCTTCAAACGGAGTTCGACACTGTTCGGATGATGATTAATCTGCTCAATAAGCACAGAAATAGAATCACGCCATTGCTTACCAGTCTGTGCGCTGGCCGATTCGGCCAAAGAAACCAGTACTGTAAGTACAACCAGAAATACTTTAATATTTTTATTACGCATTCTTAATGTAGTTTACAATCCATTCACCGACCTCGCGCGTTCCATATTTATCGCCACCTTCAACCTGAATCTCCGGAGTGCGTACGTTGGCATCAAGCGATTCTGTAACAGCCTTGCGAATAAGAGCACCCTCTGCATTCAGTCCGAAGTGCTCAAGCAGCATGGCAGCCGAAAGGATTTGTGCTATAGGGTTAGCCAAATTCTGTCCTGCAGCCTGTGGCCAAGAACCATGAACGGGTTCAAAAAGTGGTGTGTGCTCGCCCAGCGATGATGATGGTTGCAACCCCATCGAACCGGTGATACAACTCGTCTCGTCGGTCAGGATATCGCCAAAGGTATTTTCGGTCACGATGACATCAAAGAATGTAGGTTCGGTGAGCACGCGCATCGAGGCGTTGTCAATGAACATATAGTCGGTAGTGACTTCTGGATACTGTGATTCCATCTCTTTGGCAATCTGGCGCCATAGGCGACTTGATGCCAGAACGTTGGCCTTGTCAACAACAGTAAGATGCTTCTTACGAGTCATCGCCATTTCGAAAGCTACTTTAAGAATTCTTTCAATTTCAGGACGGGTATAGATATTGGTATCATAGGCCTTATCATTGTCCTGATATTTCGCACCAAAATACATACCTCCGGTAAGCTCTCGGATGACAACAAAATCGGCTCCACGCAGCAAATCCTCTTTGAGTGGTGATTTGTGAAGCAGACAATCAAAGGTAGCCACGGGGCGAACGTTAGCGAAAAGTCCCAATTTCTTGCGCATGGCCAGCAGTCCGGTTTCTGGACGTACTTTGGCGGTAGGATCATTATCGAACTTCAGCGAGCCAACAGCTGCAAACAGCACGGCATCGGCCTGCATACACACTTCATGGGTAGCATCAGGGTAAGGATCGCCCACCTCCTCGATGGCATGAGCGCCGCAGATGGCGGGAGTGTAAGTAAACTCGTGACCGAATTTTGCTGCTACAGCATCAAGTACAGCCACACCTTGTTTCATTATCTCTGGGCCAATTCCGTCGCCCTCTAAAATTGCAATATTCAGTTTCATATTTCGTTTATTTTTTCGTTTTCAATAATGTTCAGCATCTTGAAGGTTGCCTTGATGGCAGCTTCGGTCTGGTCGGCATCCAATCCACGAGTGCGCAGTATCTTGCCGTTGTCGTTCCAGGTAATCACAGTCTGTACAAGAGCATCGGTGCGTCCGCCTGGAGGGATGGTAACAGCGTAGTTCTGCAGGATGGGGAACGTGCGATCAAGATATTTTTTGTAGATGTATCGCAGCGACTTCACAAAGGCGTCGTACTGTCCATCACCCGTAGCCGAGGCCTGATACTCCTTACCGTTAATCTCCACCTTGACGTTGGCACCGGGTTTCAGTCCGTAAGCCGTTGATACCACGTAACTTACCAGTTTCACCTTGTCTTCCGGCGCATCGTGTTTCAACACGTCGCTCACAATGAACGGCAAGTCTTCCTGCGTTACAATCTCCTTCTTATCGCCCAGCTCTGTAATGCGCTGAGTCACACGGCGTGTCTGTTCAGGTGTGAGTTCCAGGCCCAACTTTTCAAGGTTCTTGGCAATGTTGGCCTTACCGCTGTTCTTGCCCAGCGCATATTCACGGCGACGACCGAAGCGCTCTGGCATCAGGGCGTTGCAGTAAAGATTATCTTTCTTGTCGCCATCGGCATGCACACCAGCCACCTGCGTAAACACATTATCGCCAATGATGGGCTGATTTGGTGCAACAACTATGCCGCTGTAACTCTCGACTAGGCGAGAGATATCATTCAACTTATCTTCGCGTATGTTGGTGCGGGCATTGAAGTGGTCTTTCAGAATCACCTGCACGCTCGACAGCGGTGCATTGCCACAGCGCTCGCCCAATCCGTTCACCGTTACGTGCAGGCCTTTGGCACCACTCAGCACTGCAGCCAACGAGTTAGACACGGCCAGATCGTAGTCGTTATGCGCATGGAAGTCGAAATGTGTATCGGCATATCGCTTCAACATCTTGCGAAAGTACTCAATACACTGAAGCGGATTCATAATGCCCAGTGTGTCGGGCAGCATAAATCGGCGAATACCAATATCACAGAGCGCGTCCATCAGCTGGTATACATACGATGGCGACTCTTTCATGCCGTTACTCCAATCTTCCAGATACAGATTAACGGTAATTCCCTTGGTGTGTGCATATTTAACCTCTCGCACGATATCCTCTATATGCACCTCTGGCGACTTCTTCAGCTGGTGTGTGCAGTGCTTCAGTGAGCCTTTGGCCAGCAGATTTAGCGTTTTACATCCGCACTCGTCAGCCCAGTCAACGCTCTTTCCGCCATCGATAAAACCCAGCACCTCTACCCTTTCCAGTTTATCGATACGGGCGGCATAGCGGCAAATCATCTTTACCGCATCCTTCTCGCCCTCGCTCACTCGTGCCGATGCCACTTCGATGCGATCCACGTTCAAATCGTTTAGCAACATACGGGCTATAATCAGCTTTTCATGAGGGAGAAACGATACGCCGCTAGTCTGTTCGCCATCACGCAGCGTTGAATCCATAATCTCAACAAAGGGCTGTATGCGTTGGTATTTGTTTACTTGTTCGCTTGTTCCCATACTTCTGTCTTGTTTTTATTCTGCACCAGGAAGTCGATATCATCATGTCCCTGCATCAAACAGTGTTTCTTGTAGCCGTTGATGTCGAAATGTTCGGTTCTTCCGGTAGCCTTGTTGGTAACAGTCTGATTCGGCAGATCCACCTCAACCTCCATCTTCGGGTCGGCTGCAATACTATCAAAGAGCTCAGCCAGAAAAGCCTCACTCACCACTACTGGCAGCACAAAGTTATTGAGTTCATTGTTCTTGTGGATATCCGCAAAGAACGAGCTGATAACCACACGGAAGCCATAGCCTGCAATGGCCCAAGCAGCATGCTCACGCGACGAGCCAGAGCCGAAGTTCTTACCTGCCACGAGTATGCAGCCCGAGTAGTCAGGATTATTAAGCACAAAGTCCTTGTTTGGTGTGCCGTCAGCGTTGTATCGCCAGTCGCGAAACAGATTGTCACCAAAAAATTTCTCCTCACGGGTTGTAGCCTTTAGGAATCGAGCTGGTATTATCTGGTCGGTGTCAACATTCTCCAATGGAAGTGGCACACAAGTACTTGTTATGATGTTGAATTTCTGTTTCATTCTAAATTTGTTCTTTTGTTCTTTTTATTTATAGAAATTCTCTGGGATCAGTGATGACACCTGTGACGGCAGCAGCAGCAGCAACGAGGGGCGATGCCAGAATGGTACGGGCGCCAGGGCCCTGACGACCTTCAAAATTACGGTTCGAAGTGCTCACGCTGAGCTTGCCTGCGGGAATCTTATCATCGTTCATAGCCAGACAAGCCGAGCATCCAGGCTGACGAATTTCAAACCCAGCCGCCTCAAGCACCTTGTCGAGTTCTTCCTCACGAATCTGCTTGTCTACAGCCCACGAGCCAGGCACCAGCCAAGCCACCACATCATCTGCTTTGCGTCGACCTTTTACTATCGATGCGAATGCACGGAAATCCTCAATACGTCCGTTAGTACAAGCCCCAAGGAACACATAATCCACCTTGGTACCCAACAGTTTCTGCCCAGCCTCAAAACCCATATAGTTCAAAGCCTTTTCAAAGCCTGCTTCAGGCGAATTAGCCTGTTGTGCATTAGCGGGAATGTTCTCGGTTATACCGATGCCCATACCCGGATTAGTGCCATAAGTGATGCGAGGTTCGATATCGACAGCATCAAAGGTTAGCTCCTTGTCGAACACGGCATCATCGCCGCTTTTCAGCGTCTTCCAGTAAGCCACAGCCTTGTCCCACTCTTCGCCTTCAGGTGCAAACTCTCGCCCCTTCAGATATTCAAAAGTAGTCTCATCGGGAGCCACAAAACCGCCACGTGCTCCCATTTCTATTGATAGGTTGCAAAGAGTCAGTCGCCCCTCCATCGAGAGCGCTTTCACCACGTCACCGGCATACTCCACAAAGTAGCCCGTAGCACCGCTGGTGGTAAGTTTCGACATCAGATAGAGTGCAACATCCTTTGCCGTAACGCCCTTGCCAAGCATACCGTTAATCGATATGCGCATCGACTTAGGTTTCTGCTGCAGAATGCATTGCGAGGCCATCACCATCTCAACCTCGCTGGTACCGATACCGAAAGCTACAGCCCCCATAGCACCATGAGTTGATGTGTGCGAATCGCCGCAAACAATCGTCATCCCTGGCAAACTCAGCCCCTTCTCCGGGCCAACCACGTGGATGATGCCGTTATCCTTCGACATCATGCCGTAGTGAGTAAGTCCGAACTCGGCAGCATTCTTCGCCAGCGTGTCCACCTGCTTCTTCGATACGGGGTCCTCAATAGGTTTGTCTTGATCGTGTGTTGGCGTATTGTGGTCGGGCATGCAGTAAATCTGCTTAGGACGGAAACATTTCAGTCCGCGGGCACGCATGCCGTCGAAAGCCTGAGGCGATGTCACTTCGTGGCAGTACAGGCGATCGATGTACAACTGAGTGGGTCCATCTTCTACCTGTTGTACTACGTGTTTATCCCATATTTTATCAAATAATGTATTCATTCTTCTTCCTTCTTAAATTTGTTTATACAATCAATATATGCTTCAACCGAGGCGGTAACGATATCAGTGTTGGCACCAAATCCGTAATACAGACTTCCGTCGTACTCCACCTGCATGTGTACCTTACCAACATCGTCAGAACCTTTCGAGATAGCCTGAATAGTGAACTCCTTCAGTGTCATCTGCTTCATGATAATCTTCTTCAGAGCCTTGATAGCTGCATCCACAGGACCGTTTCCACTGGCAGCAGCCTCAAATTTCTGTCCACTGATATCGAGCCCGATAGAGGCCACACTCTTTACGCCCTTACCGGTAGTAACCTGCAGAAAGTCGAGTCTTACAGCGTGAGTCTCAGCAGTATCGGCTCCGGCCAGCATCAGTGCATCAGCATCGGTAACTTCCTTCTTCTGGTCGGCCAGAACTAGGAACTTCTCGTAAATTTTGTCGAGTTTCTCTTCTGTGAGGTCCACACCGTTCACATGCAGACGATGTTTCAAAGCAGCTCTACCGCTTCGTGCTGTCAGCACGATGCTGTTGTCGTCGATACCCACATCCTTGGGGTCGATAATCTCGTACGTATGAACATTCTTCAGCACGCCGTCCTGATGTATACCACTTGAATGGGCGAACGCATTGCGACCAACAATAGCCTTATTTGGCTGTACAGGCATATTCATCAAACTCGACACCATTCGGCTGGTGGGATAAATCTTGGTAGTATTGATGTTGGTCTCTATTTCTATATTCTTGTGACATTTCAGTATCATTGCAATTTCCTCAAGCGATGTATTTCCTGCACGCTCACCTATGCCGTTGATAGTTACTTCAACCTGTCGCGCTCCAGCAAGCACACCGTTCAGGGTGTTAGCCGTTGCCATTCCCAAATCGTTGTGGCAGTGGGTAGAAATGATGGCACGGTCGATATTATCAACATGCTCTTTCAGGTATTTAATCTTCTCGAAATACTCCTGTGGCAAGCAGTAGCCTGTGGTATCGGGAATATTCACAACGGTTGCTCCAGCCTTGATAACAGCCTCTACCACACGGGCCAGATATTCATTGTCAGTACGTCCGGCATCCTCACAGTAGAACTCCACATCATCAACAAATCGCTTAGCATATTTTGTTGCAGCAACAGCGCGCTCCAGGATCTCTTCGCGATTTGAATTAAACTTATACTGGATGTGCTCATCGCTAGTGCCGATACCTGTGTGAATACGCTTATGCTTGGCATACTGCAACGCTTCGAATGCCACATCGATATCACGTTCAACAGCACGTGTCAGTGCACAGATAACAGGCCACGTAACGGCTTTAGAAATCTCTATCACACTGTTAAAATCGCCTGGACTTGAAATAGGAAATCCTGCTTCGATAACGTCTACTCCCAACTGCTCAAGTGCCTTTGCCACCTGAATCTTCTCTACAGTGTTCAATTGGCATCCGGGCACCTGTTCGCCGTCGCGGAGCGTTGTGTCGAAAATAAACAATCTGTCACTCATCTCTTTTTGTCTTTTTTTAAAATGTTATGTTCTTATGTTTGTTAATTCCATCAAAAAAGCCCTTCACACTCGGAAGTGAGAAAGGCTCTTTATAATTTCTGTATCTATATGCTGAACTATATACACACCCTATCACTTCCGCCTGCCCCATGCAGTCGAATAATAATTAGGCCGTTAAGTAGATTCAGACTTTTCATACTTATTCTCAATTTTAATTTCGGCTGCAAAATTAATCTTTTTCATTGGAACAAACAAACAATTTGTAACTTTTTTATTAGAAAAACTAACATTTTATCACATTTTCCTATTTTTATAGGCATAAATCAATATCAATTCTTCATACACATATTATATTTTATAGTTATTTTGGTTGCAAATATAAGAAAAATCTTTGTATCTTTGCATCCGAAAAGAAGTAAATTAATGAAAAAGGTATTAATATCTATTATATCACCCCTGCTGCTGTTGTCGGCATCAACATACTTTCTGCCCCAACCCAGCCACAAAGGCATGCTGTTGAAAGCCGCTATTAGAAAAACAATACCTGTCCACCACGATACCATGCCCAAAGAAACATTTCCCTCAGGGCTCGACGATGAATTCAAATATTATTTCGATCGCCACAATGTGATGGACGAAGGATATGAGATGGTAGCCGCCTTTGCCAACGGCAAGCGGCTTGAGATAGAACCCGCCCGCCGACTAACCGTTTGGAACGTAGGCTCTTGGCACAATCGGATACACGAAGGTACGGCTCTGACTGTAGATACAGCAGGCTTTACGATTATTGCCACCTTCGATGCCGACACCATCAAGACCGGATTGCGCATCGACTCCCTTGGTACCTATCTTGGCGATTTTACAGGTACCTGCCCCCACGGCCATGGGGCTTACGTAACAGATGACAGCTATTTCGAAGGCCATTGGGTTGACAACACACGTGACGGATTCGGCATACAACTGTTTACACCCGAGGGTGAAGAACCACGGCTGCAGGTTGGTGAGTGGAAGAAGAACCGCTTCTGGGGTGAGCGTATGAAGTACACCTCTGAGCGCATCTATGGCATCGACATTGCTCGCTATCAGCACGGAAAAGGACGCCACAAATATCCTATCAACTGGAAACAGCTTGGCATCAATTACCTTGGTCGCAAGACACATAAGAATGTTCACGGCAAAGCCGATTACCCAGTATCGTTCATATTCATCAAAAGTACCGAGGGCATCAGCATCACCAATAAGTATTATGCCGATGACTATGCCCAGGCACGCAAGCATCGCATCCCCATCGGAGCCTACCATTTCTTCTCACTTAAGAGTTCGGGCGCAGCTCAGGCACAGCACTTCCTCAAGCACACAAGATTCCAGAAGGGCGATCTTCCTCCAGTACTCGATGTTGAGCCAAGCGACAAACAGATAGCAGCCGCCGGCGGACCAGAAAAGATGTTTCAGCAAATTCGCGTTTGGCTCCGTATGGTCAAAACCCGTTGTGGTGTTTCACCTATTTTATATATAAACCAAATGTTCATCAACAAGTATTTCGGCTTGGTGCCCGACATCAAGCGCGACTACGATGTTTGGATTGCCCGATACGGCGAGTACAAGCCTGATGTACGTCTGGCTTTCTGGCAACTCTGCTCAGATGGCCGCGTAAAAGGCATTACAGGCGATGTTGATATCAACGTGTTTAATGGCTACAAAAGCCAATTCGACGACTTCATAGCAAACAAAAGCATAAAATGAAAACAATACTGATATTGGTTGGCAAGACCACCGACAAACACTTCCAAGCCGGCATCAACGATTATGTTGAGCGCATAGGTCACTATATGCCCTTTGAATTATTCACCATCCCAGAATTAAAAAACACAAAGAGTCTTAGTGAAGAGCAGCAGAAACAGGCCGAAGGCGATCTGATTCTCAAGCAGATTCAGCCCAGCGATACCATCGTGCTGCTTGACGAGCATGGTAAGGAGTTCCGTAGCATAGAGTTTGCCAAGTGGTTAGAACAAAAAAGAAATACAGCCCGCCGACTGATATTCGTCGTAGGCGGACCGTATGGTTTTTCTCCTGCTGTTTACGCTCGCGCAAACGAGCAGATTTCACTCTCAAAAATGACGTTCTCGCATCAGATGATTCGCCTGGTGTTCACCGAGCAGATCTACCGTGCCTGCACCATCATCAAAGGCGAACCTTATCATCACGAGTAATTAAAGGTCGTTATAGTTTTGAACGGCGAAGGTGCTGGTGCGCATATCACCTGTTTCAAAGCCTCGTTTTAACCAACGCTTGCGCTGGTCACTCGTGCCGTGGGTAAACGATTCTGGGGTTGCACGACCCTGAGCTTTCTTCTGCAACCAGTCGTCGCCGATAGCCTTAGCTAATTCAAGTCCCTTCTCCAGGTCGCCATATTCCATCGAGTGGTTCATTGCATCCTCATAGTGAGCCCACACGCCTGCATAGTAATCAGCCAACAGTTCCAGTCGAACACTGATCTGATTCGCCGTCACCTTATCTGTCTGATTCATAGCCTGATGCGCCTTGTTCAGCGTACCCGTCAAATATTCTATGTGGTGGCCTATTTCATGGGCTATCACATAGGCATAAGCAAACGTGTTACCCTCAACGCCTAACTGACGTTTCATTTGCGTGAAGAACGAAAGGTCAACGTAAAGTTTCTGGTCGCCCGAGCAGTAGAAAGGACCAACTGCAGCAGTAGCCGAGCCACAAGCCGAGTTTACTTGATTTGTAAACAGCACCAGCGTTGGATACTGATACTCGCCCCAGCCGTTGTCTTGGAACACCTTGGTCCACACTTCTTCTGTAGAAGCAAGAATCTTCTTGCAGTCTGAAGCCAACTCCTGTTCCTCCTCAGTAAAATTCTCCTCACCCACAGTCTCCGTTGGAGCCTGCATCGTTTGCTGCACTACATTGTTCACCACATCGCCCACGTTTCCACCCTGCAGGAATGTAAACAGAGCAATAAGTATAATACCGCCGATACCACCGATACCAGCCTTAGCACCACCACTCAACCCGCGGCGATCCTCAACATTCGAACTTTCTCTTCTTCCGTCTAATCTCATAGCTTTTAGGTTTTATAATGTTCAATTATCAATCATCTCACTGTCATGTGGAAACATCCTTGCTTCACCTCATATTTGATGTAGCAACGCCCTTGTTCACGCATATCGCGCAAAACCTCCGACAGTACATATTTCAGCGAGTCGTTACGTACCGCACGGCGTGCCGGACCATCAGGATTCTCAACCGTTTCGTATCGATTGTAGCAAATATCGAAGGTTGTGCCATACAAATGACAGGAATTCTCCGTAGCATTACCGTTATGTCGACGCAGCTTCTTCACATCAGCCTCCGAGCGCAGCACGCTGGTAACAATCACTCGGTGCAGGGGCACGCCCTTTACGTAGAGGCTATCGAAAAACGCCGACCCGATATCCTGCAGTAATACCGCCGCACGAGGCACCAAATAAGGAATGCTTGAATAGAGGCGATCAACGTGATAATAAGGATTGGCACCTACATACACCAGTTCGTTCTTACGTTTCTCGGCATCTTCGCGATCTTTTACCCGCTTTACGCCCCACTTCATCGCCGCCTGCAGTTGAACCATCTGCGTATCAGGGAAACAGGTCTTAAAGCTGGGAACCGAGTAAATGCGGTGTGGCTGGGGGGTGGAGAAGCTAGTTATACTAACCGAACTAGCAGGACTAGTAGAATTAGTAGAACTAGTAGAACTAGCATTACTAGTATTAGTAGCAATTCTAGAACTTGCTACCCCGGGAAAGGCTGCGCGCACCCCTGCAAGTAGCAAAACCACCACCACAAAACCTGCTAAATATCTTTTTTTCGTTAGTTTCATCTAAAAATTTTCTTTTGCGTTGCAAAGATACAAATTATTTTTGTAACTTTGTGCCCAAATTTAAAAAACTTCAGCTTTTGATAGAGAAACATATCGTATTAGAAGACATTGACCCCGTGATATTCTATGGGGTTGGCAACGGGCACTTACAGATGATTCGCTCGCTATTTCCAAAACTGCGCATCATGGCTCGCGACAACGTAATACGCGTGCTCGGCGATGAAGAACAGATGGCAGCGTTCGAAGAGAGCACAGAGAAACTGCGTGCCCACGTACTACGTTTTAACTCACTTGGCGATGAAGATATTCTGGATATTATAAAAGGTAAGCGAACACGCGATGATGTGCCCGACGGTGTAGTATGTTATTCCATGTCGGGCCGCCCTATCAAGGCGAGAACACCTAATCAGCAACAACTTATTGAAGCCTACAACAAGAACGACATGATTTTTGCCGTTGGCCCTGCTGGTACAGGTAAGACTTATCTGTCTATCGCCCTTGCCGTAAAAGCCTTGAAAGACAAAACCGCCAAGAAAATAATCCTCTCACGCCCTGCTGTAGAGGCTGGCGAGAAGTTAGGATTCCTGCCAGGCGATATGAAGGAGAAAATTGACCCCTATCTGCAACCACTCTACGATGCACTTGAGGATATGTTGCCACAAGTTAAGCTGCAGGATATGATGGAGAAACACATCATCCAGATAGCTCCGCTGGCATTTATGCGCGGCCGCACACTTAGCGATGCCGTTGTAATCCTTGACGAGGCTCAGAATACCACTCCCGCCCAGATACGCATGTTCCTCACCCGTATGGGATGGAACACCAAGATGATTATCACAGGCGACATGACTCAGATAGACCTGCCCCACTCGCAGAAGAGCGGACTCATTGAGGCCCTGCACATATTAAATAATGTAGAAGGCATCGGCATTGTCAATCTTGATCGCGGCGACATCGTTCGCCATAAGCTCGTAACCCGCATAGTGAATGCCTACGAGGAATTCGACAAAGAGATGAAAGGGTGAAAAGGAGAAAAAGTGAAATAGTAAAATATAAACAATGAAAGCATTAACTAAGACGGACTTTAAGTTCGAAGGACAGAAGAGCGTGTATCATGGAAAGGTACGCGATGTGTACAACATCAACGACGATCTGATGGTAATGGTAGCCACCGACCGTATTTCGGCATTCGATGTAGTATTGCCAAAGGGAATCCCCTTCAAGGGCCAGGTGCTGAACCAGATTGCAGCCAAGTTCCTTGATGCCACTACCGACATCTGCCCCAACTGGAAACTGGCCACACCTGATCCAATGGTAACTGTTGGACTCAAGTGCGAGGGCTTCCGTGTAGAGATGATTATCCGCTCTATCCTTACAGGTTCAGCTTGGCGTGAGTACAAGAACGGTTGCCGTGAGCTGTGCGGTGTTAAACTGCCCGACGGCATGCGCGAGAACGAGCGTTTCCCCGAGCCAATCATCACGCCTACAACCAAGGCCGATGAGGGTCACGACATGAACATCTCTAAGGAAGAAATCATTGCTCAGGGCATCGTATCAGCCGAAGATTATGCCATCATGGAGGACTACACCCGCAAGATTTTTGCTCGCGGACAGGAAATTGCCGCCAAGCGCGGACTTATCCTCGTTGACACCAAGTATGAATTTGGTAAGCGTGATGGAAAGGTTTACCTCATCGACGAGATCCACACCCCCGACTCAAGCCGCTACTTCTATGCCGACGGCTACGAGGAGAAGTTTGCTAAGGGCGAGCCACAGCGCCAACTGTCGAAAGAGTTCGTACGTCAGTGGCTCATCGAGCACGACTTTATGAACGAGCCCGGACAGACCATGCCTGAGATTACCGACGAGTATGCAGAGAGCGTAAGCGACCGCTACATCGAGCTCTACGAGCATATCGTAGGTGAGAAGTTTGAGCGCGAGCAGAGCGAGGGCGACATTGCCGAGCGCATAGAGAAGAACGTGAGCTCATGGTTATCGGCTTTCAAGAGCAGATAAAAAGAGGAAAGAGTTGAGAAGTGAGAGGCAAGAGATATGTACGAGCAAGAGAAGATAACCCCCTATCACGAAGGTGAGAAAGCATCGCAGGTAGAGCAGATGTTTGACAACATCGCTCCCACCTACGATAAGCTTAACCACCGACTTTCGTGGGATATTGACAAGGGCTGGCGCCGCAAGGCTATCAAGCAGTTGGCACCATTCCATCCCAAGTCATTGCTCGATATTGCAACTGGCACTGGCGATTTCGCCATACTTTCAGCCCAGATGCTTAAGCCTGAGCACCTTGTTGGTGCCGACATTAGTGAAGGCATGATGCAGATAGGCCGACAGAAAGTGGCAGCTCTCGGACTGCAGGATGTTGTAACCTTCGAGAAGGAAGACTGCTTACACCTATCTTATAATAGCGACACCTTCGACGCCGTTACCGCAGCTTTCGGTATACGTAACTTTGCCGACCTTGATGCAGGTTTGCGCGAGATGTACCGCGTGCTCAAGCCTGGTGGTCATCTCAGCATCGTAGAGCTTACTTCACCCGTTAGTTTCCCCATGAAGCAACTGTTCCACATCTATTCGCACACAGTGCTTCCCATCTACGGCCGTCTCATCTCGCGCGACACAAGCGCCTACTCATACCTCACGAAGACCATTGAAGCCTTCCCACAAGGCGAGCAGATGGTTGACATTCTGATGAAAGCAGGCTTCGCAGAAGCTTCGTTCCGCCGATTAACGTTTGGCATTTGCACAATGTATTTCGCAACTAAATAAATATAAAAAAAATGGACAAGTACGGACTTATCGGCTACCCCTTAGGCCACTCATTCTCCATCAGCTACTTCAATCAGAAGTTTGCCGATGAGGGCATCAATGCCACGTACGAGAATTTCGAGATTCCGTCGATCGACGACCTTCCCGAAATCATCGACCGCTACCCCAATCTGCGCGGTCTCAACGTAACCATTCCCTATAAAGAAAAGGTTATTCCCTTCCTCGACAGCATTTCGCCCGAGGCACGTGCCATCGGAGCCGTAAACGTAATCCGTGTGACTCATCAGAAGAATAAAACATTACTCAAGGGCTACAACAGCGATGTTATCGGATTTACTCAGAGCATTGAGCCTATGATTGACCCGAAATGGCACAAGAAGGCGCTTATCCTGGGTACAGGCGGTGCATCAAAGGCCATCAATTACGGGCTCAAGTCATTAGGCATAGAGCCGGTATTCGTGAGTCGTTACGAGCGTCCTGGAACCATCCAGTATCAGAGTATCACGCCCGATGTGGTTCGCGAGTACAACGTCATCGTAAACTGCACCCCATTGGGCATGTATCCAAATACCGACGAATGCCCACAGCTGCCTTATGAGGCGATGGACTCACACACCATCCTCTACGACCTTATTTACAACCCCGACCAGACATTGTTTATGCGCAATGGAGCGAAATACGGTGCTGAGGTAAAGAACGGTCTTGAGATGTTGCTGCTTCAAGCCTTTGCAAGCTGGGAATTCTGGCACGAGCGTTAATTTATAATAGAGATTTTAGAAATAAAAGATATGGATAATCGTTATATGATGCGTGGTGTTTCGGCCGCAAAGGAAGACGTACACAACGCTATCAAAAACATTG
Organism: uncultured Prevotella sp.; assembly: GCA_900315765.1. Classification (GTDB taxonomy): domain Bacteria; phylum Bacteroidota; class Bacteroidia; order Bacteroidales; family Bacteroidaceae; genus Prevotella. The sequence continues at coordinate 23,682 of ONAK01000005.1, read as the reverse complement.
ACAAGGGAATCTTCCCTCAGGCATTCTGCAAAATCATCCCCGACATCCTTGGGGGCGACCCAGAGTATTGTAACATCATGCATGCCGATGGCGCCGGCACAAAGTCGGCCCTCGCCTACATGTATTGGAAGGAGACTGGCGACCTCTCTGTATGGAAAGGTATCGCTCAGGATGCCATCGTGATGAATACCGACGATCTGCTCTGCGTGGGTGCAGTCGATAACATTCTCGTTAGCTCTACCATCGGCCGTAACAAGATGCTCATTCCCGGCGAGGTTATCTCTGCCGTTATCAATGGCACCGACGAGCTGCTCTCTGAGCTCCGCGAGATGGGTATCGGCATATATCCTACAGGTGGTGAGACAGCCGACGTGGGCGACCTGGTTCGTACCATCATCGTCGACAGCACCGTTACCTGCCGCATGAAGCGTTCTGACGTCATCGACAATGCCAACATCCGCCCAGGCGATGTCATCGTAGGTTTGTCGTCAACTGGCCAAGCCACTTACGAGAAGCGCTACAACGGCGGTATGGGCTCTAATGGTCTTACCTCTGCCCGCCACGATGTGTTTGCCAAATATCTGGCCGAGGATTATCCTGAGAGCTACGACCACGCCGTGCCTTACGACCTTGTTTACAGCGGCAAGTATAAGCTTACCGACGCTGTTGAGGGTTCGCCCGTTGATGCCGGCCAGCTTGTACTCTCGCCCACCCGCACCTACGCACCTGTAATAAAGAAGCTGTTAGACCAGCTCCGTCCCGAGATTCACGGTATGGTTCACTGCACAGGTGGTGCACAGACCAAGGTACTGCACTTTGTTAACGACAACTGCCGCGTGATAAAGGACAACATGTTCCCTGTCCCCCCACTCTTCCGCGCCATCCACGAGTGTTCAGGCACCGATTGGAAGGAGATGTACCAGGTGTTCAACATGGGTCACCGCATGGAGATCTATGTTCGCCCCGAGGTAGCTGAGAAGGTCATCGAGATAAGCAAGAGTTTCAACATTGATGCTCAGGTAGTTGGACACATCGAAGAGGGCCCCAAGAGCCTTACCATTCGCTCAGAATTCGGCGAGTTCAATTACTAAACAATAGCATAAAACATTTAAAGCGAGGTTTTCTTTTCCGGAATTCCTCGCTTAATTTTTATCTAATATTATTACAAACTGTCTGTAACGTCATTACAAGTACGCTGTAACACCATTACAAGTACGTTGTAACACTGTTACAAATACTTTGTAATAGTAGTAAAGCTTTATCTGAACAGCTCGACATGATTATCTAAACAACCATTACAAACCAGTTGAAAAAAGCACAGAATTGCTTAAGAAATTGTTCTAACTATCGTTTTGTTGTCACCATTTTTTTTGTTGTTACCACCCGCAACTATCTGATTTACAGAAAGTAAGCAGCATGGTAACAATAAAACAACAAAATCAGCAAAAAAAACATTTGTTGAATATGATGGTTAATCCAATTATTTTTTGTACCTTTGCACTCCATTTTTCTAGTTTATCTAGATAATCTTTTTACCATAGTTAAACTAATTAGTGCCGCGATGGCACGGAAGTTTTTTGATTATTGATTAATAGTTTTTGTTTTCAGGAGAACTGGCAGTGATGCTCGTTCTCTTTTTATTATATCGCATAAAAAAGTAAAAAAAACGATGAATAATTGGATATTAGGCAAAAAATTCGTAACTTTGCACCCCAAATTAAAGGATTGAATAGAATATGGCAGAAACAAGCAACAGCATTCTACAGAAATTAGATGGCTTGGAGGCTCGCTTTGAGGAGGTATCTACCTTGATTACTGACCCAGCAGTGATTGCCGACCAGCAGAGATTTGTAAAACTTACTAAGGAATATAAGGACCTGGGCGACATCATGGACGCCCGCAAGCGTTATATTGCCTGTCTGAACGGCATAAAAGAGGCGAAGGATATTCTGGCCAACGAGAGCGACCCAGAGATGAAAGAGATGGCTCGCGAAGAGCTGGCTATGAACGAAGAACTGCAGCCACAGCTGGAAGAGGAAATCAAGATTGCGCTGATACCAAAAGACCCAGAGGACGCCAAGAACGTAGAGATGGAGATACGCGCCGGAACAGGTGGCGACGAAGCTTGTTTGTTTGCCGGTGATTTGTTCAAGATGTACAAGAACTACTGCGAATCGAAGGGGTGGCAGGTTTCTATCACTTACGTATCAGAGGGAGCCGTGGGCGGATTCAAGGAGGTTGACTTCTCTGTATCAGGAGCCGATGTCTACGGCACGCTGAAATATGAATCGGGTGTTCACCGCGTACAGCGCGTACCTGTAACTGAATCGAACGGACGCATGCAGACAAGTGCCGCCACAGTAGCAGTACTGCCTGAGGCCGACAAGTTTGAGGTACACGTAAACGAGGGAGAGATCAAGTGGGATACCTTCCGTTCGAGTGGCGCAGGCGGCCAGAACGTTAACAAGGTAGAATCGGGTGTTCGTTTGCGCTATATGTGGAAAAATCCGAACACTGGCGAAACAGAAGAAATTCTGATTGAATGTACCGAGACTCGTGACCAGCCTAAGAATAAAGAGCGTGCACTTTCTCGTTTGTACACTTTTATATACGACAAAGAACACCAGAAGTATGTGGACGACATAGCAAGCCGCCGAAAGAGCTTGGTATCTACCGGCGATCGTTCAGCCAAAATCCGCACATACAACTTCCCACAGGGCCGCGTTACCGATCACCGCATCGGCTATACGACTCACGACCTACAGGGTTTCCTTGGCGGAGACATCCAGGCCATGATTGATGCGCTGACTGTGGCTGAGAACGCCGAGCGCATGAAGGAGAATGAACTTTAATTGATTTATAATTGACAATGACCAGAAAAGAACTGATAGAACAGATTCGCGAGAAGCAGAGTTTTCTGTGCGTAGGACTGGACACAGACCTTGACAAGATGCCTAAGGGACTGAAGGAGATAGTAAAGAAAGAGTATGAAGAGGAGGAGATGACCTTCGGCATGCTGTTTGAGTTTAGCACCCGCATCATCGATGCTACAGCCCCCTACTGTGTAGCCTACAAGCCAAACCTGGCCTTCTACGAGGCTTACGGCATTGAGGGTATGGCAGCTTTTGAGGGCATCATCGAATATCTGCAGGAGAACTATCCTAAACACCTGATTATCGCCGATGCCAAGCGCGGTGATATTGGTAACACATCAAAGATGTACGCAAAGACATTCTTTGAGCAGTACAACGTTGATGCACTGACCGTGGCTCCTTACATGGGCGAAGACTCTGTAACACCATTCCTGGGCTACGATGGCAAATGGGTAGTTCTGCTGGCATTGACGTCAAACAAGGGCAGCCAGGACTTCCAGCTGATGAAGGACGAAAATGGTGAGCGTCTGTTTGAAAAAGTTCTGAAGAAAAGTCAGGAATGGGGCAACGACGAGAACATGATGTACGTAGTAGGTGCTACTCAGGGCAAAATGTTTGAGGACATCCGCAAACTGGCTCCAAATCACTTCCTACTGGTTCCTGGCGTTGGTGCTCAGGGCGGCAGCTTGGAGGAAGTTTGCAAATACGGTATGATTGACGACTGCGGACTGTTAGTAAACTCAAGTCGCGGCATCATATACGCATCGAGCGAGAAAGACTTTGCTGAAGTAGCAGGCCAGAAGGCTAAAGAACTACAGGAGCAGATGGCCAAGATTTTGGCAGATGCAAGCATCTGCTAAAAGTGAATAGTGAATAGTGAATAATGAATAGTTAGTGGGCGAAGTTAAGATCATAAACGACCCGGTATTCGGGTTTATCAAAATACCAAAGGGGATACTCTACGGAATTGTAGAGCACCCTTTATTCCAGAGGCTAAATCGCATCAATCAGCTGGGGTTAGCCTCTGTGGTGTATCCTGGAGCAAGGCACACCCGATTCCAGCACTCATTGGGTGCTTTCCATCTGATGAGCGAGGCCATACAGAACCTGCAGCAGAAGGGGCAGTTTATCTTCGATTCGGAAGCTGAAGCCGTACAGGCTGCCATACTGATGCACGACATCGGCCACGGCCCATTCTCGCACGTTCTGGAAAACACGCTGATTCACGGCATCAGTCACGAAGAAATATCGCTCATGATGATGGAGGAGATAAACCGATCGGTTAACGGGCAGCTGAACCTGGCCATTTCTATATTCAAAGGAGAGTATCCTAAAAATTTCCTACATCAGCTGATTTCAAGTCAGCTGGATATGGACCGACTGGATTATCTGCGTCGCGATTCGTTCTACACAGGAGTAACAGAAGGTAATATCGGCAGTGCTCGTATCATCAAGATGCTCAACGTGATAGACGATTCTCTTGTAGTAGAACAGAAAGGTATTTATTCTCTCGAGAACTACCTTACAACCCGCCGTCTGATGTATTGGCAGGTATATCTGCATCGCACATGTGTAGCATACGAAAAGGTACTGGTAAACATGCTGAAACGCGCCAAGGAACTCATCAGAAAGGGGCAGCAGGTTTTTGCATCTCCCGCCCTACTCTATTTCCTCGAAAATGACATCGATGCCGAATGGTTTGCCACGCATCCGGAGGCGCTTCAGAACTACAGCGAGCTTGACGACAGCGACATATGGAGCGCCATGAAGGCCTGGAAGCATCACCAAGACAAGATTCTTTCAACACTGGCCACAGACATGCTTGACCGCAAGATTTTCAAGGTAGAGGTGCTGGAGGAGATGCCAACCGAAGAGCGCCTTGAAGAACTGAAACGAACCATCGCCCAGAAGATGGACATAGCTTACGAAGACGCCCACTACATGATGAGTCTGAACACCATACAAAAAGACATGTATAACGTGGACGACGACAAGATACAAATACTTTACAAAAACGGAGAAATCAAGGATATTTCCGAAGCTTCGGAATTGCTAAATGTTCAGTTACTTTCAAAAAAAATACGAAAATATTATCTTTGTTATCAAAGATTTCAAAATAATTAGTTATCTTTGCACGGATATTTAATAACTTAGCAGAATTATGGAATTTACAGCCAAACAAATTGCTGAATTGATACAAGGAAGAGTGGAAGGCAATGAAGATGCTGCCGTTCGCACTTTTGCAAAAATCGAAGAGGGCGTAGAAGGAGCTATCTCCTTCCTGTCGAACCCCAAATATACACACTACATTTACGATACAAAGTCGAGCGTAGTGCTAATCAACGAAGATGTAGAACTTGAGAGACCCGTTAGCTGTACGCTGATTCGCGTAAAAAACGCTTATGAGTGCGTAGCTAAGCTATTGCAGTTCTACGAGAGCATGAAGCCAGCCAAAACCGGTATTGACCCATTGGCATCTATTTCGCCAAAAGCCAAGGTTGGCGAGAACGTATACATCGGCCCGTTTGCAGTTATCGGCGATGGTGCGGTGGTAGGCAACGGTTGCCAGATTTATGCTCACACAGTGATTGGTGACGGTGTACAGGTAGGCGAGAAATGCCTTCTCTATCCTCACGTAACCATCTATCAGGGATGCAAACTTGGAAATAATGTTACAATACACGCAGGCAGCGTAATAGGTGCCGACGGATTCGGATTTGCACCTAACACCGAAGGATACGACAAGATTCCTCAGATTGGCATCGTAGTTATCGAAGACAATGTAGAGATTGGCGCAAACACATGTATCGACCGTTCTACAATGGGACAGACAACCATACACAAGGGTGTGAAGCTGGATAACCTGATTCAAGTGGCCCACAACTGTGAGATTGGCGAGAACACCGTTATGAGTGCTCAGGTTGGCATGGCCGGTTCTACCAAGATTGGATCATGGTGTATGGTAGGTGGACAGGCTGGTTTTGCAGGTCATATTCAGGTGGCCGACAAGACTTTTGTTGGAGCACAGTGCGGTGTTATCAGTAACACAAAGGGCAACGGAGAACAGCTTATCGGTTCACCAGCCGTTAATCCTAAGATGTACTTCAAGGCAAGAGCCATCGATGCTAAGTTGCCCGACATGTATCGCCAGATAGCCGCTCTGGAGCGAGAGCTCAATGAGCTGAAGGCAAAAATGAAATAATAATTTGCGACAAGATATGAAACAGAAAACTTTGAAAGGCAGTTTTTCTTTGTTTGGAAAAGGACTGCATACAGGCTTGAACCTAACTGTTACATTTAACCCTGCTCCTGAGAATACAGGATATAAGATTCAGCGTATAGACCTAGAGGGACAGCCAGTAATCGACGCTATAGCCGAGAACGTAATAGACACCCAGCGTGGTACTGTATTGGGCAAGGGCGACGCACGAGTTTCAACTGTAGAACATGGTTTGGCTGCGCTTTATGCCTTAGGAGTTGACAACTGTATGATTCAGGTTAACGGTCCTGAATTCCCAATTCTCGACGGTTCGGCCATAAAATATGTTGAGAAAATTAAAGAAATAGGTGTAGAAGAGCAGAACGCACCTAAGGACTGGTATATCATCCGCAAGAAAATTGAAGTAAAAGACGAGCAGACAGGCTCGGTTATCACCATCCTGCCCGACAACGAATTCTCGCTTACGGTTATGTGCTCGTTTGAATCGAAATTTATTAATTCGCAGTTTGCTACAATCAACAAAGTAGAGGATTTTGCTACAGAAATTGCTCCTGCACGTACTTTTGTATTTGTTCGTGATATTGAACCACTGCTGCAGGCTAACCTGATAAAGGGTGGCGATATGGATAACGCTATTGTTATCTATGAGCGCCAGACAACTCAGGAGCGTTTGGACAAATTGGCAGACATGCTTGGAGTAGAGCATCGCGACGCTACCGACTTAGGTTATATTCAGCATAAGCCTTTGGTATGGGAGAATGAGTGCACACGCCACAAATTGCTTGATATTATCGGTGATATGGCACTGATTGGTAAACCCATCAAGGGTCGTATCATTGCCACACGTCCTGGACACACCATCAACAACAAGTTTGCACGCCAAATGCGCAAAGAGATACGCAAGCATGAGGTTCAGGCCCCATTCTACGATCCAAACGACGAGCCGGTAATGGATGTGAACCGCATTCGCGAACTGCTGCCCCACCGCTACCCCATGCAGTTGGTAGACAAGGTGATTGAGTTGGGAGCAACAACTATTGTTGGTGTAAAGAACATCACATCGAATGAGCCTTTCTTCCAAGGGCACTTCCCACAGGAGCCTGTAATGCCTGGCGTACTGCAGATTGAGGCAATGGCCCAGTGCGGCGGACTGCTGGTACTGAACACTCTGGAGGAGCCTGAGCGCTGGAGCACATACTTTATGAAGATAGACGATGTAAAGTTCCGCCAGAAGGTGGTTCCAGGCGACACACTGATATTTAAGGTAGAATTACTGGCACCTGTACGCCACGGTATATCATCGATGAAGGGTTATGTATTCGTGGGCGACCACGTAGTTTCAGAAGCTACCTTCACAGCTCAAATAGTAAAGAACAAATAAGAATTATGGCAAATCAGATACATCCATTAGCTGTTGTTGACCCAGAGGCAAAGCTGGGCGACAACAATATTATTGGCCCATTCTGCGTCATCGACAAGAACGTAGTGATAGGTGACAACAACAAACTTTACAACAGTGTTACACTACATTTCGGTACTCGTCTGGGCAGTAACAACGAGATATTCCCTGGAGCATCAATCTCTACAAAGCCCCAGGACCTGAAGTTTCAGGGCGAAGAGACGACCTGCGAGATTGGCGACAACAACTCTATCCGTGAGAATGTAACTATCAGCCGTGGTACTGCATCAAAGGGCAAGACCACCGTGGGTAATGGCAATCTGTTGATGGAGAATATGCATATCGGACATGACTGCGAGATTGGCAACAACTGCATCATCGGCAACACAACGAAATTTGCCGGTGAGGTTGTGGTTGACGACTGTGCAATCATCTCTGCATGCTGCCTGTTCCACCAGTTCTTGCATGTGGGTGGATATGGTATGTTCCAGGGGGGTACACGTACCAGTCAGGACATTCCACCATACGTTATCGCTGGTAAAGAACCCGTACGCTATGCTGGTGTGAATCTTATCGGTCTGCGCCGCCGCGGTTTCTCAAACGAGACCATCGAGGCCATCCACGATGCCTATCGCATCATCTACTCAAAAGGCGTGATGAAGGAAGGTGTGGCCGAGGCTCGCGCAAAATATCCCGACTCGAAGGAGGTAGAATATATCTGCTCGTTTATTGAAAACTCTAAGAGAGGTGTCATCCGCTAAGACCCTGATAGTAATAACAGGGCCAACGGCGGTAGGCAAAACAGCCTTATGCCTGGATTTAGCCCAGCATTTTGGCATTCCTATAATCAATGCCGATTCGAGGCAGATATATAAGGAACTGAAGATAGGCACAGCAAGCCCCACAGACGAGCAGTTGGCTAAGGTTAAACACTATTTTGTGGGAACACTTTCGCTGAACGACTACTACAGCGCATCGCTCTTTGAACAACAGACAATGGAAATATTGGAACGCGAGTTCGCCAAAAGTGACTATGCGCTGATGGCAGGCGGAAGTATGATGTACATCGACGCTGTGTGCAACGGAATAGACGACATCCCAACAGTGGATGATGTGACGCGCGAAACGCTAAAGAGCAGATTGGCTAATGAAGGTTTAGAAACATTGGTAGAAGAGTTACGCCACTTAGATCCGGAATATTACGAGATAGTAGACAAACAGAATCCGCGCAGAGTGGTACACGGTCTCGAAATCTGCCTGATGACAGGTAAGACCTATACATCGTTTCGTAAGAGAGAGAAAAAGCAACGTCCGTTCCGCATCATAAAAATTGGTCTGAACCGCGAACGAGAGGAACTTTACAACCGCATAAACCTGCGCGTGGACCAGATGATGGACGAGGGACTGCTGGACGAAGCACGAAACCTCTACCCTATGCGCCACATGAACGCACTGAATACGGTGGGATATAAAGAGATGTTTGCCTATCTCGACGGAAAATGGACTCTGGAAGAGGCTGTGGAACGCATAAAAGGCAACACACGCAGGTATGCGCGCAAACAATTAACATGGTATAAGAAAGATGAACAGATAAGGTGGTTTCACCCCAACGAGAAAGATAATATTATAAGTTACATATCTCAAGACTATGAGCAACGAAACAACTGACAAATACACGGGCATGCTGAGCATGGTCATGCAAAAGATTAAGGGCCTTTGGCCATGGTATAAAGGATTGTATCAGGGACGTGCATGGTATATAAAAACACTCGCAGCTATCGCATCGCTGGTAGTAGCATTCTTTCTGTATCTTGGTGCAGTAGACATGAACTTCCTGTGGTTGTTCGGTAAATCACCATCAATGTCGACCATCAAGAACAAACGCCCAGCCGAGGCATCGATGATTTACAGTGCAGACGGCAAACAGATAGGCAAGTTCTTCAGCGAGAACCGTACACCTGTGGGCTACGACGATGTGAATCCAGCCTTCTGGAAGGCATTGATTGATACAGAGGATGAGCGTTTCTATAGTCATCATGGTATCGACTATCAGGCTTTTGCCGCTGCTCTTAAAGACTATGCCTTGCATCACGATGCACGCGGAGCATCTACCATCACTCAGCAGCTGGCCAAAAACCTGTTCCGCACACGTTCAGAATATTCTACCGGTCTGCTTGGTAATATTCCCGGCATTAAGATGCTCATTCTAAAGAGCAAGGAGTGGATTACAGCCTACAAGCTGGAGTTCTTCTTCAGTAAGAACGAGATACTTACCCAGTATGCCAACACTGTTGACTTCGGTTCAAATGCATTTGGTATTAAAACTGCATGTAAAACATACTTTGGTTGCTCGCCTAAGCAACTTACCACTGAACAAGCCGCTGTTCTTGTAGGTATGCTTAAAGCTACAACCTACTATAATCCGCTTATCAACCCAGAGAACTCACTGAAACGTCGTAACATTGTGCTCGACCTGATGAAACAGCACGGTGACCTTACCCAGCAGGAGTGCGACTCGTTGAAACAGTTGGAAATAAAGCTTGATTACAGCGTTGAGAATGCGTACGACGGCGAGGCTAATTACTTCCGTGAGGCTGTAGCCGACTGGATGAAGGGATGGTGTGCCGACTATTACGGCGAGAACAAGAAATATGCATACTACACAGAGGGTCTGAAAATTTACACCACCCTCGACACTCGCATGCAAAAATATGCCGAGGAGGCTGCCGTTAAACAGATGAAGCAGGTACAGAAGACATTCAATGCACACTGGGGATCAACTAACCCTTGGCAAGACGAGCGCCATATAGAGATACCTCACTTCATCGAAGATCTGGCCAAAAAGACACCATATTATAAGGTATTGGATCGTAAGTACAACGGTAATCAGGATTCTATCGATTACTATTTGAATCTGCCTCACAAAGTTAAGCTGTTCGACTATGACAGCGAGAACGGATACATAGAAAAAGAGATTTCCACCCTCGACTCCATCCGCTATATGGAGCGCTTCATGCACTGCGGATTTGTTGCCATCGAGCCTAAGACCGGACACGTAAAGGCATGGGTTGGCGATGTTGATTTCAAGACTTGGAAGTACGACAAGGTAACAGCCATGCGCCAGCCTGGTTCTACATTCAAACTGTTTGTCTACACAGAGGCAATGAATCAGGGAATTACCCCTTGTGATACACGTAAGGATGAATTCTTCTCGATGAAAGTGATGGATCATGGCGAGGAAGTGACATGGGCTCCTACTAATGCCGACGGACGATTCACAAACTCTCTGATAACACTGAAACAGGCTTTTGCCATGAGTATTAACTCGGTAGCTGTTCGACTTGGTCAGGAGTGTGGCATCGACAATATCGTAAAGACTGCCCACGACATGGGTATCAAGAGTAAGCTGGATGCTACTCCAGCCTTGGCTCTCGGTTCGAGCGATGTGAACCTGCTTGAGATGGTAAATGCCTACTGCACACCTTGTGCTGATGGTGTTCAGCACGAGCCCGTTTTGGTAAGCAAAATTGAGGATCGCGATGGAAACGTTATCTACGAGGCTTCTGCAGATGGCAATCAGGCCATCCCATATCGCAGTGCATTCCTGGTTCAGCAATTGCTGATGGGAGGCATGAGCGGTACAAGTTCGCGACTGAGAGGATTTGTAGGCTATGACGTAACAGATACAGACTTTGGTGGTAAGACCGGTACATCAAATAACCACTCTGATGCATGGTTCATTGGCACTACCCCTAATCTGGTATGTGGAGCCTGGGTTGGTGGCGAGTATCGTTGCATCCACTTCCGAACAGGAATGCTTGGCCAGGGCAACCGCACTGCACTACCTATCTGTGGCTACTTCCTTGGTAGCGTACTGAAAGATCCTGCATTTAAAAAGTATCATGCCAAGTTTGGTGCACCACGCGACGCATCGCTCAATCAGTCAATGTATGGTTGTGGTGGTTATCTGGCATTACCCTCTGACTCAGATTCAATAAGCGTTGACTCATTAGCTTTGTCTAATGGCGATGAATTTATTGAAGTTCAAGGCGAAGGTGGCAAACTGCCAGAAGGAGACACAGAAAACGCCAATCAGACTCCAACACCAAACAATAACTCAGAAGCGACTGAGAAAAAAGACTGATGCACGAAGAACAACAACTTGATTTGGACAACAAGGAGTGGCAAGATGCCCTCCAAATCATAAACTATACCCGTCGCTCGCTTTTCCTAACAGGAAAGGCGGGCACAGGTAAATCAACATTCCTGCGCTACATATCAAAGAACACCAAAAAGAAGCATGTGATACTGGCTCCAACCGGCATTGCGGCTATCAACGCAGGCGGATCAACACTACATAGTTTCTTTAAACTGCCCTTCCACCCGCTGTTACCAAACGACAAACAGTACGATTGGCGCCATCTTAAAGAGACACTGAAGTATACTGGAGCACAACGAAAACTGATACGCGAAGTAGAACTGATAATCATCGACGAGATATCGATGGTACGCGCAGATATCATTGACTTTATAGATAAGGTATTACGCGCGTACACGCGTAACCCTGAACCTTTCGGCGGAAAACAGTTGCTGCTTGTAGGTGATATATATCAGCTAGAGCCAGTTCTGAAGGATGAAGACAGACAACTACTGCAACCATTTTATCCATCGGCTTATTTCTTTAATGCCAAGGTATGGCAGGTTATGCCGATTGTATCAATAGAGCTGCGCAAGGTTTATCGCCAGACTGATGATAAATTCATTGCCATTCTTGATCGCATACGTAACAACACCGCTGGCGTTGCCGACCTCCAAGCCCTCAACGCCCGCGTGGAACCTTCTCACCCTCTTACCTCCTCACCTTCTCACCTCACCATCACTCTGGCGGCCCGCCGAGATACCGTTGATTTCATTAACGAACAACAACTGGATGCCCTCGATGGTTCGCCAAGCATGTTCAAGGGGGTGATAGAAGGCAACTTTCCTGAGAGCTCGCTCCCTACCCCAATGGAACTACTACTGAAACCTGGTGCACAAATAATATTTATCAAGAACGATAAAGAAAAGCGCTGGGTAAATGGTACACTGGGCACCATCGAATATATCGATGAAGAAGGCGGCATTGTTGGCATCATAACCGAATCGGGAATGGAATACGATGTGGAGCGCGACATCTGGGAGAATATGCGATACACCTTTAATGAAAAGGAACAGAAAATTGAAGAAGAACTACTGGGCACTTATACGCAGTTTCCTATACGATTAGCTTGGGCGATAACCGTTCATAAAAGCCAGGGACTTACATTCCAGCAAGTTTCAATAGACTTTGGTGGTGGAGGTGCATTTGCTGGCGGCCAGACATATGTGGCATTGTCGCGCTGCACATCGCTCGAGGGAATAACTCTGAAAGAGCCATTACGTCAAAGCGACATTTTTGTGAGATCAGAGGTTGTGAGGTTTGCCAACCAATATAATGACCAAAGACTCATTAACCAAGCTTTGCAGGAGGGAAAGGCCGATCGAGAGTATAGCGATGCAATAAGAGCCTTTGACAAAGGTGATTTTGGAGCGTTCCTTGATAATTTTTTCAAGGCCATCCACTCTCGCTATGATATCGAGAAGCCACATATTAAACGATACATCCGCAAAAAGCTGGAGATAATAAACCGACAGCGCCGGGCAATCATCGAAATACAAGCCCAAAAAGACGAGGAAATAGCCAAGCTAAAATCGGAACTTGAAGCCAAGAACGAACAACTTAAACGCTTGGCGGCAGAATACACTATACTGGGACGCGAATGCGAACACGAGCACATGCCCGAAGCTGCAATACGCAACTACCAAAAGGCCTTGGAGCTTTATCCGGATGCTGGCGATGCCAAACGAAGATTAAAGAAACTACAAAAACAATGAAACAGATTAAAAACATCGCATTTGATTTGGGGGGTGTTGTCATAGCACTCAGCTATGAACAAGCCGTAAAACGTTTCGAGGAAATAGGACTAAAGGATGCCCGGAAACATCTTGATGCCTTCCATCAGCGAGGGATTTTTGGTGATTTAGAAAGTGGTACCATAACACCAGAAGAATTTCGTATAGAACTTGGCAAGCTTATTGGCAGAGAAATTACATACGAAGAGTGCTTTTATGCTTGGCATGGATATGTGGAGCTGGTACCACAAAAGAACCTGCAAATGCTTTTGAAACTGCGCAAACTAGGTTATCAGGTATGCTTGCTCTCTAATACTAACCCATTCATGATGCAATGGGCAATGAGCAACGAGTTCGACGGACTGGGGCACTCTTTGGAATATTACTTCGATAATTTGTATCTAAGTTATGAGTGCAAGAATATGAAACCGTCGCCCGAAATCTTCAAAATGATGCTTGAAGGGCAACAATCAAGCGCAGAAGAAACACTTTTTATTGATGATGGAAAGAAAAACGTAGAAGCTGCAAAAGATTTGGGTATGAAAACCCTATGTCCAGAAAATAATGAAGACTGGACAGAGCCACTATCAAAGTTACTCGGAATTGAGTAGTTTTTACCCCCAAAAACAATCGTTTGCACGGCATTTTTAGTTAACGTATATTAAATTTAGTAATTGTGTAGGCACACATCGGCAATTCATCAAAAAAAAACGCCAAAAAATTTGTGAGTTTCCAAAAAAAGCCGTACCTTTGCCAACGTTATCCTGAAAACAATCTTTTTACCTTAGAAAACTAATACCTATTGAAGATATGGAGCGATCGCTTGCGAAAGTCATCGCTTTATTTTTTGTCCCTACTCAAACTGTTAAACTTTACTAAATATCAACCATCAATCATCAATAATCTATCAACTCTCAACTAAAATTAGTACCTTTGCACCCCGTTAGAGTCCGTTGGGGCAGAGTTAAGTGTATACGAACGTGTGCCGCCTCGCGGAAAAAACCCTAAATACAAATTAAAAGCAAAATGTACGCAATTGTAGAAATTCAGGGTCAGCAGTTCAAGGCCGAGCAGGGTAAGAAGCTCTTCGTGCACCACATCAAGGATGTTGAGGCAGGCAAGACTGTTGAATTTGACAAGGTACTGCTCGTAGATGCTGACGGTGCAGTAAAGGTAGGTGCTCCAACCGTAGAGGGTGCCAAAGTAGTGTGTGAAGTAGTGAACCCACTCGTAAAGGGTGACAAAGTCATCGTTTTCAAGATGAAGCGTCGCAAGGACTCTCGTAAGCGCAACGGTCATCGTGAGCAGTTCACAGAAGTAGAAATCAAGTCAGTAATCGCTTAAAATCGTAGGAGGAACAACATTATGGCACATAAAAAAGGTGTAGGTAGTTCTAAGAACGGTCGTGAGAGCGCAGCTCAGCGACTTGGCATTAAGATCTTCGGCGGTCAGCAGTGCGTAGCTGGTAACATCATCGTTCGCCAGCGTGGTACAAAGCACAACCCAGGTAACAACGTTGCTATTGGTAAGGACGATACTCTTTACGCTCTCGTAGACGGTACCGTAAACTTCCACAAAGGCAAGTACAACAAGAGCGTTGTATCAGTAATCCCAAACGCTGAGGCCTAAGGTAAATTTTTAAAGAAACACTTATTCCAAACAAACAACACAGAGTCCCACTCTCCTACGGAGAGCGGGATTTCTGCTTTTTTTCGACTATTTCTTTGGCTAATTAAACGAATATTTGTATCTTTGCACCTTAGAATAAAGAATATAAACAAATAAATACGTATTAAATATGTTAACACTGAAACTCATCAATGAGGAAACCGAACGCGTAATCCGCGGATTGGAGAAGAAACACTTTGCTGGCGCTAAAGAAGCTATTGATAATGTTCTGGCCATCGACAAGCGTCGCCGTGAGGCTCAGCAGGAGCTCGATAAATGTCTTAATGAGCAGAAGCAACTGTCTGGTCAGATCGGTCGCCTGATGAAGGAAGGCAAGAAAAACGAGGCCGAGCAGGTAAAGACACAGGTAGCCCAGCTTAAGGAGAAGTCAAAGGAAATGGATGAGGTTATGGCCAAGGCTCAGGAAGAGATGACTACATTACTTTGTCAGATTCCAAATATTCCTTACGACGAGGTTCCCGAGGGACGTGCAGCCGAGGATAATCACGTTGTAAAGAGCAACCTTAAAGAATGTACAGCCAATGATACAGTAGGCAACTGGGATGTTAACCCCAAATTAGGTATTGCCAATCCTCTGCCCCACTGGGAGCTGGCTAAGAAATATAACCTCATCGACTTTGATCTGGGTGTCAAGATCACTGGTGCTGGATTCCCTGTTTATATTGGCAAGGGAGCTCGTCTGCAGCGTGCACTCATCAACTTCTTCCTCGACGAGGCCCGCAAGAGCGGATATACCGAGATTATGCCCCCTACTGTAGTTAATGCGGCATCAGGTTATGGCACAGGTCAGTTGCCTGACAAGGAAGGTCAAATGTACCACTGCGAGGTTGACGATTTCTATCTCATCCCAACAGCCGAGGTTCCTGTTACCAATATCTATCGTGATGTCATCCTTGATGAGAAGGACCTACCTATCAAGAACTGTGCTTACACAGAGTGTTTCCGTCGCGAGGCAGGTAGCTATGGTAAGGATGTCCGCGGTCTAAACCGTCTGCATGAATTCTCTAAGATTGAGATTGTTCGCATCGATAAGCCCGAGCACTCAAAGGAGAGTCACAAGGAGATGCTGGAGCACGTAGAAGGTCTACTCAAGAAGTTAGAGCTTCCCTATCGTATTTTGCTGTTATGCGGTGGCGATCAGAGCTTTACAAGTGCTATTTGTTACGACTTTGAGGTTTATTCTGAGGCTCAGGGACGATGGCTCGAGGTATCATCAGTATCTAATTTCGACACCTATCAGGCAAACCGTTTGAAGTGCCGTTATCGTAATAGCGAGACCAAGAAAACTGAGCTCTGCCACACTCTGAATGGTTCGGCTCTGGCTCTTCCAAGAATCGTTGCTGCTCTACTGGAGAACAACCAGACAGAGAATGGCATCAAGATTCCTGCAGCCCTTGTTCCCTACATGGGTTGTGACATTATCGACTAACCAATCTATTAAAAATAATTATTATGGACAAGGAAAAAAAATTTGTTATCACGATTAATCGTGAATTAGGTAGCGGAGGCCGCACTGTGGGTAGAAAGCTTGCAGATAAACTTGGCGTTCCCTACTATGACAAACTAATCATTCAATCTCTACAAGAGAAGTACAATCTAACTGTCGATGAAATTGAAAAGAAGAAAGGTACTAAATATCCATGGTTGACTTATCTGAAAAAAGCTTTTGTAGCTATCAATCAGAACAAAGATGAACTTTGGTACTATCAGATGATTAACGGCGAACAGTCTGACATGGTGACAAGTGAAGAGATGTTCGATGTAGAGCAGAAGATTTTGAAAGCTGCTGCCGAGGAGCAATCGTGCATCATTGCAGGCCGTTCAGGATTTCACATCTTTGCCGACCACCCCAACCACCTGAGCATCATGATTCAGGCTTCGATGGAGTATCGCATCCAGCGCATCATGAAAAAACAAGGGTTGACTCACGAACAGGCTGAAAAGGCCATTAAGAATGTCGACAAAATGCGTGAAAACTATGTCAAAAAGTACACTGGCAAATCACGTTACGACACCCGGAACTACAACCTTGTTATCAATATGGACAACAAAACAGAAGATGAAGCTGTTAATTTAATTCTCAGCTATATCGGATAAGTACCTAGTCCCCGCACTTAATTAAATAAATATAATTATCATGAACAAAATCGTTAGAAAGGAGCAGTTCTCTGAGAAGGTTTTCCTCTTCGAGATTGAAGCTCCACTG
Source organism: uncultured Prevotella sp. (assembly GCA_900315765.1). GTDB lineage: Bacteria > Bacteroidota > Bacteroidia > Bacteroidales > Bacteroidaceae > Prevotella. The sequence continues at coordinate 6,364 of ONAK01000005.1, read as the reverse complement.
ATCGCCAAGAGCCGCAAGGCTGGCAACTTTGTGATAGTGCGTATAGGCAAGAAAGGTGAGCGCATGCCACTTACCATTGCCGCCGCCGATATCGACAAAGGCACCATCACATTGGTAGTCCAGATGGTTGGACTCTCGTCGAAAAAACTTTGTGCACTAAACGTAGGCGACTACGTAACCGATGTGGTAGGTCCTCTTGGAAACCCCACCAAGATTGAGAAGTATGGAACAGTGGTATGTGCAGGTGGCGGACTGGGTGTAGCACCTATGCTGCCTATCATACAGGCACTTAAAGCCGCAGGCAACCGTGTACTCTCTGTAATGGCCGGACGTTCAAAGGATCTCATCATCCTTGAAGACAAGGTGCGCGAGAGCAGTGACGAGGTAATCATCATGACCGACGATGGCAGCTACGGCGAGAAAGGTGTAGTAACCGTTGGTATCGAAAAGTTCATCGAGCAGGAGCCCCATGTGGACAAGGTATTTGCCATTGGTCCTCCTATCATGATGAAGTTCTCAAACCTTACTGCCCAAAAGCACAACATTCCTTGTGAGGTATCTCTCAACACCATCATGGTAGATGGTACAGGTATGTGTGGCGCATGCCGACTCACTATCGGAGGCAAGACAAAGTTCGTCTGCATCGATGGTCCTGAGTTCGATGGAGCCTTGGTTGATTGGGACGAAATGTTCAAACGTATGGGCACCTTCAAGCGCGAAGAGCAGGAAGAGTTAGCTCACTACAAGGAACATCTGGACTCAATTGATAATGGAGAATTGACAACTGACAATTCAGGTTCAAGCATCTCAATGGACAGCGATCCTACTAACGATAGTATCGAAGTGCTTACCGACCGAAATGCGCCTTGGCGCAAAGAGCTCCAACAGAGCATGAAGCCCAAAGAGCGCACTCAGATTGCACGTGTCATCATGCCAGAACTTGACCCAGTTTATCGTGCTACAACACGTACTGAGGAAGTAAACATCGGACTCACCAAGGAGATGGCTATGATCGAAGCAAAACGTTGTCTTGACTGTGCTAAGCCAAGTTGCGTTGAGGGCTGTCCTGTAAACATTAATATTCCATCGTTCATCAAGAATATCGAGCGTGGCCAATTCCTGGCTGCAGCCAAGGTGCTTAAGAACACTTCTGCCCTACCCGCTGTATGCGGACGTGTTTGTCCTCAGGAGAAGCAGTGTGAGAGCAAGTGTATCCATCTGAAGATGAACGAGCCTGCTGTGGCAATCGGCTATTTGGAACGTTTCGCAGCCGACTTTGAGCGCGAGAGTGGAAATATATCACTGCCAGAGATTGCACCTGCTAATGGTATCAAGATTGCTGTCGTAGGTTCTGGCCCTGCCGGACTTTCGTTCGCAGGTGATATGGTAAAGAAAGGTTATGATGTTTATGTGTTCGAGGCACTCCACGAGATTGGCGGCGTACTAAAATATGGTATTCCAGAGTTCCGTCTGCCAAACAAGATTGTTGATGTAGAAATCGAGAACCTTGCCAAGATGGGTGTTCATTTCCAGACCGACGTTATCGTTGGCAAGACCATCAGTGTTGAACAGCTTGAGCAGCAGGGCTTCAAGGGCATCTTCGTAGGCTCCGGCGCTGGTCTGCCTAACTTCATGAATATTCCAGGTGAGAACAGCATAAACATCATGTCAAGTAACGAGTATCTTACTCGTGTAAATCTGATGGATGCTGCCAACCCAACAACCGACACCCCACTGAACCCAGCCAAGAGCGTTCTTGTTGTTGGTGGCGGAAACACTGCTATGGACTCATGCCGTACAGCTAAGCGCTTGGGAGCTGATGTCACACTAGTATATCGCCGCAGTGAGGTTGAGATGCCAGCCCGTCTCGAAGAGGTTAAGCATGCTAAGGAAGAGGGCATCAAGTTCCTCACTCTGCATAATCCAATCGAGTACATTGCCGACGAGAATGGTGCTGTAAAGCAGGCCGTGCTTCAGGTAATGGAGCTTGGCGAACCAGATGCATCAGGCCGTCGCAGTCCTGTTCCCGTTGAAGGCAAGACTGTTACCCTCGACGTCGATCAAGTAATCGTAGCCGTTGGCGTATCTCCTAACCCCCTTGTACCAAAGAGTATCGAGGGCTTGGAGCTTGGACGCAAGAACACCATTGCAGTAAGTGAGGAGATGCAGTCAAGCCGCAAGGAGATATTCGCAGGTGGTGATATCGTGCGTGGTGGTGCTACAGTAATCCTCGCCATGGGTGATGGTCGTCGTGCCGCATTGAATATGGATAAGCATCTGCGTGGAGAAGCTTAACGACGATAAAGAGAGCCGTCGCCTGTGGCATCGTTTAAACGAACGGTTTGTCAAGGCGATGGCTACTTATCATCTTATAGAAGATGATGATCACATACTTGTGGGCTTATCAGGCGGAAAAGACTCCCTGCTTTTACTTGAACTACTGTCTCGTCGTTCACAAATATCTCACCCACGATTTAAAGTTGAGGCACTGCACGTAAGGATGGAGAACATCCACTACGAGACCGACACCAGTTATCTGCAGCAGTTCTGCGACACTCTGGGTGTAACGCTCCATGTCAAGACAACCAGTTTCGATACTCATGTCATTTCGAGCGAGGTAGAGATGACAGCAAAGGACAAGAGACGACAAAAGCAGCCCTGTTTCCTGTGTTCGTGGAATCGTCGCAAACAGATGTTCAATCTGGCCCAAGAGCTGGGATGCAATAAAATTGCTTTAGGACATCATCAAGACGACCTGCTGCATACGGCTCTGATGAACCTCACCTTCCAAGGAAGGTTTGACACAATGCCTGCCCTACTTAAAATGCGCAAGATGCCTTTGTCTATTATCCGACCATTGTGCATGATTGAAGAGAACGACATCAAGAACTATGCAGCATTGAAAGGCTACCAAAAGCAACAGAAGCTATGCCCTTACGAGACCAACTCGCATCGTGCAAACATCAAGGAAATCTACAACGCAATCGAGCGCATGAACCCAGAAGCGCGCTACAGCATGTGGAATGCGCTTAATGCCGACAACAAACTGATAGAAGAATAAAAAAAATGGACCTGAGGAAGATTACGATACTTTTACTGACTCTACTGCTGTCGCTACCGATGGCAGCTCAAAAGCGCAAACACACTACCAAACCCAAGCCAGCACCTGTAGTTGAAGAGCCACAGGAAGACCCGCGCATTACTAATATGCGTGAGATGACTCAACAAATCATCATCATTGACAGTATCGTAGTAAACAAGGATCAATTTCTGGCTTCCATTCACCTATCGTCAGAGTGCGGTCAGCTCATGAATACAGGAGCATTCTTCCGCAATCAGTTGCAAGGCACACTCTACCTCAACGAGATGGGCAACAAGGTTTACTTCAGTCAACCCGATGGGCACCAGCAACAACTTTTTACTGCCGACAAACTTGGCAACGAGTGGAGCAAGCCACAACCACTGCAGGGTTTGAGCGAGGGCATCGACGAAGCATCTTATCCATTTATGCTTACCGATGGACTTACCTTCTACTTTGCCGGTAAAGGCGAAGAAAGCATTGGGGGCTATGATATTTTTATGACCCGCTACGACTCTCGTAGTGGAAGTTTCTTGAAGCCCGAGAATATCGGTATGCCGTTCAACTCTGAGGCCAACGACTATATGTTTGCTATCGACGAGGCCAACCGTATTGGCTATTTTGTCAGCGATCGTCGCCAGCCTGAGGGTAAGGCATGTATCTATATTTTCATACCATCCGACACTCGTAAAATATACGACAATTTAAAATACACTAGAGAGCAAATTCAAAACTTTGCCGATATCATCAGTATTGCCGACACATGGGGCGATGGTGCTGAACGCAAGGCTGCTCTCGACAGAATCAAGTCAAGATACGAAGTTCACAACGAACCAGGCAAGATGGTAAGCACTGGCGATACAGCCTCTGCAGTAGAACTTCACTCAAAAGAAGCCAACATACTGTATCAGAAGCTATTAAAGGAGCAAAGCACTCTCGATTTAGTAAACTTAAGTCTCGATCAATTGCGACAAAAATACCACAAGGCAAATGCCGGTGAGCGTAGCAGCATGAAGAGCGAGATACTTAAACTTGAAGAGCAGGCTCTACAGCTTAATGCAAGTATAAAACAGCTAAGCAAAGCCACCCGCAACGCAGAAATCAACAGCAAAAAACATTAATAAAATTCAAGTCTATGAAGAAGAAATTCCCTGAATCAGAATTGATTATCAATGCCGATGGTTCATGTTTCCATCTGCATCTCAAGCCAGAGCAACTGGCAGATAAAGTAGTATTAGTAGGCGACCCTGCACGTGTAGACACCGTTGCTGCCCACTTCGACTCAAAGGAGTGCGAGGTTAGCAGCCGAGAGTTCCACACCATCACCGGCATGTATAAAGACAAACGCATCACTGTTCTGAGTCACGGTATCGGATGCGATAATATCGATATCGTAGCCAACGAACTTGATACCCTCGCTAACATTGACTATAACACCCGCGAGGAGAAGTCAGAACACCGTACACTCACTATGGTGCGCGTTGGCACCTGTGGAGGTTTGCAGCCCAACACCCCTACCGGCTGTTTCATCGCCTCAGTAAAGAGTATCGGTTTCGATGGTCTGCTTAACTACTATGCCGATCGTAACAAGGTGTGTGACCTGAAGATGGAAGAGACTTTCAAGCAGCACATGCAGTGGAATCCTATCAAGGGTGCGCCCTACGTATCAGTAGCCGATGCAGAACTTATCAACCGCGTAGCAGCCGACGATATGGTTCGCGGCTACACCATCTCGTGCGGCGGATTTTATGGCCCTCAGGGGCGTGTGCTCCGTGCCAGCATCGAGGATCCCAAGCAGAACGAGAAGATAGAAAGCTTTGAGTACGACGGCATGAAGATATGTAACTTCGAGATGGAGTCGTCGGCCCTGGCTGGTATGGCATCATTACTCGGCCATCGCGCCATGACATGCTGTATGGTTATTGCCAACCGATATGCCCAGAAGATGAACACCGAGTATAAAAGCTCGATAGACACACTGATAGAAAAAGTTCTCAACCGCATTTAAATGAACGAAACGATCTGCGCTCTGGCCACAGCTACAGGTGGCGCTATAGGAATTATCAGAATCTCAGGCTCCCAAACGCTTGAGATTCTTTCTCGTGTGTTTAGCAAGGACATCAGTGCTGCACAGCCCAATTCCATACATTACGGGCACATCAAAGATGGTTCAGATATCATCGACGAGGTGCTTGTAAGCATCTTCCGCGCCCCGCACAGCTACACCGGTGAAGACAGCGCAGAAATATCGTGCCACGGTTCCAACTATATCCTGAATAAGGTGTTAGCCTTACTGATAGCCAAAGGTTGCCGACAGGCTGGCCCAGGCGAGTTTACTCAGAGGGCCTACCTTAACGGCAAAATGGATTTGAGCCAGGCCGAGGCAGTGGCCGATCTCATAGCCTCAACGAATCAGGCCACCCACCAGATCGCCATGAGTCAGCTGCGTGGGCACTTTTCTTCAAAACTGGCCCAACTTCGCGAGCAACTGCTCAAGCTTACATCACTACTTGAATTGGAACTCGATTTCTCCGACCACGAAGAACTTGAGTTTGCCGATCGCAGCGAGCTGATGGATCTTACACAGACTATCCACCAGCACATCAGCCGCCTGGCCAACTCCTTCCATGCAGGAAATGCTATCAAGAATGGTATTCCCGTAGCCATCGTAGGTGCTCCTAACGTTGGAAAGTCAACCCTACTCAACGCCCTTGTAGGCGAAGAACGAGCTATAGTAAGCGACATTCAGGGCACCACTCGCGATGCCATCGAAGACACCATCCAGCTGGGTGGAATCACCTTCCGATTCATCGACACCGCAGGCATCCGTCATACCAACGACCAGATTGAACTAATGGGTATCGACCGCTCAATAGCAGCAGTACAGCGTGCCCTCATCATCATTATGATGACTGTACCAGGCACTCCCTACCCCGACATTCCTGTACGCAGCGACCAGACCGTCATCCGTATCGAGAACAAAACCGAACATTTCCAAGCTAAGTACGGCGTAGGGCTTGATCAGCTTCGGCAGCAACTGATAGACGCTGCACCTAAGACTTCCGATGCCGACATCATCGTAACCAACGCCCGCCATTACGATGCACTCACACGAGCCAACCAGCATCTTCAGCGAGTCATCGCTGGCCTGCAGATGCAGCTCAGCGGCGACCTTCTCAGCGAAGATCTCCGCCAAGCCCTCGACACCCTCGCCGAAATAACCGGCGGCCAAATCACCCCCAACGAAGTCTTAGGCAACATCTTCAAGCACTTCTGCGTGGGAAA
>ONAK01000083.1 GCA_900315765.1 uncultured Prevotella sp. | reverse complement strand
ACAGACGATTGTAAGAATCCAGGCTGCTTTGCTACGGGCCCAATGCAATTCTTCGTGGAAGAATGCTGTACCAATCTCGTGCATAGAGATGGTAGATGTAAGAGCGGCAAACACAAGTAGTGCATAGAACAGAATGGAGATGATGAACCCTACAAGAGGCATACTCTCGAAAGCCTGACGGAACACGTTGGGCAGTGTGATAAAGATGAGCGAAGGTCCGCTATCTGGTTGTACGCCCACCGAGAATGCGGCAGGGAATATCATCAGTCCAGCCATGATGGCAATAGCTGAATCGAGCAATGCAATCTGCGTGGCTGATCTAAGCAGGTTTGTTTCTTTCTTGAAATAAGAAGCATAGGTGCAGAGGCAGGCTGTTCCAAGGCTTAGCGAGAAGAAAGCCTGTCCTAATGCCTCAAGGAACACACTACCACTAACCTTTGAGAAGTCTGGTTTCAACAGGAAGTCGATACCTTTGGCTGCTCCAGGTAACATACAAGATGCAATGACCAGAATAATCAGTATGATCATCAGTAGCGGCATCAACAACTTGGATGCTCGTTCGATACCCTTTTCCACGCCTTGTGCCACTACGATGTGAGTAATGCAGACAAATCCCACTCCCCATAGGCAGGGGCGAACAGGGTCGCTGGAGAAGGTTTTGAAATATGCTACAATATAGTTTGTGTCGCCATTAAGCTGTCCTGCTATCGAAGCAAAGAGATATTGCAGGCACCAACCGGCTACTACTGCATAGAATCCTAAAATGATAGTAGACGTAAGGATACCAAGATAGCCTATCAGTCTGCCGCTTTTATATCCTAAGCAACTGTAGGCGCGTGCTGCATTTGATTGTGAATGGCGACCTACGATAAACTCGCTAATCATACCAGGTATGCCGTCATAAATGGAAAGCGCCAGATGTTGCCTAATCCTACAGCAGAACCAGCTGTAGTAAGGACGATGGCCAACTTACTTCCAAATGTACCTCTCTTTTCCATTTAGATAAGTCCGAATTGGTGAAGGAAAATAAACAAGATACAGATGGGGCACACGTATTTAACAAGGAAGATATAGAAGTGGAACATGCGTCCATTTCGCAAAGTGCCCATATTGGTAAACTCGTCGCGAACAATCTTGTGGGGTACATACCATCCGATAAAGATACATGTCAGGAACCCTACTGTTGGTAGGAAGAGCTGTCCGGTAACGAAATCGAACAGGTCGAAGATGGTCATTCCAAATAACTTGAACCCTTCCCAAGCTCCAAGCGACAACGAGCAGATGATACCTATCACGATACATCCTGCCGTTACCATCATGGCTGCACGTTTACGAGTGGTGCCAAGCTCCTCTTCAAGGAATGCTGTACTCACTTCATGCAGCGACATAAGCGATGTAAGAGCTGCCATAGAGAGTAAAGCATAGAAGAGGATAGAAATGATATATCCTAAGCTGGCAATATTGCCAAAAGCCTGATAGAACACATTGGGTAATGTGATGAATATCAGCGATGGACCACTATCTGGTTGTACGCCAACGGAGAATGCTGCAGGGAATATGATGAGACCTGCCAGGAGCGCAACCATAAAGTCGATGACGCTTATGTTTATTGCCGACGAAGTAAGGTTGGTTTGCTTTGAGAAATAGCTGGCATAGGTGCAGATGCATCCCATAGCGATGCTAAGAGAATAGAACGATTGGCCTAATGCAGCCAAGAACACATCACTATTAAGTTTAGATATGTCTGGCTTAAACAAGAATTCAATACCTTTATCAGCATTTGGCAACATGCACGATGCAACAACAATGATAAGCAGTAGTATAAACAGTATTGGCATGAGCAGCTTAGAAGCTCGCTCAATACCATTACGTACGCCATTTTCTATGATAAGATATGTTGCAACAAGGATAATGAATGTCCAGAATACTGGTCTCACAGGATCCTGCGAGAAGGTGGTAAAATAGTTCTTTATTATCTCTGGATCTCCCTGGAGTTTACCTGACAATGATGCCCAGACATACTCAAGGCACCATCCTGACACAACGGCATAATAGCCTGAAATCAGGAATCCTGTAATAACTCCCATATATCCAATCAGCGACCAGATGGTATCGCCCGACATGATGCGGAAAGCACGAGCTGTGTTTGCCTGACCATGACGGCCAATGATAAACTCGCTTATCATGCATGGGATGCCAAGCAACAATACACAGAATACATAGATCACGATAAAAATGGCACCACCATTCTGTCCCGTCATATAAGGGAAGCGCCATATATTGCCTAAACCAACAGCAGAGCCTGCTGTGGCAAGAATAACTCCTAATTTACTTCCGAAACTTGCCCTTTCAAGTTTTGTCATATCAACTTTTCTATATTTTGGTTGCAAAAATATAAATAATTTCTTAATTTTGCACCAAAATTGCAAGTAAATATGAGTTTTTTGTTTCATTTTATTAGGAAATATCCATTTTCAATGATCTGTATCGCGCTGATATGGATACTTTCTCTTATTCCTTATTTTCCAGAAACGCCGCTGGATGACGTAGAGTTTGTAGATAAATGGGTGCATATTGCGATGTACGGATGTACTTTTCTTGTGTTATGGATTGAGTACACTTGTAATCATAAACAAGCGGATTACGGAAAGCTGTTCTTTTGGGCTTGGTTGGCTCCAATCGTCATGAGTGGAGTTATAGAGTTGATACAGGAATATTGTACTTGGGGGCAGCGTAGTGGTGATTGGCTCGACTTGTCAGCCAATGCTTCAGGTGTTACCCTTGCTGCTGTTCTTGGGTTGATTTTTTGGCATTCTCGTCCCAAGAGGTAAAAGGATTCTTTAGTAGGCACGAATTGTAATATCTACGATCGCCTGTTACCTCAATGCCAATAAAGTCAGGTTTTTCATAAGCTTCGTCTTCCGACGCCAACTCAACCTCTGCCATAACCAGTCCTTCGTTTTCGCCGTAGAACTCGTCAACCTCAAAGGTGTGATTGCCGCAAGGCACCAGATAGCGTGTCTTGTCTATCTTGCCTGGCTCGCAGATATCCATCAGGTGTTGGGCTTCGTCGAGGGTAATCTCCTTTTCGAATTCGTAGCGTGCCAGACCTCCGATATCTGAGGGGCCTTTAATGGTAAGATATCCGCGGCCATCACGGATACGTACCCTAACGGTACGTCCGCGACTGCTGCAGATATAACCTTGACATATACGACTGCTGCTTGTGGCAAGTCGTTTATAGTCGTTGTTTCGGACCAGGAACTTACGTTCTATTTCAAGTCCACTCATTAAGAAACGATAAAGATAGAATAAACTACAAAGAGTATAGCCAGAATAATCAATGCACCAAAGATATACTCCAGCACTTTCTTTCCACCTTCTTCTTGTTTCTTCTGAAAAGCCTCCTTCTTCTGAGTAGACTTTGTTGATTTTGCAATTTGAGCCATAGTTTTAATGATTTTATTTGTTATTCGTTATTGTTCTTCGTCGTTAACAGGGAACTCCATCAGATAAGCCTTGATGAAGTCGTCGATCTTACCGTCCATTACGCCGTCAACATCTGTTGTCTGGTAGTTGGTACGATGGTCTTTAACGCGACGGTCATCGAAGACATAGCTTCGTATCTGACTGCCCCACTCTATCTTCTTCTTGCCAGCCTCAATCTTAGCCTGAGCCTCAAGGCGCTTTTTCATAGCGCGATCGTAGAGCTGCGACTTGAGCAGCGTCATAGCGCGCTCCTTATTCTTTGGCTGGTCGCGGGTTTCTGTATTCTCAATGAGGATTTCTTCTTCCTCGCCTGTATCTGGGTCGGTATACCAATAGCGCAGACGTACACCTGATTCTACCTTGTTTACGTTCTGGCCACCAGCACCACTGCTTCGGAAGGTATCCCAAGAGAGTTTGGCTGGGTCTACATATACCTCGATAGTATCGTCTACCAATGGTGATACGAACACAGAGGCAAAGCTGGTCATACGCTTACCCTGGGCATTGAAAGGCGATACACGAACCAGACGGTGAACACCATTCTCGCTCTTCAGATAGCCATAAGCATATTCGCCGCCCTCAAGCTGCATGGTTACGCTCTTGATACCTGCATCATCGCCCTCAAGGATGTTTGAAATGGTTACCTTATATCCATGAGACTCGGCCCAGCGCATATACATTCGCATCAGCATGGAAGCCCAGTCTTGTGCCTCAGTACCACCTGCACCAGAGTTAATCTTAAGGACAGCCTCCATGGGGTCTTCTTTCTGGCGGAGCATGTTCTTGAGCTCAAGGTCTTCGATGGCCTGGATGGCCTTAGCATAGGTCTCGTCAACCTCTTCCTCGGTTACCATCTCGTCTTTAAAGAAATCGAATGCCAATTGCAGCTCGTCGGCCAGAGTGCGAACCTCTTTATAGCCGTCAAGCCACTTCTTGATGCTCTTCACCTTCTTCATCTGTTCTTCAGCACGCTTACGGTCTTCCCAGAAGTCAGGAGCCTGCGTACGAAGATCTTCCTCCTCGTATTCTATTTTCTTCTTGTCTATCTCCAAGTAGCGGTGAAGTGCATCCGCTCTCTCTAACACATCTTTCAGTTGATCCTGAGTAATCATATTTTATTCTGCGTACATCGCGTCTATTTCCTTCTTGTAGTTCTCGTTAAGTACACGACGCTTTATTTTTAAAGTATTTGTAAGCTCTCCCTTCTCCATTGTAAAGTGGTGAGGAAGCAGTGTGAATCGCTTAATCTGCTCATAATGAGCCAGTTGCTGCTGAAGCGTGTCTATCCGCTCCTTCATCATCTCGTTAATCTGTGGATTCTTGCAAAGCTGCTCTCTATTCTCGAATGGAATCTTGTTTTCGCGAGCATACTCCTCAAGCAGAGAATAAACTGGGATAATCAGGGCTGAAACAAACTTACGCTGATCGGCGATAATGGCTATCTGGTCGATATACTTATCAACCAGCAGCTTTGATTCAATCATCTGTGGAGCGATATATTTTCCGTTTGATGTCTTGAAGAGATCCTTGATACGCTCCTTAAGGAACAGCTCGTTACCCTCCAGATAACCTGAGTCGCCAGTCTTGAAGTAGCCATCGGCAGTAAAGGCTGCCTTTGTAAGGTCTTCGCGATTGTAGTAACCCTTAGTGATGGTTGGGCCTTTAAGCAATACCTCGCCCTCTTCGCTTATCTTGATATCGATACCCTCGATGGGGATACCTACTCCACCCACGGTGTAAGGCTTGCCAAGATGGTTACAGCTAACGGTGGCCAGACTCTCTGTCAGGCCATAGCCCACAATCATATTGATGCCTATAGAGTGTACAAACTCCTCAACCTTTGGATTTACAGTAGCACCTGCTGTTGGGAAGAAATGGGCATTCTCAAGTCCAAGCTCCTTGCGTACCAAAGAGAATACGGTCTTGTTCAGCAACTCGTATTCCAAGTGCAGAGGCAATGGTGGGCGCTTACCCTTTGACAGGTAGTCGATGTTGTGCTTCTTACCTATCTTGAGAGCATGCATAAAGAACTTGCGCTTTGGGGCGCCTGCTTTCTCTATCTGTTCCAGAACTCCCATATAAACCTTCTCCCAGAAGCGTGGAACTGAGCTCATACAGGTAGGATGAGTTTCGCGCATCGACTGTTGAACCTCCATAGGATATGTGTTCACAATCAGTTTGGCGCCTTTTGTGATGCAGAGTATCTTCCATCCTTTCTCGAAGATATGAGTGAATGGCAGGAAGTTAAGCACTCTGTCGTCTTCGCCAACAGGCACGCACTTGCCATTGGCTATCATAGCGGCATGATACTGTCCACAGGTAAGGATAACACCCTTTGAATCGCCTGTGGTACCGCTGGTGTACAAGATGTTGGCTATATCGTCCATCGAAGCCTGAGCCTGAAGCGACTCAACTTCTGTTTGGCGTGGATAATTATCACCCAGCTTCAGGAAGTCGTCGAAATACATCGAACTGAGGTCGAGCGATGAAATATGTACATTCTTGTCGAAAACGATGATACGTTCGAGTGTAGGGCATGTTGAGAAAATGCGACGTGCCTTGTCGTACTGATCCTGTTCGCCAACAAAGAGGAAACGAATCTTGGCATCGCTAATCATAAACTGGATTTGCTGCTCTGAGCTTGTGGCATAGAATGGGATGGTTACTGCACGAACTCCCCATGCACCAAAGTCGCAAAACAGGTACTGAACAGAGTTCTGAGCGAATACACCCAGATTCTCCTGCACCTTTACACCCAGATTTAATAAGGCATTAGATACTTTCTTTACCATATCCGAGAACTGATTCCACGAATATGATTTCCATTCTGACCCTCCGAAGTCCTTGTAGATCAAAGCCTCTCGATCGCCGTACTTCTTAGCCTGGTCAAGAATTAATCGCGATAAATGACTGTTCGTCTGCATAAGCATTTTGAATTTATAAATTCGCTGCAAAAGTACGTAAAATACTGCAGATAGCCAAATTATATGGCAAAAAACCGCTCAAATAGAGCGATTATCTATCATCTGTTTCCATTTTCTATAGCCAAAAACGGCTATAATGATGTATAAAGCGTAAAGTCCGCCCTTAAAGGGAATGTCTTTGTAGAAGTAAAGACCACAGGTAACGATGTCGACAACAATCCATATGAACCACTGTTCCAGATATTTGTGAGCCAAGGCCCAGATGCCGACGATGCTGAGTGCTGTGGTAAAGCTGTCGATAAGTGGCACATTGCTATTTGTGAATGTTACCAACAGCCAGTAAATGATACCCCATACGGCAAGAATCAATGCACACCAGGGGATGATAAGCTTGCGTGGGAATCTTGTGATGGGTAGGGCTTGCTGGTTGGCCGCTCCCCTAACCCACTTCCAATAACCATAGATGGTCATCGAAAGGTAATAGAACTCCATGCCGCAATCGGCATAGAGTCCTTTTTGGTAGTATAGCATTATGCCGAGTGTCTGCATCAGGAATCCTACGGCCCAGAGCCAGGCACTGGCACGATACTCGAACCAGATGTAGAGCAGTCCGAGTATCGTGGTTGTGATGTCTAACCAGTGTGCTATTAAAAATTCTGTCATTTTCTTAGAATCGAAGTGTTACGTTACCCATCATCGTAAAGCCTGCCATAGGAATGAAACCTATCTGGTAGTAACGGTTCTCGTTAGGATGACCAGACTCTTCAACGATACTTGAATATACCCAACCATTGGCGGCATAGCGACGATTGAAGATGTTGTTGAAGTTCAAGCCGAAGATGCACTCCTTGATGGCCTTGTTGGGCTTCCAGGTGTAGCTGATGTTGGCGTCGGAAGCTGAATAGCAAGGCAGTGAGCGATCGGTATTCTCTGTATTATCGAGATACTGACGACTGACGAAGTTGGTGTGCCAAACAGCCTGCAATCCTTTGTAATGGAAGTTTACAAAACCATTGAGAATTGTTGATGGCGAGAAGGCGAGTGTAGAATTGTCGTAGTGGATAGTGCGGAAATCATCTTCCCAGTTTACGCTGGCCACCTCGTCAAAGTCCTTAATCTTATTCTTGCTCAGAGCTGCATTTCCCTCAATAGTGAGCCATGAGAAAGGATCAACACCAGCCTGGATTTCAACACCCATACGGTATGAATCTTTGATGTTTGTGGTCACCTTCTCGCCTATTTCTGTCTCCTGACCTGTCTGGACAAACTGGTTGTTGTAATCCATATAATATCCATTGATACCAAAGCGGAATATGTCGCTGTTGAAGGTATAGCCCAGTTCGTAGTCAAAAAGACTCTCAGCCTTTGGGTATGGGTAATTGAAGTTGTCTGTAAAGTTATTTCGCTCAGGCTCACGATGACTCAAGGCAACAGAACCATATACGCGATGATTGTTGAGATTCCATGAGAAACCAGCCTTTGGGTTCAGGAAATGGTAGCTCTCGTCGATGTTCAGCATCTGATTGTAGTACCCACTGTTTTCTGAGTAGAACTTATCGTTCTTACCATTAGTTTCATACTGAACATAGCGATACTGCAAGTCACCAAACACATCCCAATGCTCATTGATGTGATAGGCAGCCTTAATGAATGCGTTGCCATCGAACTTGGTGGCGTCAGAGTCGTAGTATTTGTAGTCGCCATTGGACATGTACTTCTTTCGTACATCATCGTTGGCAATATAGGTAACATAACCAAAGTGATTGCCGTCGAACTCCTGGAGCGACATGCCCCCTATTACATCCCACGAATCATTCTTATAGTTGGCATTCCAGATAAAGCCGTAGGTGTTCTGCGATAGACCTTTTTTGCGTACAAAGTCGCTCTTCTTAACACCATCGTATGTCATGCCAAACTTCTTGAGTTTATAGTTATAGCGGAATTCGTTGTAATAGCCATAGCCGTGGGTGTAGTGCAGCGAACCTGAAATACTCCAGTTGTCGTTGATATCGTAAGCTGCTGAAAGGATATTATGGTTCTGCCAGAAGTTGTCTGTAGTTTTGTTCCAGTAGCTACCATCTGCCATCTGATAACGGGCTGTTGGGTAGCTGCCGTTAGCATCCTTTTCGTAAGCAGTCAAACGTTCGTATAGCGAGTTATACTTGCCCAGACCTGCATTCCACATATCCTCGTAAGTCTTGATGCCAGTGTTGATGCCGTAAGTTCCGTCCATAAGGCTCATGTCGTTGTCGCCTGCTGTTACGCCATTCCAGGCCTGACCGGTTTTTTCAAAGTTTCCGATGTTCTTGTAACGAATCTGGAACTTGTTGTCAATCCAGGTCAGTCCGCCATAGTAAGAACCGCTGCGACCGCTGGTTCCGTGGATAAATCCATCAGTATTTGTCTCGTGATAAGCTCCATCAAAAATCAGATGATTCCACAACAAACCTGTTGAGAACTTTCCTCCTACATTAAAGGTGTTGAACGAGCCATATGAAGCAGATACCTCTCCCCCAGCCTTCTGACTTGGAGTGGCTGTAGAAAGGGCTATTGTGCCACCAAAGGCACCATCGCCATTGGTTGATGAGCCTACACCACGCTGAATCTGAACACTACCCAAAATAGAGCCATACGAGTTCATATTGACCCAGAACACGCACTGGTCTTCGGGCGAGTTTAGGGGTACACCATCTATGGTTACGTTTATACGAGAGTCGCCAGCACCACGAATGCGCATATAGGTGGTGCCTGTGCCAAGTCCGTTTTCGCTCCAAGCTACCACGCCTGGAGTCTGTGAAAAGAGGAAAGGCAGCTCCTTTCCTGTTTTTGAGAAGGCATTAAGTTCCTGTTTCTTGATGTTTGCGACGGCAAAAGGGGCGTTTTTCTGTGCTCTAACACCTTTTACCACAATTTCCTGAAGCGCTTCTACCTGTGTAGAATCGTAGAGTGCAGCTTTGTTCTGTGCATTCATGCTTACTGCACACGCCAATGCAGCTGTTTCTAAAACTAATCTTTTCATACTTCTTTGTACCTTTATAAATGAAAGGGGATATAAGTCTGCTATCCATCCCTACGCTGGCATAATCCAGATCAGGTTTTAGGGTATCATCTCAGCCTACACCTGTAGGCACCCCTTGATAATCGGCTGCAAAGGTAAGCATTAATATCGAAACAACCAAACTTTCTGCTGAAAAAGAATTATTCCCACGTTAGGAACAAAAATGTTCACAACGTGGGAATATATGATGTGCAGAGTAGGGGAGTTATCTCAGTCCCATGCGGGCCTCTACCACATTCACTACGTAGTCGCCCAGCTTCTCGCACTCGTTGATAAGGTCCATATAGATAGTACCAACGCCATAGGTGTACTCGTGGTTGTTGATGTCGTTGATATTCTGAGCCTTAAGTTGGTTGCGATAGTTGTTTATCTCGTGCTCGATGTTGAAGGTACGATTCACGTCGAATGATTCCTTACGTCCAATCATCAGTTTGTTCATCTGGGTGAGCGACTGATCGGTAAGCTCCATCATCTGGTGAATATGTTCGTACTGCTTTTCAACAAAATGATCGGCCTTGGCGTTATACTTGCGAGAGATGGTGCGAGCCATGTTGAAGCAAGCATCGCCAATAGACTCCAGCTCTGAGATCTCACGCAGCATAGCACGAATCTTAGCCTTTGTATCGTCAGAAAGGTGTGCATCGCTCACAGAATCGAGGTATTTGGCTATCTCGAGTTCCATATTGTCGCTGATGCCTTCGTACTTCTCGATACGGGTGTAGAGCTTGTTAAAGTCGCCGGCTTTGTTGTCCTTCTTGTTGGTCTCGCTCGACGAGAGTTTAAGCAGCTCGCGAACCATTCCGAACATACGCTGCATACGCTCTGAGAAGTGCTGAATCTCCTTCTGTGCCTCGAGTACTGAAAGCTCTGGGGTTTTCATGATACCAGAGGTGATGAAATGCAGGCGGAAATCCTCTTCCTCGTCCACCTTCTTTGGCTTGATAACCCAGCATACAAAGCGCTCTATCTGTGGGATAAACCATATCAGGATAAAGGTGTTTGCCACATTGAAGCACGTGTGGAATGCGGCCAGCACAAAGCTCAGTTTGGCAGCGTTTGCAAGGAATACACGAGTCTCAACAGTACCCTTGGCCATCGTTACGTCGTAGCCAACCATGCCGCAAACGGCATCGATGAAGGGACGGAACACAAACAGAATCCAAATCACACCAAACACGTTGAAGAACATGTGGGCGAGGGCAGCTCTGCGAGCCTGAGTGTTGGCAGAAAGGGCTGCGAGGTTTGAGGTAACGGTGGTTCCGATGTTCTCACCCATAACCAGTGCTATACCTTGATATATAGGTAGTGCTCCGCTTGAGCAGAGTATCATGGTGATGGCCATAACGGCTGCTGACGACTGAACGCAGAAGGTCATAACGCCTCCAAGGAACAGGAATATCAGCGTGGTGAGGAATGAGTCGGGATCGAACGAGGCGAAGAAGTCGAGTAGGGCCTGATTCTCACCCAGATGCATCTCTGTGCCCGTCATTCTAAGTGTTCCCAATCCTAAGAGCAGGAACGAGAGTCCAAACAGGAAATCGCCAATATATCGGTACTTCTTCAGGTATATCAGAATGATACCCAGGAAGAATGCCGGATAGACGGCGCTGGTGATGTCGAACGACATACCTGCCGACATGATCCATGCGGTAAGTGTGGTTCCGATGTTGGCACCCATGATAACTGAAATGGCTTGTGCCAAGGTAAGCAAGCCTGCATTAACAAACGAAACAGTCATCACAGTGGTGGCTGTTGATGACTGAACGGAGGCTGTAACAAGCATACCTGTAAGCATACCAGTAAAACGATTGGTGGTCATAGCACCAAGAACGTGTCGCAATTGTGGACCCGCCATCTTCTGCAAAGCTTCACTCATCGACTTCATACCGAACATCAACAGAGCAAGCGATCCCAGAAGTTTTAAAATAATTCCAATAGACATAAAAATCGTATCTATATTTAGTAATTCGGCTACAAAGTTATAAAAAAACTCAGAATTATCAGTTAAGATTTCAGAAAAATATTATCTTTGCAGAAAAATTTAGCTTAAACAATAATTATTGCATATGGAAAAAATGGTGAAAGTTCACGTATTAAATAACGATGCAACTATTGAAGTTCCCATTGGTTCAAACCTTGAAGAGGTTTACGAGAAATCGGGTTTCAAGATGGAATATGGCCCATTTTCGGCTCATGTAAATAATAAGGTAGAGGGCATGCACTACCGCTTATATAAGCAGAAGCAGGTAGAGTTTCTGGATGTAACATCTGCCAGTGGTTCTCGTGCTTATACCCGCAGTCTTTTCTTTATACTCTGTAAGGCTGTGCATGATTTATTTGAGCGTTGCAAAGTGTCGATAGATATTCCTGTTAGTAACGGATATTACGTTAATCTTAACATTGGTCGCCCAGTTACCTTGGATGATGCTGGAGCCATACGCCGTAGAATGCAGGAGATAATAGATGCTGCTTACCCCATACATCGCCACGAGACGACAACACAAGAGGCCATCGAAATGTTCGATAGCTTGCACAATCGTTCGAAGGTGAAGCTGCTGAAGAGTACAGGCCGACTATTTACAACTTATTATGACATAGATGGTTACGTAGATTACTACTATGGCTCTCTGCTCACAAATACATCGCAGATTTATCTCTTTGGTGTAGAGAAATACTTCGATGGATTGCTGCTTCGTATTCCTTCGCGCGAGCATCCTTCTGAGCTTGGTGAGATTTGAATGAGGTTATTATGAAGGGCGACTCGTCGTCGTTGATTCAGATTAGTGAGGCGTTACAGGAGAAGAAGATTGCCAAGATTGCTGATGAGATAACACAGCGAAAGGGTATTAAGCTGGTGCTGATTGCTGGTCCTTCGTCTTCTGGAAAAACAACCACCTGCAAGCGTCTGAGTGTTCAGCTGGCTGTTAATGGAATCCATCCTATTGGTATCTCGCTCGATGATTATTTCTTGGATCGCGAAAAAACACCTAAAGATGGTAAGGGTGATTACGATTTCGAGCATCTACATGCCTTGAATCTGCCGCTGCTCAACGAGCAGCTATCTGCATTGTTCAGGGGCGAGGAGATAGAGCTGCCTCGTTATAATTTCCAGAAAGGCAAGAGCGAGTGGAGTGGAAAGAAACTGCAGCTGAAGGGTAATGAGGTGC
>ONAK01000081.1 GCA_900315765.1 uncultured Prevotella sp. | reverse complement strand
GGTAAACGAGGAGATGGATAAAATAGAATATCAAGATGCCACAGTAACTTCGTATGAGAACTACGAATACTTCTATAATGGTTGGCCATGCGACATGGAGCACAGTACCGTTGTAGATATAATGGGCATTAAAAACATCGAGACACATCGAGCCGTGTGGACCTCTCGCACGTGGGGCAACTATACCAACCCCTCAGATAACGAATCACCTAATATTTAAGAGTAACCACAAAGAACATAAACAATCACGGGGTCGGTTGCTAATTTGCAAGGCTACTGACCCCGTAATTCTTGGATAAAGCACACTTCGCGATTTATGGAAAAAATGTGATATAAGGTATTTTTTCAAAAACAAATTGTTTAAAAACTAGCTAAAGCCGTCACTTTGGTGTATATACTATTGATTTTCAGCATGTTAGATAGTGACGGCTTGCCTTTTTAGCCGTCACTTTGTCGTCACTTTACCGTCATCATCATCGATATTCGTGCCATAATTAGCCCGAAAAGTGGCATATTGCGCTGATTATCAATAAGTTCGCAAATAGTAACGCGAAGTGGAACTGACAGTTCCATCAGGCGGAACTAACAGTTCCTTCCCATGGAACTAATAGTTCCACTATGTTAAACATGCTGAAACTGCTATCTAAATGATTTTGAAATATTCGGACATTATGATAAAAAGCCCCAAAAAGTGACGGCAAGGTGACGGCAAAATAGGCAAGCCGTCACCGGTTAACTACCTAATTATCAACAACTTAACTAACAAAGTGACGGCTCAAGCCATTTTTGAAGAAAAAATTTCCAAATAAATCACTTGCACATTTCATGGGATTTTCGTAACTATCCTTGGATACCAATCTCCTTTACTCTTTGTTCAAAGTCGTCGCGGTTGCCGGCGGCTTTGTTTTTGATGCGGGCGCGATAGGCGTAGATACTGTTAGGCGAGTAGTGGAGGAACTCGGCTATCTTTGAACTCTCGTCAATACCCAGTCGGATAAGGGCAAATATGCGCAAATCGGTATTCAGTCGACTCTTGCTCGAAGGTACGATATGCTCCTCGGGCCTGAGCAAGCTGTTGAACTCTTCAATAAATGTTGGGAACAGGCGCAGGAACACTGCATCGAAGTTATCGAACAGCTCCTTTAACTCGTCTTCCTTTAATTGTTCAGACCCCGTCATACGCAAAAGGTCGGAATACTGGTTTGCTTTGAGTTTGCGATGTACTTTGATACGGTAGTTGTCGAGTTTATCGATGTAATCGGAGCAGATACTCAGGAACTTTCCGATATACTCATCCTTTACACGATTGGCATCCGAAAGCAGGATGTTGGTAGTTAGCAGCTTCTGATTCTTGTCGGATAGCTGTTCGTTGAGTGAAACCAATTCCAGGTTGGCCTCTTTCAACTCATTACGGGCTGCAGCCAACTGGCGACGCTTACGTCGTACATATAGATACAAGCCAAACAGAACCAACGCCAGGAAACTAACGGCTCCCACCAAGACTCGCAACAGGTGGTTGGTGTTTCGCAACTGGTTCTTGTAATTATCATTAATCACCGTGAGCACAGGCGATATCTGCCAACTGCGCAGATGGGCATTGAACATGGTGGCGCATCGCCACGAGCACTCCACATAGCGATAGGCGCGTTCCAAATCGCCCTCAGAACTCAGTTTTCCTGCCAGCATCCATAGCGATGCCTGGTCCATAATGCCGCATCGCAGGTCGCTGTTGGCCGATGAAGCCAGCCAATAACGTTCCATATCGCTATTACCTAAACGTCGATAGATTTCAGAGCGGATATAGGCCATATAGGCATAGTCAGGTGTTTCTGGCTCTACCTTCGTCTTCCAGATATCGCTGTAGTGCATAGCCTCTTCAAACTGGTTGCGTGTAAACAGTAGCGATACCTTTTTTGATAGCCAAAGGATAGAAGTGGTATCAGCCATATTAATAATAGAATCGCGATAAGCATCAGAGCGCTTATATGACTGTTGCTTAAAATCAGCATCGCTGCTGTAGAATGCCAACTCGCCAAACAGATGATTCAATCCGTCGAAATAGGCTGCTTTTACATCGTCTGCCCTCAGTTGCTCTGCATCCACCAGTTCGAAATACTTTTCTGCTTCACCATATGCACCGCTCTCTACATACTGCTGAGCCAAACGGATATAGCTTTCTGTTTTCAGGTCGGCACGCCCCATTTTGTCTGCCAGCCTGATACACAGATTGCCATAAGCCAAAGCCGAATCGTTCTTCAGTTTGCGATACGCATCAAACAGATCCTCGGCAAGCAAGTAACGCCTCATGGGGTCGTGGGCTTTGACGTATTGTGCTTTTAATGAGTTTATCTGTTCCTGGCGTTCGGCCAAGCGGTCGTCAAGTTGTTCGATGGCTTTGTCTAGTTGATGATAAAGCGAGTCAAAGTCAGGCTTCTCAGCAGCAGCTACGATGCGGCTAAAGCCCAAAAGTACTATTAAGAATATGAACCGTGTCATTTTAGTTATCATTGTTGTTTGTGGTTGCAAAGATAATCATTAATTTCTAAAGAACACTATATTTATTAGTTTTTTAGTCATTTTTATGTATAGAAATCATCATATTTTATCTTGATACTATCCATATTAATTGATGATGCTAAATCTAACTAACTTGCTGATAATCAAATAGATGATATTTTTATGGCCCTGAATATATCCATATTTTCATCTTGATGACATGGCATAGTATCACTTATTGCCGTAATTTTGCAACCGTAAACTTGGAGAAGTTTTATCATATAGTTAATTGGTTAGAGATGTAGTAATGAATAGTTAGTTGATGATGTTATTAACCTTGTAATCGGTAGGCATTAATTTAATAAGGTAATATAGATTGTTGAAAGGAAAAATAAAAAGGAAAAGAAAACTTTTAATTAAATAATGTCTGATAAAAAAGAATTTATGAAGAAAAGAAAAAACCTGATCGCAATGAGACGAATAGTCTTTGTCTTATTTGCAATGCTTCTTCCATTGATGGCATCAGCCCAGAAGCTGAAAGTCACGGGAGAAGTATTTGATGAACAGAACAATCCTGTTATTGGAGCGTCTGTCTTTGAGAAAGGCACCACTAATGGTGCAGTTACCGACCTTGACGGCCATTTCACCATCCAAGTGGAGAAGGGCGCCACGTTGCAGTTCAGCTACATTGGTTATGTCAGTCAGAGTGCAAAGGCTGCCGCCCAGATGAAGGTAGTGCTGAAAGAAGACAACAACCTGCTCGACGAAGTTGTAGCCATCGGCTATGGCTCTGTTAAGCGTAAGGATGTAACAACTGCTGTAAGCAGCGTATCGACCAAAGACCTTGAAAACCGTCCTATCGTATCGGCTGCTCAGGGTATGCAGGGAAAGGCTGCTGGTTTGCAGATTTCGCAAGCCAATGGTCAGCCAGGTAGTGCTCCTACCGTACGTGTGCGTGGTACCACTTCTCTGAATGGTAGTAATAACCCTCTCTATGTAGTCGACGGCGTGCCTTTCGAGGATATCGACTTCCTGGCAGCCGATGATATCGAGGATATCCAGATTCTGAAGGATGCCTCAAGTGCTGCCATCTATGGTAGCCGTGCTGCTAATGGTGTCATCATCATCGGCACCAAGCAGGGCAAGCAGGGCGTGGCTAAGGTAAGTCTAAATGCTCACTATTCTTTCTCGCAGGTAAACCACACCCCCAAAGTGCTCAACGCGTGGGAGTATAAGGAACTGCAGGACGAGATAGGTCTGGTGAAACTGCCTGACGGACTGGAAGATCAGACCGACTGGAAGAAAGAAACCTTCCGTACTGGTGCTGTTCAGAACTATCAGTTGCAGATTACCAATGGTACCGACAAGCTGCGCTACTACCTCTCTGGTGGTTACACACGTGAGAACGGTGTGATTAAGGAGACCGACTTTGAGCGTTATAACTTCCGTGCTGCTGTTGAGAACGATCTGCGCAAGTGGCTCCGTCTGAATGCCAGCGTAACCTATTCTGATTATACCTATCGTGGTGGTATTATCTCGGGTAATGGTGCTAACCGTGGTGGTGTGCTCATGTCGGTCATCAACACCCCAACCTATGCTCCCATCATGGATCCTGAGAATCCTACTCAGTATAATAACAACTTCTATGGTGTCAATATCACCAGTCCGCTGAACAATATCGCTCGTACCAAGGACAATCGCTCTAACTACAACAAGCTGATTGCCACAGGTAAAGCAACGGTTTTCTTCTTGCCAGAGCTCACACTTACATCAAGTCTCTCAATGGAGCGCACACAGGGAAAGACCATGAACTTCCTCGATCCTAACGAGACACAGTATGGACGTGACACCAAGGGTACTGGTTACGATGCACGCAGCATCCGCACCACACTCACATTCGATAACATCCTGAACTTCAAGAAAAACTTTGGTGCTCATGGCATCGACGTGATGCTGGGTTCATCAGGTACTACCGATAAAAGTTCTAACAACTGGATTAATGGCTCGAACTATGCCAACGACGACATCAAAACACTGAACGGTGCCAACAAGATTTCGTGGACCGATACAGGCTCATGGGCTGGTCATTGGGCTATGCAGTCGTACTTTGCACGTCTGTCATACAATCTCAACGACACTTATCTCTTTACTGCCAATATGCGTGCCGATGGTTCGTCGAAATTGGCACCTGGACACCGTTGGGGCTACTTCCCCTCATTCTCTGCTGCATGGCGTGTTACCCAGGAGAAGTTCATGAAGAACATCAAGTGGATTGACGATTTGAAGATTCGTGGTGGCTGGGGACAGACTGGTAACCAGAGTGGTCTGGGCAACAACAGCTATCTGGCAGCATACAACATCAACCGCATCCAGTGGTTTGGCGAGGGCAACGATGCCAATGCTACACCTACACGCAGCCAGAGCTCACTCTCTAATCCTGAGCTCACTTGGGAGACAACCACTCAGACCGATTTGGGTATCGACATCACCGTACTCAACAATCGCTTGACACTGTATGCCGACTACTATTACAAGAAGACCAGCGACATGCTGATGTGGATCACCCTGCCCACAGGTTCTGCTGCTGCCAACTCTCTGCCATATAACGGTGGCGAAATCGTGAACAAAGGTTTCGAGTTCACCATCAGCTCAAAGAACATCATCAGCAAGAACTTCAAGTGGAATACCGACTTCAACATCTCTTTCAACCGTAACGAGCTGAAGAGTCTGAAACTTACACAGATTTATTATGCTGCTACTACCACCGACTTTATCAAGGAGGCTGTGGTTCGCAACACACCAGGTCGTCCACTCGGCTCATTCTGGGGTTACATCAGCGATGGTGTTGATCCAGAGACAGGTGAGCTGATGTATCGCGATGTGAATGACGATGGCATGGTATCAGCTTCTGACCGTACATACATTGGCGATCCTAATCCCGATTTTACTTTCGGTTTAACCAACACATTCTCATATAAAGGTCTCAATCTTAGTGTACTTATCCAGGGTAGTTATGGCAACGATGTGTATAACGTAGGCCGCATGGAGACAGAGGGTATGTACGATGGTAAGAACCAGACCACCCGTGTGCTTGAGCGCTGGCGTGTTCCTGGTCAGATTACCGATGTGCCTAAGGCTGGTTTCGAGATGCACAATTCCAGCTACTTCCTCGAGGATGGTTCGTATGTTCGTCTGAAGGATGTATTGCTCTCTTACGACGTTCCACGCCACATCATCAAGCGCATTGGTCTCACCAAGCTGCAGCCATACATGTCGGCAACCAACCTGCTCACCCTTACCAAGTATAGGGGCATGGACCCAGAGGTTAACCAGAATGGTAACAGTGGTGCTGTTCAGGGGCTCGACTGGGGTACCTATCCACTCTGCAAGTCATTCTCTATTGGTTTGAAAGTTGAATTTTAATTAAGTATCAAGAATATGAATAACAATATATATCAATATATCCGTGCTGGTATTCTGGGTTGCGCTGTTGGCGGCATGCTGATTTCATGCTCGCTCGACCAGAAGCCTATCTCCGATGCCACCGAGCTTACCGAAGGTGTGCTCACCGATACCGTAGCAGCTGTGCTGAAGGACAAACAGGCCGCTCTCGACCAGCGCAAGAATCTGTATGAACTGTTGCGTAACCGTCAGGAGCACTGGTCGCTCGACATGTTGCTCATTGCCGAGGCGCACTCTGACAATGCCTATGCTGGTACTACTGGTGCTGAGGTTGTGCCTTACGAGACCAACTCTATCGATGCCTCAAACTCTGTTCTGAGCCGCGACTGGACACGCTATCTGGCTGATGTGGCCCAGGCTAACGTGCTCATCAACGGTCTCGACGAATTGCGCGCCAAGAATCTGGTGAGCGATGCTGAGTGCCGCCAGTGGCAGGCCGAAGGTAAGATCTTCCGTGCCCTTATTATGTTTGATATGGCCAGATTGTGGGGCTCGTTCCCTGTCATCACCGATATTGCCAAGACCATCACTAACGATAATGTAGAGGAAGTTTATCCTACCTATTACCCTCCAAAGAAGACTACCGAGGAGTGCTATCAGCAGGTTATCAAGGATCTTGAGGAGGCTCTGCCAGATGCACCAGAGTTCTCGAATACCGACCGCACCCTGCTCACTAAGACGGTGGCTCAGGCCATGCTGGCCAAGGTTTATGCCGAGCGTCCTGTGCAGGATTACAGCAAGGTTATTGAGTATGCCGAGAAGGTAAAGGCAACAGCAGGTTTGACACTTGAGCCAGAGTATGCTACCTTGTTTGGCTACGATGCCGACAAGAAGGATTGCGTGAAGCGCAACACCAGTGAAGGTATTCTCGAGGTTCACTATTCTACAGGTAACGGAAACTGGGAGACCTGGATGTACGGTCGCCTGTTGGATGACTACGAGTACTACTTTACATGGGCTAAGTGGATTACCCCATCTCGCGACCTGATTCGCGACTTCACCGAGGAAGGCGACGAGATTCGTTTCAACGAGAGCGTGGTTTACTACGAGTGCACTTGGAACAACTACTACCCAGCATCTCACTATCCATTCATGTACAAGTGCCGTTCTTCTTATCAGAACCGCTACAAGCTGCGTTTGGCTGATATCCTGCTGATGGAGGCCGAGGCTTATGCTCATCAGGGCAATGCCCAGCAGGCAGCAGCGCTGGTCAATCAGATTCGTCAGCGCGTAAACCTGAAGGATATCGATGCCTCTGGCGATATGGTAGAAAAGGTTCTGCACGAGCGCCGTTTGGAGCTTGCTTTCGAAGGACAGCGCTGGTTCGACCTCTGTCGTAACGGTAAGGTAGAGCAGTATATGAATGCTGTTTATGCCAAAGATGCTGGTCGCCTGGCTCAGAAGCGCACCTTCGACGAGAATTCTTATCTGTTGCCTCTGCCACAGACAGCCCTCGACGAGAATATTAATCTTGAACAAAATCCTGGATACTAATAGTAATTGAGAATTGAAAACTGATAATTGATAATTACAACAATGAAAACAAATATGTCAATATTAAGCATAGCAACCGCACTGTTGCTCTCTACAGCAGCTTGCTCTAACAGTGCATCTATCGACGATACCCCTCGTCCAGCCGATCAGGGTAGCTCACCAGAGCCTACAGGTCGTGTAGCCACCATCTATACCACTACAGGCAATGGCGCACAACTGCTCGACATGAGCAAGGCCGAAGTGTTTACTGGTAACAACATGGCGCCTTCTACCATCATCGTCGATCCTGCTCAGCAGTTCCAGACAATGGATGGTTTCGGATTCGCCATCACTTATTCTACCTGCTACAATCTGCTCAAGATGCAGCCTGAGGAGCGCACTGCCTTCCTCAAGCAGACCTATTCTGAGACCGAGGGATATGGTGTGAGCTACGCTCGTATCAGCATTGGTTGTAACGACTTCTCATCTACAGAGTATTCGCTCTGCGACGAGCCTGGACTTGATAACTTCCGTCTTTACAGCGACGAGACTCAGTATGTCATCCCCGTGCTGAAGGAGATTCTTGCTATCAACCCCAACGTGAAGATTATCGCTGCTCCTTGGACTTGTCCTAAATGGATGAAGGTTTCTGACATCGATACCAAGAAACCTTTCGACTCTTGGACCGACGGTCACCTGAATCCTGACTATCGTAAGGACTATGCCCAGTACTTCGTTAAGTTCATTGCTGCCATGAAGCAGCAGGGTATCAATATCTATGCCGTTTCACCTCAGAACGAGCCTCTCAACAAGGCTAACTGCGCATCGCTTTATATGCCTTGGCAGGAGGAAGCACCATTCGTAGCCGAGTTGGCTTCTGCTTTCAAGAAGAATGGTATCAGCACCAAGATTTATCTCTTCGATCATAACTACAACTATGATAATATCGAGGATCAGCAGGACTATCCCGTTAAGGTTTACAATGCACTTGGCAATGAGTTCGAGGGTTCTGAGCTGGTGGTTGGTTCTGCCTATCACGACTATGGTGGTAAGAACACCGAGCTGACCGACATCCACACCCAGGCTCCTGACAAGGAACTCATCTTCTCAGAGTCAAGCATTGGCACATGGAACGATGGTCGTAACCTCTCTAAGCGCCTTATGGAGGATATGAAGAACGTTACTCTGGGCACTGTTAACCAGTGGTGTAAGGCTGTGCTGGTATGGAACCTGATGCTTGATATGAACATGGGCCCCAACCTGGATGGTGGTTGCCAGACATGCTTTGGCGCTGTTGATATCTCGATGGACTATAAGACCATCACTCGCAACTCTCACTATTATGTGATCTCTCACATGTCGAGTGTGGTTCGCCCCGATGCTCAGCGTATTGGTGTTTCTCAGCGTTCACTCGTCAAGAACGGATTGGTTTACTCTGCTTTCCGCAATCCTGATGGCACCTACGCCACAGTAGTTCTTAACAGCTCTGATGAGAATGTAACTGCCGTTATCAGCGATGGCCAGAATCACTTCCGCACAGTCATCCCTGCACAGGGTGTGGTTTCATGCAAATGGTAGTTGAAACAATTGATAATTGATAATTGACAATTGATAATTATGAAGACTAAGATATCAAGAATTGGCAGCATGCTTCTTGGAGCAGCACTGTTCATGTTCACTTCGTGTATCGACGAAGACTATAAGAATATCATCAAACAAGGCGATCCACTTATCGGCGTTAGTAGTCTGGGCACTGCTCAGATGGGGCAGCAGACTACCTTTAACGTAAACTGTACTGATAAGAAGGGCGAACGCCTTTCTACCCTCAAGGCCGAACTGCTGTTCACCAGTGAGACTGTGGATGCCACCACCATCCGCACTAAGGAGGCAGGCGACTATAGTGTGACGCTGAATGTGCCCTACCTGCAGTATATCCCCAATGGCGAGGCTATCGTACGCCTCACCCTGCAGAACGTCACCACCTCTACCACCATCATCGAGGTTCCCCTCACCGTAGAGCGTCCTCACCTCAGCAATCTGCAGTTCATCACTGCCGACAGCACTGTTTACCAGATGACCGAGGAGGCCGACTATCTCTATACCACAACCATCCATACCAGCGAAAGCGCCTTCAAGGGCTACTTCATGACTCAGGACGGCGAGTGGAGTTTTGGTAGCAACGGCACTGAGATTGCATTGGGCCAGAAGGGTAGCATCGACTTCCAGACCAACAATGCTGGCGATGTGGTAGTGAGCTTCAATACCTGCGACTATAGCTATGGTCCTAACGAGGAGATCACCATCCAGCCACTTAACTTCACCGAGGCCGAGAACATCATCACCCGCCAGCTTGAGCAGGGGCGTGAGTACACCATCGGTGGTATCGTAAGCAGCGAGTGGTTTATCGACAACGACTTCTTCGAGCTTAACGATGCAGGCAACTATGTGTTCCTGGGTGTCGATGGCATCTATACCCTCACTGCCTACTCTAAGTATCAGTTCCTGCAGGTATATAGCGGCACTGCTAGCGAGCCTGCCACACTCCAGCCTGATGGTTCTGGTGCCATCTGGGTGATTGGTGGCAATGGTATCAACAAGCCATTCCTCACCAGTTCTAATAACAATGGCTGGTGGACTGGCACCGAGTGGGATCAGCCTATGGCTCAGGTCAAGGATAAGGTATATCAGCTTACACTCACCGTGGGCAAGCAGCTCTCTGCCAGCGATGTCAACTTCAAGTTCTTCGGACAGCCTAACTGGGGCACAGAGTTCAAGGGCGATGGTAGCGACTATTCACTGGTTTGCGATCACGACGTATTCGGCGTGGGAGATGGCAACGGTCACGACAATGGTAACATCTACCTGAAGGAGGGAGCCACCCTCAACGAGGGCGATGTATATATCTTCACGATTAACCTGACTGGCGGCACCAAGAATGCACCACTCACCATCACGAAGGGTGCTGGCGAGGGCGTACAGACTGTTACCCTGGCCGACAAGGAGCCACAGGCCATGACCCTGAAGAAGGGTATGACTGTACAGTTCGAAGGCATCGTGGGTAGCAACTGGTATGTTGATCCTGACTTCTTCAAAGCCAATGGCGATGGCACGTACACCTTCCTCTGCATCAACGGGCAGTATGCTATTAAGGCCTATGCCGACTACGAGTACGTACAGGTTTACCCCATCAACGACGAGGGTAAGCCAGCCACCATGCAGGCCGATGGCACAGGCTCTATCTGGATTATCGGTAGCGACTGTGTGAACAAGCCATTGCTCACATCAGCCAACAACAAGAGCTGGTGGACCGATCCCGACTGGGATCAGTGTATGGCTCCAATAGCCAAGGGTGTTTATCGCATCACACTCACCGTAGGTCAGCAGCTGGCAGCCACAGGTATCAACTTCAAGTTCTTCGGTCAGCCCACATGGGGTATCGAGTTCAACGGACAGGGTGGCGACTACCATCTTGACAGCGACAACGACTGGTTCCGTGTTAACGCTGCCGATAGCGATAACGGAAATATCTTCCTGAAGGATGGTGCCGTGCTCAACGATGGTGACACCTTCGTCTTCACCATCGACCTGACAGCCGGCGTCGCCAACGGCGTACTAACGGTCGAGAAGAAATAGCATATTCTCTACATCATCTTCAACTATCGCTGGGCGGAAATCATCGTCTGCCAGCGATAGTTGAACGTTTTTAAGCGTGATATTACGGACATGACGCAGATAGAAGCCCCATGCAGGCAACTCGCCAAACATGGTGAACTCTGGGTATTTGTCTATTTGTTCTGGTACATCGCTCTTGCGCCAAAGGGGTACGTAGGCCATACCTTTAGTAGCGCGACCAGGATAGGTTATGTTTATGTTTTCAAGATAGATGTTCTCGATTGGGTTGTCAGGAATGCCACAGATAGGAGCAGGATGGACGTTGTGGAAATAGTCTACCTCTGGGCCACGAAGGTCGTAGTTGATATCTGGACGCTCAAAAGGTATCTGTGCAGTAAGGTTGGTAATGCGTACGTTTCTGATGGCACCTTTCCTATTGCCAGAACGCTGGCCCAATCGGATAAAGAGCGCATTGCCAGTATTCTTGGCGATGATGTCATCAGCAGATACGTCTTCGATGATAGCACCATCTACACTCTCGATAGCAAGGGCCGAGCGGAAGGTATCAAACACGCGTATGCCACTGATGCTGATATTGCGAAATCCGCCATACGAAGCTGTACCAAACTTAATGGCTGAGGCACTGCTACGAATCTCGCAATTGCGGATATTGATGTCCTCATTGCAGCTTCCTGGATTGTA
>ONAK01000079.1 GCA_900315765.1 uncultured Prevotella sp. | reverse complement strand
ACTCCTACCTTCTCTGCTTGCTTCGGCCAGGCATTCCTCGAGCTGCACCCCACCAAGTATGCTGAGGAGCTCGTTAAGAAGATGGAGAAGAGCGGTGCTAAGGCATACCTCGTGAACACTGGTTGGAACGGCACAGGCAAGCGTATCTCTATCAAGGATACACGTGGTATCATCGACGCTATCCTCGGTGGCGCTATCCTGAAGGCTCCTACCAAGAAGATTCCTTACTTCGACTTCGAGGTTCCCACACAGCTCGACGGCGTGGCCTGGGGCATTCTCGATCCTCGCGACACCTATCAGAACCGCAATGAGTGGGAAGAGAAGGCTAAGGATCTCGCTGGCCGCTTCATCAAGAACTTCAAGAAGTACGAGGGCAACGAGGCTGGTAAGGCTCTGGTTGCTGCTGGTCCAAAGCTCTAATTCAATTGATAGTTTAAAATCTAATTGATAATTATTGGCTGCGCCGAAAGGTGTGGCCAATTTTTGTTGATATATATCAATAACCGCAAAAAATGGCATATAATTCTCAATAACCGATTCTTGATTCTCAATAAAATATGTTACCTTTGCACTTGTAATCGCGAGATTACTTGTTTTTCATTAGGTTTTAGTAGTTAGATTTTAAGGTTAAAAAGAATTATGTTATTAGATTTTCAAACAACGGTCATGTTGGCATCGGTTGTTATCTCAGCAGCGCTGAGTATTTTTACACTAATACATACCAACAGACGTTGAAAGGAGTGCGGAGTGAGAGACTCATACCGCCCTCTTTTTTTGCATCAAAAACCTAAACTAACTTAAAATCGGTCAAATTTAGCCATAATTTCATTAATTATAAAGAGAAATGTGCTCATTTTTGCAGAAATGTGCGTAAATTTGCAGCCAAATTGGAATAAAAGCGATATTTACAAAATGAAAAGATATATTTCTGCACTCTGCACAATGCTGGTTTGCTCTATGCTCGTCACTTCGTGTCTGAAGGATTCCGACGAAAAAAACGTCCAGTATTACAACGACACAGCCATTGCCTCATTCAAACTGGCACTGGTAAACCGTTATGTACATACCACATCATCAACAGGAACCGACTCGGTATATAAATCCACACTTTCGGACCCCGTTGTGTTTACGATTGATCAGCAGCAGCACAAAATTTACAACACCGACTCGCTGCCATCAGACGTTGACATTAACCATGTTCTGGCAACCATCACAAGTAAGAACAGCGGTACTATTGTGGTAAACTACCCCTCTACAGGCAGTCAGGACTCATTACTATATTACAACAGCTCTGACTCCATTGACTTTGAGAAGCTGCAAGACCTTCGAGTATATGCCCAAGACGGTTCGGGCTATCGCAGCTACGAGGTAACAATAAACGTTCATAAAGCACAGACAAACAGGATGATATGGGAACAGAAGTCGATGGCCGACCTGCCCATAGACACCAAGAAACCTATCTGGGAACAGAAAGCCATTAACGCCGGCATGAAACAGCTAATAGGATATGGCACTGTTGAGGCATATGCTTACAACAACGAAAACCAGTTGATGGTGAGCCGCGACAACGGCGAGACATGGGCAACAGACAGTCTGGACGAGGATGCTGCATGGCTGCCAACAGAGCATATCGCTTTTACATCATGGCCATTTGCCGCTAATGATTCTACAGACTACCAATTGTTGGTAGGCGCAAACAACAATAACAGCACAGCATGCGTGGTATGGCGCAAGATAGCAGAATACTCAAAGCAAAGCATGCCATCAAAATGGGTACTTATTCCTACAGCCGACCAAGGCAAATACTATCTCCCAAAAATGGAGAATCTGAGCTTAGTTTGGTTCAATGGTGTTGTGCTGGCAATAGGAACAGACAAAAAGATTTACGTGAGCCGCGACCAGGGAATAACCTGGAAGACGAGTTCAAAATATACGCTACCTAACGAGCTTGGCACAAACAACCTTAGCGCGACAACCGATAGCAACGGTTACCTATGGTTGGTAGGCAAAGATACAGGCGAAGTTTGGCGTGGAATGATAATTGAATAAAGTGAAAAAGCTTTTGGCAGTAATCTTCATGATAGCCGCAACAACGGCTGCCAGTGCCCAGGAAGAACCTGAGTACAAGTTGGAGATAGGTGCCGGAACTGGAATGGTAAGCTATGTAGGCGACTACAACAGCAGTCTGGTGAAAGGTTTACAGCCATGGTTGGCACTGATGACCAAATACAGGATGGACCCAAGAACTGCACTGAGCCTGAACATCGGAACAGGAAAGATAAAAGCCGACGAGTTTAACCACCGAATAACTGAAGCCGACCTGCGCTTTGAATACAATTTTTGGGCGTATGGCACAGGCAATGAATACAGAGGATCAAAGCGCTTTGCACCATTCATCATAGCTGGACTGGGGGCAACCTTTTACGGAGGACCAGAAAAAGGAGCCACCATGAATGTCCCCTTAGGAGCAGGCGTGAAATATAAGATAGGTAAAAGACTGAACCTTACAGCAGAATGGGCCATGCGATTTACGCTGAGCGATAATCTGGACGGAAGCAAAGATCCTATGGGTATTAAGAGCAGCGGACTGTTTAAAAACACCGACTGTTACAGCGCACTTCAGATTGGACTAACCTACGATCTCTGGGAAAAGTGCAAAACGTGCTTTCAAGAGTGAGAAGGTGAAAAGGTGAGAATTAAGAATTAGAAATTATAGATATGAAGGAACTTTTAGACATGAACAGGATTCCCAAGCACATTGCCATCATTATGGACGGCAACGGGCGATGGGCTATGGAACGTGGCAAAGACCGTAGTTTCGGTCATCAAGCCGGTGTTGATGCAGTACGCCGCATAACATCAGAATGTACCCGACTGGGAGTCAAGTTCTTAACCTTATACACATTGTAATTGGCGATCGCACTCGTATACCTGAGGTAGTGAACAAGAAGCTGTCAGAGACTGAAGAGCATACCGCCAAGAACGACGCCATGACAATGGTTGTAGCCCTGAGCTATTCATCGAAGCTGGAAATTGCCACAGCCACCAAGCAGATTGCTCAGGAGGTGAAAGAAGGAAAACTGAATATAAACGATATCACCGAGGAAACCATCAACGAGAGACTGTGGACAAACTTTATGCCCGATCCAGAACTGTTGATCCGTACCGGAGGCGAGGTTCGTATTTCAAACTATCTGCTTTGGCAGATTGCATACTCTGAGCTCTATTTCTGCGATACATACTGGCCCGACTTTATGGAGGAAGACCTTTACAAGGCCATTCATAGCTATCAGAGCCGTCAGCGCAGATTCGGCAAGACAGAAGCTCAGGTAGAAGCCGAAGAAAAGATGTAAAAAGGTAAGAAAGTAAAAAAGTTAAAAAGAAAGTGACTTATATATATATTATTAATAAGGTGAAAGGACTGGTAAAGGGTATCTTACCTTTTTACCTTTTTACCTTTATACCTTTCACTGCAACAGCTCAGGATAAGATAGTAAATCCAGACATATCGTACGCCGGTACGCCACGTACCTGCGAGATTGGCGGTATCGCCGTTGAGGGCGTAGAAGGATATGAAGACTATGTATTGGCAGGTCTGTCAGGCTTGACTGTAGGACAGGAGATAGAACTACCAGGCAGCCAGATTACAGAGGCAGTAAAGCGCTATTGGCGTAACGGACTGTTCTCGAAGGTAAAGATAACAGCCGACTCTATCGTTGGCAACAAAGTATATCTGTGCATACACCTAGGTATGCGCCCACGTATCAAAAACATTAATTATAACGGCATCAAGAAGGCCGAGCGTGAGGATATGGAGGCCAAACTGGGCATGGTCAAGGGTATGAGTCTGACCCGTAACATTCTGGACCGTGCTAAGATTCTGGCTAAGAGATACTTCGACGACAAAGGATATAAAAATGCTGAAATTGATATCGTTCAGCGTGAAGATGCATCAGGACAAGTTACCCTCGACGTGAACATCGACAAGAAGGACAAGATGAAGGTTCATGAATTGATTTTCCAGGGCAACGAGAAACTGTCTTCAAAGAAGATTAAAGGTTCTTTGTTCGGCAAGGGTGCCTTCGGTAAGATTCACGAGGCAGGAAAACTCTCTAACATCTTTAAAGCCAAGAAGTTTACAGAAGAGCGCTATAAGGAGGCAAAGCAGGCGCTTATCGAAAAATATAACGAACTGGGATTCCGCGATGCAACCATCCTGGAAGATTCTGTTTACAGCTACGACGACAAGCACGTAAACGTGCTGGTAAAGATTGAAGAGGGCGACAAGTACTATGTACGTAACATCACCTGGGTGGGAAACACTGTTGTTACTACCGACTATCTGAATGCCGTACTCGGCATGAAGAAAGGTGACGTGTACAACCAGAAGCATATCGACAAGCGACTGAAAGAAGACGAAGATGCTGCTGGTAACTGGTATTATAACAACGGTTACGTATTCTCAGGCATTGAGCCTGTAGAAGTAAATATCGACGGTGACTCTATCGACATCGAAATGCGCGTGACTGAGGGTCCTCAAGCCAGATTGAATCATGTTCGTATCTACGGTAACGACCGCCTGTATGAAGAGGTGGTACGTCGCGAATTGCGTACAAAACCAGGCGACCTGTTTAACAAAGATGCTCTGATGCGTTCTTTACGTGATATCGCCTCAATGGGATTCTTTGATTCAGAAAAGATTGTGCCCGATGTTAAACCAAATCCAGACGATGGTACAGTTGATGTAAACTGGAAACTGGAGCAGAAGAGTAACGACCAGCTGGAGTTCTCATTGGGTTGGGGACAGACTGGTGTTATCGGTAAGGTCGGTATTAAATTCAATAACTTCTCTATCCGCAACCTGTTCGGTAAAAACAAACTGCACCGTGGAATTCTGCCTTACGGCGATGGCGAGCAGCTTGGATTCAGCTTCCAGACAAACGGTAGCTACTATAGCTCACTGAGTGCCAACTATGGTACCAACTGGTTTGGTGGTAAGCGTCCTAACAGTTTGAATGTAGGTGTGTTCTACTCTAAGCAGAGCGATATCTCAAGTTACTACCGTAACAACTCGTTCTATAACAACTACTACATGTACAGCGGTGGCTACGGTGGCTACAACCCCTACTACATGAACTACGAATCAATGCTCGACGACGACAAGACCATGACTGTTTGGGGAGCATCGCTGGGTTGGGGTAAGCGTCTGCGCTGGCCTGATGACTACTTCCAGTTCTCTGCTCAGCTTGGATACTCACGCTATATGCTGCGCGACTGGAGCTATTTCTATATCCACAACGGAAACTGTAACAACATCAACCTGGGACTGACACTGTCGCGTACATCAACCGACAACCCACTCTTCCCACGTCGTGGATCAGAGTTTATGGCTCAGGTAACAGTTACTCCACCTTGGTCACTGTTTGATAATAAGGACTATGCTAATCTGGCTAAGAACACAAGCTCGGTTACTTATGAAGACGAGCTGCAGCAAGTTTATCGCTGGATTGAATACCATAAATGGAAGTTTAAGAGCCGTACCTTTACATCTCTTACAGGCGGACAGAAATGCTTCGTGCTGATGACACGTGTAGAGATGGGATTGCTGGGTAGCTACAACAAGGATAAGCGCTCACCATTCGAGACCTTCTATGTGGGAGGTGACGGTATGAGCGGATACTCTTACGGATACTCTGAGGAGACAATCGGTCTGCGTGGATACGACAACGGAGCACTATCATACTCTTCGGCCTACGAGACTATGATGAATGGTGGCACCATATCATCGTATAACTCTTACGCATACGACCGTTTCACACTCGAGTTGCGCTATCCATTCATGCTGGGTAACACCACTATCTACGGACTTGGATTCATTGAGGGTGGTAACGCTTGGGCTAATGCAAAAGACTTCAACCCATTCAAGATGAAGCGTTCGGCCGGTATCGGTGTTCGTATCTATCTGCCAATGGTAGGACTGATGGGTATCGACTGGGCATACGGATTCGACAACGTTTACACAAACCAGTACGGAGCACAGAAGAAAGGTGGAAGCAACTTCCACTTCATCCTCGGGCAGGAGTTCTAAGCTAATTGATAATTTTGAATTAAGAAATAAGAAAATAGTTAAGAGTTGTTTATCGTTAAAACCATCTGAGACGAAATACGTCAAAGAGGTGTATAACATTAAAAAAGAACGCTTATGAAGAAACTGATTATTTGCGCACTCTGCGCTATCTTTGGATGGACAGCAGCCTCAGCCCAGAAGTATGCTGTAGTAGATATGGAGTATATCCTGAAGAACATCCCTGCCTATGAGCGTGCCAACGAGCAACTGAGTCAGGTATCTAAACAGTGGCAGGGCGAAGTTGACGCACTGAATGCCGAGGCTCAAACACTCTATAAGAATTATCAGAACGAGGTAGTATTCCTATCTAAGGAACAGAAGAAAGCAAAACAGGATGCCATCGTTGAGAAAGAGAAGCAGGCTGCAGAGCTGAAGAAGCACTACTTCGGCCCAGAGGGTGAACTGTTTAAGAAGCGTACCGCTCTTATGTCACCCATCCAGGAAGAGGTTTATAACGCCGTAAAAGACATTGCAGAACTGCGAGGCTATCAGTTGGTACTTGATCGCGCCAGCGATTCCGGTATCATCTTCAGCTCTCCGAAAGTAGATATCTCTTCGGAAGTGCTTCGCAAGCTCGGATATAGTAATTAATAATTTAACCAATAAAGAAATGAAGAAATTGATTATCTGCGCACTATGCGCAATCTGTGGTTTCACAACCGCAAATGCACAGGGTAAGTTCGGACACGTGAACACCCAGGAAGTAATGCAGGCTATGCCTGAATTCACTAAGGCTCAGAACGAGATTAAGGCCCTGCAGGACCAGTATGAGGCTGACCTGAAGAGCATGCAGGACGAGCTGCAGAAGAAGGGTGAAGCTTTCGATAAGGAGCAGGCTAATTTGCCCGAGAACATCAAGCAGCGCCGCCAGCAGGAGCTACAGGACATGTATACCAAGATCCAGCAGAGTTACCAGGACAACCAGCAGGCACTGCAGAAGGCTTCTCAGGAAAAGATGCAGGCTATCCAGACCAAGATTCTTGATGCTATTAAGGCCGTAGGTCAAGCTGGACAGTATGTTTACATTATGGAGAACAATTCGCTGCCATACATCAGCACAAGTCTCTCTACCGACGTAACAGCTCAGGTTAAGGCTAAGCTCGGACTGAAGTAAACGATTATTATTTAACTTCAAAATTCAAACAATATGAAAAGATTCCTCGTACTTCTTGTGGCATTCGTATCTCTCCACGTGTTTGCACAGGATGATGCCACATCATCAAGTTCTGTAAAGTATGGTTATCTTAGCTATCAGGCTGCTATCAAGTCGATGCCCGACTATACTCTAGCTCAACAGAAGTTTACAGACCTGAAGGAAAAATATCAGGCAGAGACCAAACGTGTAGAAGACGAATTCAACAGGAAATACGAGGAGTTTCTTGATGGTCAACGTGACTTTCCAAAGACTATTCTGCAAAAGCGACAGACAGAACTACAGGAGCTGATGCAGAAGAATATTGACTTCAAGAATTCAAGCCGAGAGCAATTGACAAAGGCCGAGGCAGATATTTTTGCCCCACTTTATGTAAAACTGAACGAAACACTGGCAAAAATGTGTGCAGAGAAGGGGTATGCCTTTATCATTGATACTGATGCAAAAGCTGTACCTGTGGTAAATCCCCTGATGTGCGAAGACATTAATCAGGCTGTACAAGATGCTCTCAAGTAATCCAGGACCAATCGGTATCTTCGACAGCGGTTACGGCGGACTAACCATCCTGCATGGCATCCGTCAGCTGCTTCCCGAATACGATTATCTTTATTTGGGCGATAATGCCCGTGCCCCCTATGGACCACGTTCGTTCGACGTGGTCTACGAGTTTACACGTCAGGCTGTAGTAAAACTCTTTGAAATGGGATGCCATCTGGTAATCCTTGGTTGTAATACAGCTTCAGCGAAAGCATTGCGTACCATCCAACAGAACGACCTGCCACAGATAGACCCCGATCGCCGCGTCCTGGGCGTTATCCGCCCCACAGCCGAGGTGATAGGCTCGCTCACAGAGACTCGTCATGTGGGCATCTTCGCCACCGAAGGAACCATCCGCAGCGAGAGCTACAACCTTGAAATCCAAAAGCTCCACCCCGACATTCTTGTTACCGGTGTGGCCTGTCCGTTCTGGGTACCACTGGTAGAGTATAACGAAGCCGACTCACCTGGAGCCGACTACTTCGTTAAGAAGCGCATCGACCAGATTATGCGCGAAGATCCACTCATCGATGCCATCATACTTGGCTGCACCCACTATCCCCTGCTGATGCCAAAGATACTGAAATATCTTCCTACAGGTGTGCGCGTCGTGCCCCAAGGTGAATACGTGGCCGAGAGTCTCAAACAGTACCTCGAGCGCCACCCACAGATAGAGCAACGCTGCTCAAAAGGCGCCGCCGTACACTACCTAACCACCGAAAATCCAGAAAAATTCAAAGAACAAGCCCAGATATTCCTCCACGAACCAGTAGAGGTAGAAAACATTACGCTTGGATAATATTATTCAAGTTAAATTATTCAAGTTCCATAATTCATTTTAATCTGTACATATTCCATCTCTGGTTAAGTAATAGCACCAGTCCTCTGCCTTAAGGACTCGAGTCCTTTAACTAAAGGATTACAGTCCTCTAGGCAAAGGACTGTAATAGAACCTATTTGTGTGGTTAGTCTTTTTCGGTTCATAGTTTTTCTAATTTGTGTCAACAGTTACCGTCTTAAAAACTTAAATATCTGACTTAAAGCCAGTTATGCGATTCTTAAAGCCTCGAACACCTAACCTAATACCTACCATTCCGATTCATGTACTTTAATTACGACGGTAGGTGTTGGGTTAGGTGTTTGAACCACAGAATATCACATAGCTGCCTCAAAATCAGCCACTTGGATTTGTAGAACGGTAGGTGCTGGAGGAATTACAAACTGACTTCTACAATAAAAAAGCAGTTGGATTGCAATTGCACGATAACTGCTTTTCAATCAGTGAGCAAAAGATTACAGAACAAGTATCAATTATTAAAAAAACATAAATAAACACACCAACAAAATAGCAATTCAATAGTTATTAAATAAATAAAACTATCTTTGCAGAAAATATCAATATCTATTAAAACCATATTATATGAAGAAATTATTATTACTTGTATTAAGCTGTTTTACCTTGAGCAATGTAAATGCTCAATCGGACTATAAGAGGTTCATGGAATCGGAAAAGAAAGGATCCTCTTATAGCACTAAAGAAATAAAAAAGGCTGCCAAAGAATATACAGAATTAATATATGAGGAAGCCAAAAACGGGAAAGTAATGGAGTTTAGAAAAAGCTTTCTCGAGAAAAAGTTAAAGAAGAAAGAAAATTTCATCTTGGATGAATATGCCAGAAGAGTGCAGGATTTTAGAATGAGAAGGTTCAAAGTGGCCGACAATTTGCCTAATCTTGAATCGCAGGTTAAAGCAGATGTCAGAGCAGAATACTCTTACGAGGAAGACCTTTTCCCAACCAATGTCCCTGGTGAGGCCAAGAGTTTAGCAAAAACCTACGAACTGGCCACCAACAAAGCTTACGACATGGCAAGAGAAAACCTTGCCAACGAGATTGTGCACGAAATCATGCTACAGTTCATCCATAAGGATTTCGTAAAACACTTCGGCGCCGTAAAGGGACAAGAAATGGTACAAGCCATCCTTGACTCCAAAGGTGGTATTTTGGATCGCATTGGAGATATGGAAAAAGTACTGGAGCTCTACAACAGCAAGAACACTACGAGTTCGGAGGTTATCGTAAAGGTTTATTATAACGGCATCCAGGCCAAAGAAGACTTTAAGATGGCCCTCAAAGAGGTGCTAAAGAATGACGATACACTCTATAACGAGATGACATACTTCCTAGATACAGTAAAGGCTAAAAAATAAAACTATAATTTAAGGTTATGAAAAAGATTAAGATTATGCTTGCAGTGGTGGCTGCTATGTTTGCCATCAGCGCTCAGGCCCAGTATCAAGCTTTGCTCGTGGGCTATTCACAGACAGATAATGTGTATGAGGACGAAAACATCAAGGCAGAACTGGTGCGTTTGTCTCTAAGGATCACGAATAAGACCAACAAGCCTCTTTTCGTCGATCGCTCTAGTTCGTTCTATTATATTAATGACGAAGCCATATGTCTCGATGAGAAACGCGATGATACCAGCCACACATACTATCAGCCTTTGGCACCTAAAAGCGACACATGGGTTTCAACGCTGATTAACCCCATAATTGGTAAATATGATGCTGGCGGTAGTTCATTTGGCAAGGGAGGAAAGGCAAACTATCAGAGCGAACTTCGACTTCAGGTGATGGATTTAATGGAAACCATGCGCTATGAGATGGCCAACAATGACAAGAAATCATGCACTAACATTCATCTTACAGGAGACGAATCGTTTATGAAGGTAAAAGTATATATCAAATACGATACAAAGAAATACTCTGGAGATGAAAAAGAGCGTGAAGACCACTCATTCACCATCTCTACATGGGTTTCTGACATGATACTTACAAAATATTACATTCAAGAGCAGGACAAGGTTAAGCGTACCAACGCCGTAAACATTCAGGGCCGTATGACTGATATCATGCATGTATTTGCAGATCGTCCTTTCGAGTATGATGAGGACAATTCGCCTATCGATATTTACGTAACCTCATTTGGTAAAGGATCATTCAACATTTATCGTCTGGGGGCAACGAGTGAAGAAAAAGAAGGTAAAACAAATGGTTACAGAAGCGCTCTTGAAAAACTAACCAAGAAAAATAGTGGCAAGAAAGGCGAAGAGGAGATGAAGTCAAACTTCGAAGAGCGATCTAAAGGCCGTCAGATACTCATTTGGGAAGGCGAAACCACCAATTGGGTACAAGCTCTGCAAGATTCTTACGAAAGATATCTGATAGAAGACGGAGAAAAGGATAAGAAGGCTAAGGAAATTGCAAAGAAAAAGGCAAAAGAACTGAAAAACGAACAGACGCTCAAGAAATAAAAGCGATATGAGAAAAGCCACTTTTATCATCCTTTGCTGCGTCATAGGAGCATTACCTCTCCTTGCTCAGACTGTTGATCAAGAAGTGATAGACGGATGCGAGTATCTGCGCATGGGACGATTTGACAATGCATACGCATCTTTCTCTAAAGGTGCACGCTTTGGCAGCGTTACCGCACAGTACTATCTGGCCTATTGTCAGGCTGAAGGCTATGGCGTAGAAAAGGATGATAGAAAGGCTTTCTCACTATATCGCAGGGTGGCCGAACGTGGATTGCCCATTGCTCAAGCACGAATAGCTTATATATTATATAAAGGTATAGGCACGAACAAGGACAAAGCCAAAGCCAACTACTGGATGAACAAGGCCACCAACTATAGTTATATAGATTCCTACACCACCTATGTATTAGGTCTTTGTTATGAAGAAGGACTTGGCCGTGAGAGAGATATGGAGAAAGCTATGGAATGCTTCCAGAAGTCATGCTCAAAGAATGTCGACGAGGCTTTCATCCATACAGCTATGCTCTTTGCAGAGGGAATACTAATAAAACAGGACTTTCAGCAGGCTCTTAGCATAATCAATAATGCTATTGAAAACATCGGCTCAGGGTTCGACTACGCATGTAAGGGTAAGATTCTTACACTCATGGGCAAACAGAAGGAGGCAGAAGCAGTATGGCGTACTATGATTAACAATTACCCATATCACGCCGTTCAAAGCGCAGATGACTTCAGCATGTATATGCGTGGTGCAAGTCCAATACCCAATAACGTGATTCAGAATCTGTATGCAAAGGCCGATGTAGCTTCAAAATCATCAAGACGAAGTTATAACTCGCTCGAAGATGACGACAGCCATGCCAACAACACTATAAACATAACTTACACTACAGCCCCAAGCATAGCCCAGACACCAAAGTCAGAAGTTCATGCGCCACAAGTTCCAACAACAAAAAGGGAAGAGACGAAAGCTGATGTAGATGAAAATCTGCCCACCACAAACGTAAATAACGCCAACACCTTTGCAGTAATTATCGCAAACGAGCATTATCAGGATGTAGCAGAAGTACCTTACGCCAGTAATGACGGAGCAATTTTCGCTGAATATTGCAAGAAAAGCCTTGGTTTGCCTGCCACAAATGTGCATCTGGTAAAGAATGCGACACTAAACAATATGAAGCGCGAAATAAACTGGCTCAAGCAGGTATCTGATGCCTACAAAGAATCAACAAAGATCATAGTATACTATGCTGGTCACGGCATACCGGATGAAGCTACAAAAGATGCCTATTTGCTACCTGTTGACGGATTCGGTACCGACATCACAACTGGCTATAGTCTCCAAGCACTATATGCCACACTGGGAGAGCTGAAAGCCAAGTCGATAATGGTTTTCCTTGATGCATGTTTCAGTGGTTCTACGCGCGATGGCAATATGATGGCTTCAGCACGAGGTGTTGCAATAAAGGTAAAGAACAGTGCTCCTCAAGGTAATATGGTAGTCTTCTCTGCCGCCACTGGAGAAGAGACAGCTTATCCTTATAATGAAAAGCGTCATGGATTGTTTACCTATTATCTGCTAAAAAAACTGCAATTGAGCAAGGGTAATATATCTCTTGGCGAATTGCAAGGCTATGTGGCAGATGAAGTTGCCAAGAGATCAATCGTGGTGAACGGAAAATCTCAGACTCCTACAGTTTCCTCATCAGCCAATATCGGAGAAAGTTGGAAATCATGGACACTAAGATAGCTCTTAGGCACAGAACTTAATCTCACATATCCGTTGCTCAGACCACCCCTATCCCCTCCTACTCAGGAGGGGAATACGAGGAGGGAATAAAAAAAACTCAAGCTAAACAAGCCTGAGTTTTTTTTATTATAATTCTGAATTATTTTAGAATGGGATCTTGTAACCAAGAGTGATTGAGAAGTAGCTATGCTTAGAGTCTACATCCTTAAATGCCTTAGTAAGACCCCAATTGTAACGAGCATCGAGAACAACGCCACCAATCTCGTAAGACAGACCTACTGGTACGCTAAAAGCAAAGCCCTTAACACCGTCGATATCTGCGCTAACGCCATCAGCGCTTATCTTCTTAGTAACGTTAAAGCCTGGCTGAACACCGGCCTTGATAGCCAAACCGCGAGTAACATAGAAGTTGGCCAGAATAGGGATATTAATGTAGTCAAGCTTATAAGTAAGACCATCTAAATCTCCCTTTCCCTTTACACCCTGCATAGAATACAGAACACCAGCACTTACTTCGAAGTTCTCAGCTGCACCAACAGCCAGCTCAGCACCTGCAGCGAGACCTACACGCATCTTAGAGTCGGTTGTCTTTGTCATTGTAGCAAGGTTTATACCAGACATTGGCTTAATAGACCACTGACCAACCTCGTTCTGAGCGTTAGCACTCAAAGTTGCTACCATCATAGCTGCGATCAAAAATAATTTCTTCATAATAGTTTCCTTTTTTAAAAGGAATAAATTAAAAAGACGTGATTGATTATTTCACGCGCAAATATATAAATAGACAGCTCTTTTTATAAACTATTTTTAATAC
Source organism: uncultured Prevotella sp. (assembly GCA_900315765.1). Lineage (GTDB taxonomy): Bacteria > Bacteroidota > Bacteroidia > Bacteroidales > Bacteroidaceae > Prevotella. The sequence goes on along the minus strand of ONAK01000079.1, from coordinate 19,808 downwards.
ATATCTACCATATTTCGACAAAAATCATCTTTTTCTCATGTTTCTTGGGTGATGATTAAGGATTTCCTGACGAAGGGTACTGGTATCGATATGGGTATAGATTTCGGTGGTACCGATGTCTTCGTGCCCAAGCAAGGCTTGGATGAAACGGAGGTCGGCACCACCCTCAAGCAGGGCTGTGGCAAAGGAATGGCGCAGGGTGTGGGGCGAGATGGTTTTCTGGATGCCAGCCTCTTTGGCCTGAGCCTTAATCATGATAAGTATCATGGTACGAGTGAGGTGGGCACCGCGACGATTAAGGAACACATAGTCTTCTTCGCCCGGTTTGATCTTCATAAGATTCCTTACCTTGAACCAATTGTCGAGTTCACGAATGGCCTTATGCGATATGGGCACCAGGCGCTCTTTGGAACCTTTACCAAGAACACGCACGTATTCCTCATCGATATAAAGATCAGACAATTTCAGGTTTACCAGTTCGCTGACTCGCAATCCGCAAGAGAAAAGCACCTCGATGATGGCGCGATTGCGATGACCTTCCCATTTGGAAAGGTCAATACTCTCTTCTAATCGATCAACCTCTTCGGTAGTGAGTACCTCGGGCAGATGGTCGCCTATCTGTGGCGACTCGAGTAACTCAGTTGGATCGTCATCGCGATAGCCATCAAGCTGCACAAACCTGAAAAAGCTACGTATACCACTAAGGATACGGCATTGCGAACGAGGATGAATACCTATATCATGCAATCCAGCAGAGAAGTGTTCAAGATCCTGAAGCGTTATCTCACGAATATCTTTCTGTTCACGTTCAAGATAATCGACTTTTGGTCAATCATTTGCATAAATTTGGTGCAAAGTTACAAAAAATTTTCTATAAATAGAAAAATATTCGTACCTTTGCAGCCGTATTAATACAAAGTTACAAAAATGAAGATTCTGATTATCAATGGTCCGAACTTGAACCTGTTGGGCCAGAGAGAACCTGGCATCTATGGTTCGTCGTCGTTTGACACTTACTTGCCAGAGTTACGTAAGCGTTTTGCTGACATCGACATCGAGTATTTTCAGAGCAACATTGAAGGAGCGCTGATAGACAAGATGCAGGAGGTGGGCTTCAGCTACGATGGTATCGTGCTGAACGCCGGTGCCTACACCCACACCTCGATTGCCCTGCAGGACTGCATACGCTCACTGAAGACACCTGTAATCGAGGTTCACATTTCGAATGTGCACCAGCGCGAGGAGTTCCGCCACAAGTCGATGATCTCATGTGCCTGCAAGGGCGTGATTCTCGGCTTCGGTCTTGACTCGTACCGACTGGCCATTGAAGCGCTGAAAGGATGACACTCGACGAATACATCCTGCAGCACACGGAGCCAGAGCCCGACTATCTGTATAGGTTATGGCGAGCCACCAACATACACACTATTCACGGGCGTATGGCAAGTGGACACCTGCAGGGCAGACTGTTAAAGATGCTGGTAAGAATGATTCGCCCAAGGAACATCCTTGAGATTGGCACTTTCAGTGGATATAGTGCACTATCTATGGCAGAAGGACTGGAAGAAGGCGGGCGCTTATACACCTTTGAGATTAACGACGAGATGGAGGACTTTACCCGTCCTTGGATTGAGAACTCACCATGGGCTGATAAAATAGAGTTCATCATCGGTGATGCGCTACAAAAGGCGCCCAAACTGGACATAGAATTCGACCTTGCCTTTATGGATGGCGACAAACGCACTTATCGTGACTGTTATGAGATGGTGATGAGCATACTCAAGCTAGGAGGATTCATACTGGCGGACAACACACTTTGGGATGGGCATGTGATTGATCATGCCTATGACAAGGACCGACAGACCCAGGGCATAGAGACGTTTAACGACTACATTGCCCACGATTCTAGGGTAGAGCAGGTAATTCTGCCACTGCGCGACGGACTGACATTGATTAGAAAAATTGACAATTGATAATTAAAATATGCAAGAAACAAGACAAAACAAAATTGCAAGACTACTTCAGAAAGAGCTCTCGCTGATATTTCAACAACAGACACGCGCTACTCATGGCGTGATGATATCGGTTACCCGCACTAAGATTTCACCCGATTTGAGTATCTGCACAGCTTATCTGAGCGTATTCCCCAGCAACAAGGGCGAAGAAATATTGGCAAACATAAATGCCAACGCCAAGCAGATAAGATATGAATTGGGTACCCGCGTAAGAAATCAGATGCGTATTATTCCAGAACTGCGATTCTTTATCGACGACTCGCTCGACTATATCGAGCATATCGATGAACTACTGAAGAAATGAATTTCCCCTTCTTCATAGCCCGCAGGTATCTTTTCTCAAAGAAATCCACTCATGCCATCAACGTCATCAGTGGAATATCTGTCGTAGGAGTTGCCGTAGCCACCATGGCTTTGGTTGTTACACTGTCGGTATTTAATGGATTTCACGATCTTGTGGCATCATTCTTTACAAGTTTCGACCCACAGCTAAAGGTGATGCCAGCAGAAGGAAAGACGATTGCCGCCGACGACCCAATATTGACGGAAATAAAAAAACTGCCACAGATAGAGGTTGCAACAGAGACTGTTGAGGACATGGCATTAGCCATATACCATGGGCGCCAGGCTATGGTAGTCATTAAGGGAGTAGACGACAATTTCGACAAACTGACTCACATTAACGAGATACTAGTAGGTGATGGTGAATTCTCTCTGCATGCAGCCAATATGGACTATGGAACATTAGGCATACGTCTGGCAGAGACACTGGGCACAGGCTATACATACGAAGAGCCAATACACATTTATGCTCCCAAGCGAGAAGGCCAATTGGATATGACCAATCCGGATGAAGCCTTCGAAGAAGACGAGCTTTATTCGCCTGGTGTGCTCTTCAATATGAAGCAGTCGCGCTACGACAAGAATTACATACTCACCAGTATTTCTTTTGCGCGCAGAATTTTCGGACAGCAAGGCATGTTATCATCGCTTGAGTTGAGACTGAAGCCTGGCAGTAATTTCGAAAACGTGAAGGCACAGATAAAGAAACTTTGTGGTGAGAAGTTTGTTGTTAAGGACCGCTTTGAGCAGCAAGATGACACCTTCAAAATTATGAAAATAGAGAAACTAATAGCATACATTTTCCTTACTTTCATCCTGATGGTGGCATGCTTTAATATCATAGGCTCTTTATCAATGCTGATTATCGACAAGAAGGACGACGTAGTCACACTACGTAATCTTGGAGCATCAGACAAGCAAATAGTACGCATATTCCTGTTCGAAGGCCGTATGATTTCTGCAATAGGAGCCATCATTGGCATTATTATCGGGCTCATCCTGTGCTGGATTCAGCAGCGATATGGTATTGTAGCCTTAGGCTCATCAAGCGGCACATTTGTTATTAACGCCTACCCGGTAAGTGTACATCCCGAAGATATTATTCTCGTATTCATGACAGTACTCTTAGTTGGTTTCCTCTCTGTATGGTATCCAGTACGCTACTTTGCTAAGCGATTATTAGTATAGAATGATAAGTTTAACGTAGCTTTAACGTAGAATTTGCTGCAAATATGAAAAAAAGGTGTAACTTTGCACCCGATTATTACAATTATGTAGCAACCAAAATCAAATGAAGATGAAAAAAATCTTATCTACCATTATGCTGACAATGTTCGGCGTAGTAGCAATGATGGCTCAGATGCAGATGCCATCTATTCCAAATGATCCCGATGTTCGCATCGGCAAGCTCGACAACGGATTAACTTATTACATCCGTCACAACAACTGGCCTGAGAACCGTGCTGAGTTCTATATTGCTCAGAAAGTAGGTTCTATTCAGGAGGACGACGATCAGCGCGGTCTGGCTCACTTCCTTGAGCACATGGCCTTCAACGGATCAAAACACTTTAAGGGAAACGAACTGCTACGCTGGTGCGAAAGCATTGGTGTAAAGTTTGGTACTGATCTGAATGCTTACACATCAATCGACCAGACTGTTTACAATATCAGTAATGTGCCTACAACTCGTGAGGGCATTGTTGACTCATGTCTGCTGATTCTCTTCGACTGGGCCGACGGACTGCTGTTGGAACAGGAAGAGATTGAGAAAGAGCGTGGTGTTATCCATGAGGAGTGGCGCCTGCGCACAAGCGCTAACCAGCGTATGCTGGAGCGTGACCTGCCCAAACTCTATCCTGGTTCAAAGTATGGCCATCGCATGCCTATTGGCCTGATGGAGATTATCGACAACTTCGAGCGCCCATTCCTTCAGGCTTACTACGAGAAGTGGTATCGTCCTGATAATCAGGGTATCATCGTAGTTGGTGACGTTGACGTTGACAAGGTAGAAAAGAAAATCAAGGAGATGTTCAGCAGCATCGTATTGCCAGAGAACCGCGCTTTGGTTACAACCTACCCTGTGCCAGATAATGCTGAACCTATCATTGTCATCGACAAAGACAAGGAGCAGCAGTACAACATCGTAGAGGTCTTGATGAAGCACGAGGCATTCCCCGACACACTGAAGGGAACTATGGCTTACCTGATTACCGACTACGTTAAGGATGCAGCTCTCTCAATGTTGAGAGATCGTCTGAAGGAGTACGCAGAGAAACCAGAGAGCCCATTCCTGCAGGCATTTGCAAGCGATGGCGAGTATCTGCTTTCTAAGACTGTTGATGCATTTGAACTAGGATTTCTGCCTAAGGACGGACAGGCTGAAGCTGCACTTACTGCCGTACTTACAGAAGCTCGTAGAGCTGCTGAGTTCGGTTTCACTCCAACTGAGTACAACCGCTTCAAGGCAGACTACCTGAGTAACCTCGACAAACAGTATTCAAATAAGGATAAGCGTTTCAACCGCCAGTTTGTTAACCAATACGTTCAGCATTTCTTGGCTAACGAGCCTATCCCAAGTATCGACTATACTTACGAGACAATGAAGCAGGTTGTTCCTGTTATTCCCATTGAGGCAATCAACTCTCTCGCAAAAGAGCTGATCACTCAGAAAGACAGCAACCTCGTTGTATTAAACTTCAACAACGAAAAAGAAGGTGCCGTTTATCCTACTGAGGAAGGTTTCAAGAAGGCTATCGCCGCTTCACGTAGTGCACAGATTGAGGCTTATGTTGACAACGTAAAGGATGAACCTTTGATGACATCTCTGCCTAAGAAGGGTTCAATTAAGAAGGAGACAAAGAGCGACAAGTTCGGTTATACAGAACTTGTGCTCTCAAACGGCGTCAAGGTAGTTCTGAAGAAGACCGACCTGAAAAAAGACCAAGTAATCCTGCGTGGTGAGGGATTCGGCGGTTCAGCACTCTACGGAGCGAAGGACTTTGCCAACATCAAGATGTTCGATGACGTAATTGACGCAAGTGGATTGGGTAACTTCTCACACACAGAACTTGAGAAGGCTCTGGCTGGTAAAATTGCTAGTGCATCGTTCTCAATGAGTTCAAATCGTGAGAATATCAGCGGAAGCTCTACACCTAAGGATGTTGAGACCATGCTTCAGCTGGTTTACCTCTACTTTACCAACATCAATAAAGACCAGAAATCGTACGACAACCTGATGCAGACCACAGAGATTAGTCTGAAGAATCGTCTGCTGCAGCCAGAGAACGTATTCAACGATTCACTGACCGCTACACTTGATTGCCGCAACCCACGTAGCACTCCGCTGAAAGTTGAAGACCTTAAGAACGTGAACTACGACCGCATCCTGCAGATTGCTAAAGAGCGCACTGCTAATGCTGCTGCCTATGAGTTCACTATCATCGGCAACTTCGACGAGGCCACCATACGTCCACTCATTGAGCAGTATCTGGGTTCACTGCCATCACAAAAGAAAGTTGTAAAGAGCAAGGATGTATCAACCGACTTCAAGGGTAAGGTTGTAAACAACTTCAAGCATAAGGCTGAAACGCCCAAAGCTATTGCCGTGATGTACTGGTACTCAAAGGAAATTCCTTATACTCTTGAGAATAGCGTTAAGGCAACTATCGCTGGTCAGATTCTGAGCATGGAGTATCTGAAGAAGATCCGCGAAGACGCAAGTGCTGCTTATACAGTAGGAGCAGGCTCAAGCGTTAGCCGTGACGACTTTGGAACCAATGCATACATCTTTGTTCAGTGCCCAATGAAACCTGAGAAGGGCGACATAGCCTGTCAGATTATGCGCGATGAAGTTAATAACATGACAAAGACCTGTGATGCTGACAAATTGCAAAAGGTGAAAGAGTATCTGCTGAAGAACCTGGGCGACCAGCGCAAGCAGAACGGTTACTGGCTTGGACGCATTAACACCTGGCGCCAATACGGTCAGGATTTCGACACCGACTACGAGAAGGTGGTTAACGCCCAGACCACTGAGTCCATCAGTGCTTTTGTTACAGAACTGCTTAAAGCAGGTAACGCAGCAGAGGTCATCATGATGCCCGCAGAATAATATTAATTTAAATATAAAGAATGAGTTATCTATTTTCATCAGAATCAGTATCTGAAGGCCACCCAGACAAGGTGGCCGATCAGATATCTGATACAATACTAGACCAGTTTCTGGCTTACGACCCGAAGGCACGCTGTGCCATCGAGTCGTTTGTCACTACAGGTCAGGTAGTAATCATGGGTGAGGTTCGCAGTGATGTATATATCGATTTGCAGACCTTGGCCCGCAATACCATCAAACGCATTGGCTATACCAAGGCAGAATATCAGTTCGATGGCGATTCTTGTGGAATTCTGAGTGCTATTCACGAGCAGAGTGCCGACATCAACCGTGGTGTTGACAATGGCAACGAAGACGAACAAGGAGCCGGAGACCAAGGTATGATGTTTGGATATGCCACTAATGAAACAGAGAGCTATATGCCCGTAAGTCTAGACTTGGCGCACCTGATTATGCGTACTCTTGCCGACATCCGCAAGGAGGGTAAAGAGATGACATATCTCCGCCCTGATTCTAAAAGTCAGGTAACAGTACAATACTCTGACGAAGGAATTCCTGAGCGCATCGATACTATCGTAGTATCGACACAGCACGACGAATTCGACGAGGATGAGAAGATGCTTGCCAAGATTAAAGACGACGTCATCAACATTCTGATTCCAAGAGTTAAGAAACAGATTCATTCGCAGAAGGTGTTAGATTTGTTCGGGCTCGACATCAAGTACTACGTAAACCCAACAGGCAAGTTTGTTATCGGCGGTCCTCACGGAGACACCGGTCTGACTGGTCGTAAGATTATCGTAGACACTTATGGAGGTAAAGGTGCTCATGGTGGTGGCGCCTTCTCAGGTAAGGATTCATCTAAAGTAGACCGTAGTGCAGCCTATGCTGCTCGTCATATTGCCAAAAATATGGTAGCAGCAGGTGTTGCCGATGAGATGTTAGTACAGATAAGTTATGCCATCGGCATAGCTAAGCCAATGAACATCTATGTTAATACATATGGTCGCAGCAACGTACAGATGAGCGACGGCGAGATTGCAAAGAAAATCGAGAAGCTATTCGATCTTCGCCCCAAAGCTATCGAACGCACTCTGAAACTCCGCCAACCCATGTACAGCGAGACAGCTGCTTACGGACATATGGGACGTAAGAGCGAAATAATTAAGAAGACATTTACCAGTCACTATCACGAAACAAAGACCATTGAGGTTGAATTGTTTACATGGGAGAAACTGGATCGTGTAGATGACATCCGTAAAGAGTTCGGACTATAAACTAATATGCTGGAGAAAGATAGCATCCTAACTACTACTATAGCTACTGCCAATACCGATTCTGTGGCAGTACATTCGGCAAAACCGCAGACACCCTACGAGGTGCTGCGGTTGCTGCCTAAAGATGCTACGCCTGCTCAACAAGACTCAGCCATACAGGAATGGTTCGAGCCCAAGGAGATACACTATAGCAGTCGTCCCGACACTCTGCACCTTCCTGGACAAGAAATTGCTCGAGACCTGAAAGAGGTTAACCTGCCACATTATTACCGTGAGAATTTCTTCTCAGGTAACACAATGTATCATCCAGAGTTAAATACGGAACGAATTGGTACATCAGGAGACCCTATACCCTACTCCTTCCAAAATGATAGTTTTGTAACAGGAATTCTGATTCTCTGCTTCCTACTAATTACATTTGCATTGTCACGCATATCAGAGTTTTTGTTACGGCAGACCAAACAATTCTTCTCAGCACAAAAATCTGAGCAGTCAATCACTGAGACTGGAAGCGAGATAAAATTCCAGTTCTTGTTTTTGTTCATAACCTGTTTGCTATATGGTTTGCTATACTATTTTTATACAACCCATTTCATAGCCAATACATTTATATTATCATCAGAATACGTTCTACTGGCAATCTTTGGAGGAACGATTCTTGGTTATTTTGCAATAAGGATATTATTGTACACAATAGTAAATAATATATTCTTCAATAATAAGAAAAATTTACATTTTCTAGGGTCACAGCTACTCATATCCTCACTTGAAGGGGTAGCATTGTTCCCCCTAGTACTACTGATGGCTTATTTCCAGTTTTCACTTCAAAATGCCATCTATTATGCCACAACTATACTTGTTTTAGCCAAAATTCTAACATTTTATAAGTCTTATGTTATCTTTTTTAATCAAAAAGGTGGTTTTCTGCAAATAATTTTGTACTTTTGTGCCCTCGAAATGATACCTTTAATGATGCTTTGGAGCGGATTATTGGTAATCACTGAAAATTTAAAAGTAAATATTTAGGACACAATATGATCAAAAAGATTCTGGTTTCACAACCTAAGCCATCTAGTGAGAAGTCGCCTTATTTTGATATCGCGAACAAATTTGGTGTAGAATTGGTATTTCGTCCATTTATAAAAGTGGAGGGAATTAGTTCTAAGGATTTCCGTGCACAGAAAGTGAACATCCTGGATCACACAGCTGTTGTATTCACCTCACGTCATGCTATTGACCATTTCTTCAATATGGCCAAGGAGCTAAGAGTTAATATCCCTGAGGACATGAAGTATTTCTGTGTTACCGAAACCATTGCCCTGTATATTCAGAAATATGTGCAGTACAGAAAACGTAAGATTTTCTTTGGTGAAACTGGTCGTATTGACGATCTGATTCCAACAATGGTTAAGCACAAGACTGAGAAGTATCTCATTCCACTAAGCGATGTACATACCGACAGTCTGGCAAATCTTCTTGACTCAAAGAAATTGCAACACACAGAATGCGTCATGTATAAGACTGTGAGCAATGACTTTACAGAGGAAGAGGTCAAGAATTTCGACTACGACATGCTGATTTTCTTCAGCCCTGCAGGAATCGAGTCACTGACCAAGAATTTCCCCAACTTCAAACAAGACAAAATTGCCATCGCCACCTTCGGCCCAGCAACAGCTAAAGCTGCGAAAGAAGCCGGTCTTCGCTTGGATATTGAAGCTCCCAACGAGAAGTATCCCTCAATGACAGGCGCTTTACAGCACTATCTTTTTGAAATACAAGATTAAGCATTGATGACGACGGCTCCTACATTTAAGAAAGAGGAGCGCATCGTCAGCAACCTGCTGATTGACACGCTCTTTGAGAAAGGCAATAGCCTATCGCTGTCAGCCTATCCTCTTAGAGCAGTATATCTAAGAACCGAGCATCGTGAAGGATGCGCACCTATACAACTACTGATCAGCGTACCAAAGAAAAAATTCAAGCATGCAGTAGATAGGAATAGGGTTAAACGCCAGATTCGCGAGGCTTATCGCAAGAACAAGGCATTGCTCGAAGGTTCTGTAGACGAAGGAAACATGCTGCTGATAGCCATGATTTGGTTAAGCGATAGGCATTTCGCCACTCACGAAGTTGAAAAGAAAGTGATAAATCTTCTGAAACAAATGGCCAAACAGAAACCATGAAGAAGCTATCACATTACATATCTATATTATTGGTATTACCTATACGTTTTTACCAAATATGTATCTCTCCACTTCTGGGTCCATCTTGCCGATTCACTCCCACCTGCAGCGAATATGCTAAACAAGCGATAATAAAGCATGGTCCAATTAAGGGTTTATACCTGGCCATTTGGCGCATACTAAGATGTAACCCTTGGGGAGGATCTGGATATGATCCGGTTCCTTAAATACACGAAACAAAAAGAATAAAAGATATATGAAGAAGAACTTTGTAGAAGAACTGAAATGGCGCGGTATGCTGGCACAGATGATGCCAGGAACAGAAGAACTGCTCCAGAAAGAGATGGTAACAGCATATCTGGGTACCGATCCTACAGCTGATTCGCTGCACATCGGACATCTTTGTGGTATCATGATGCTCCGCCACCTTCAGCGCTGCGGACATCGCCCTGTTATCCTTGTTGGTGGTGCCACAGGTATGATTGGCGACCCCTCAGGTAAAAGTCAGGAGCGCAACCTGCTTAACGACGAGACACTCCGTCATAATCAGGAATGCATAAAAAAGCAGGTGGCCAAATTCCTGGATTTCGAATCAAAAGAGCCTAATGCTGCAGTAATGGTTAACAACTACGATTGGATGAAGGACTTTACTTTCCTTGATTTCGCTCGTGAAGTTGGTAAGCACATTACTGTAAACTATATGATGGCAAAGGAGAGCGTACAGCAGCGCCTGAATGGAACCGCCCGAGACGGTCTCTCATTCACAGAGTTCACATATCAGCTGCTTCAGGGTTACGATTTCTTGTACCTCTACCAGCACCTTGGTGTAAAACTCCAGCTTGGCGGTAACGACCAGTGGGGTAATATGACTACAGGTACCGAGCTTATCCGCCGTACTCTGGGCAACGATGTCGAGACATTTGCACTCACCTGCCCACTTATCACTAAGAGCGATGGTAAGAAATTCGGCAAGACTGAAAGCGGAAACATCTGGCTTGATCCAGTCCGCACAACTCCATATAAGTTCTACCAGTTCTGGCTCAACGTGAGCGATGACGATGCAGAGCGCTATATCAAGATCTTCACTTCTCTCGAGAAAGATGTCATTGACGCACTCGTAGAAGAGCACAAGCAGGATCCTGGTCGTCGTGTGTTGCAGAAGCGTCTGGCCGAAGAGGTTACTGTGATGGTCCACTCTCAGGAAGCCCTTGACACAGCTATTGAGGCATCAAACATCTTGTTTGGAAAAGCAACCAAGGAGGGACTCGAGAAACTTGATGAGCAAACACTGCTTGATGTATTCGATGGCGTACCTCAGTTCGAGATTTCGAAAGACCAGCTTGGTCAGCCAGCTATTGAACTGCTCACTACTGCCGCACCCGTATTCCCATCAAAGGGCGAGATGCGCAAGATGGTTCAGGGCGGAGGCGTATCGCTTAACAAGGAAAAAATAACCGATCAGAACCGTGCTATCACAGCAGAGGATCTGATTGACGGCAAGTATCTTTTGGCCCAAAAAGGCAAGAAGAATTACTACTTGTTGATAGTAAAGTAAAATATTTGGCTGCAAATTTTGGTACTTCAAAAATAATTTGTACCTTTGCAGCCACATATCCTTGGACGATGGTGTAATGGTAACACTACAGGTTTTGGTTCTGTCATTCCCGGTTCGAATCCGAGTCGTCCAACAATAAAAAATAAATGGGGACCCTGAAAAGGATCCCCATAATTATTTTTTACATATTTGTAATTAAAGAGCAGCAGCAAGCTCTGCACCAGCCTTGAACTTAGCAACCTTCTTAGCAGCAATCTTAATCTTCTGCTTTGTCAGAGGATTGATACCCTCACGAGCAGGACGCTCGCTTACACTGAATGTACCGAAACCAACAAGAGCAATCTTGTCACCCTCTGCCAGAGCGTCCTTAATAGCTGCTACTGTAGCGTCAAGAGCTTTCTTTGCGTCAACCTTAGAGATGCCAGCACCTGCTGCGATCTTCTCTACCAATTCTGTTTTGTTCATAATCTTTAAAAATTTAATGAATTATTTAATAGTAATAACTGTTGTATAGTCGAATTATGTCGCAAATATAAAGCAAAGTATTCAAACAAACAACAAAAAATCAGAAAAATTTCATTTTTTGATAAAAAATAGTTGTATTCGAGCATATTTTGGCCTTAAAAACAGATATTTTTAGTAATTTTGCCGCCAAAAGAATACAAAAGGCAGTTTTTGCCTCATGTTTATTTATTAACTAGTAAAAGATATGATGTTCCGCATACCAACAGTTACAAAGAATCTGCTAATCATTAACCTGATAGCATTCTTGGCAACCGTAGTTCTTCAACTGCGAGGTGTAGACTTAGCTGACATTGGAGGTCTGCATTTCTTCATGGCCAACGATTTCCACTTATATCAGTTCATCACTTATTTATTCCTTCATGCCAATTTCATGCATATTCTCAGCAATATGTTTGGCTTGTGGATGTTTGGCTGTGTGATAGAAAATGTATGGGGCCCCAAGAAATTCCTTTTTTATTACATTTCTTGCGGAATAGGTGCTGGACTTCTACAAGAGATTGCCCAGTTAGGACAGTTCTACATGACCATAACATCTCAAGATCCAAGCGTTACTTTCAGCGAGATATTCGCTATAGGCGAGCAACTCAGCGGACAACTCAATGCCTGGACCACCATCGGCCCCTTCCCCTTCCCTATCAAGGCAAAATGGTTTGTACTTGGATATGTGGCCATAGAATTCTTCTCGGCTTTGGGTTCAAGTGGCGATGGTGTGGCTCATACTGCTCACCTTGGAGGTATGTTATTCGGATTCCTGATGATTCGCTATTGGAATCGCCATCCCAACTCTGGAGTTGATCGTGGTCGTGGACAGCAGTTCTTCGAGAACCTCAAACGCAGCTTTGACCAACGACGCCAGAATCAAGGCAGTGGATACAACAATCCTAATATGCACGCCAATCGTGGAGGCAGCGCCACCAAAGAGGATGATATGGAGTATAATGCCCGCAAACGCCAGAATCAGGCAGAGATTGATGCTATCCTTGATAAGATTCGCAAGAGTGGTTACGATAGCCTCACTAAAGAAGAGAAGAAAAGGCTTTTCGATGCAAGTAACCAGTCATGATTAAGCAGCTGAAGTCTCTTACCATCAACATGGTTGCAGGGGCCAATGTGGCTACAATCCTGCTGATGGCTTTAGCAGGATATGCTGACCGCATAAATCCCGTAGAGCACCCTCTGCTATCATGCATGGGCATGACTTTCCCAATATTCCTTATAGCCAACCTACTATTCATATTCTTTTGGCTCACGTTCAAATGGCGCAAGCTGTGGATTCCTATTGTTGGCTATATCATTGTTTATGGACCTTTGACGCTCTACATGCCCCTGCATCTTGCTCAAGAAGAGCCAAAAGAAGGTACAATAAAAATCATATCCTACAATGTATGCACATATGGCGGCAACTACAAATATGAACAAGGATTCGAGACTGTTTACGACTATCTGAAACTTCAGGATGCCGACATCGTTTGTCTACAAGAAGACGTTGACACCTGGCGACGATATGTTATGCAGCGATATAAAAAGATATACGAATATAATGACACCGTGATCTTTAATCCTCAGGATGCAAGCATTAATGGAGTAGGGATACACACGCGATTCCCTATCATCAAGAAAGAACGCATTCTTTATGACTCGCACGCCAATGGTTCTGTAGCCTATTATCTAAAGGTTAACAAAGACACTATCATTGTGAGTAACAACCACTTAGAGGGCACGCACCTTAGTAATGAAGAGCGCGACAGATACAAACAGATTATCGCTGGTAAAATGGAGAAAGATACTGCCAAAGCCGAGACTATCTACCTGTTTGAGAAGTTAGGCAAATATGCAGCAAAACGTGCCCCCGAAGCCGAGGCTGTACATGAATATGTAGAGGCTCACAAAAAATACCCCATTATAGTTTGCGGCGACTTCAACGACAACCCCATCTCGTACTCTCATCGCACTATCGCGAAGGGGTTAACAGACTGCTACGAAGCCACTGGAAAAGGTATCGGTTTGTCATATAATCAGAAAGGATTTTATGTACGAATAGACAACATTTTGGTATCAAGTCACTTTGAGCCATATAACTGCCGAATTGACAACAAAATGGACGCAAGTGACCATTATCCTATCATTTGTACCCTAAAAATGAAAGATAATCCTTAAAATTCTAACGAATTTTGCCAATAAATTTTTCCTTGTGAAAAAAAAAGCCTATATTTGCACGCTATTTTATACGCGAACAAAATAAATTATAAATATACAACAATTAAAATCAAAATGCAAAACAAAGGAATTGTAAAATTTATCGCAGTGCTTTTGGTTCTCGTGTGCTGCTTCTACCTTTCCTTCTCGTTCGTAACACGCCATTACGAAAGTAAGGCTGCTGCTATGGGCGAAGAGGCAGGTGCGGAGTACCTCGATTCAATCAACAACGAGAAGGTGTATATGGGCATCTATTCTCTCAAGCAGTGCCGTGAGATGGAGATTGGCCTGGGTCTTGACCTGAAGGGCGGTATGAACGTAATTCTTGAGGTATCAGTACCTGATGTGGTTGACGTACTTGCTGACCACAAGACCGATGCCGCCTACAAGAAGGCAATGGAGCTGGCCAAGAAGGAAGAGGAGACAAGTCAGAACGACTTCATCTCTCTGTTCGTTAAGTATTGGAAGCAGGAGGGTAACGGACGTCCTCTGGCTGCTATCTTTGCTACTCAGCAGATGAAGGGCAAGGTTAGCACATCGTCAAGTGACGCTGAGGTAGAAAATGCTCTGCGTACTGAGGTTCAGAGCGCCGTTGACAACTCATTCAATGTAGTTCGTAACCGTATCGATAAGTTCGGCGTTGTTCAGCCAAACATCCAGAAGCTTGAGGGACAGAGCGGCCGTATCATGGTCGAGATGCCTGGTATCAAGGAGCCTGAGCGTGTTCGTAAACTTCTTCAGGGTTCTGCCAACCTTGAGTTCTGGGAGACTTACAACTCACAGGAGGTTACTCCTCTGCTCTCTCAGCTCAACCAGCGTTGGGCAGCTCAGGGCGGTGAGGTTGTTGCCGATACAACTGCTACCGACAGCGTAGCTACAGCAGAAGTTGCTGATACAGCTAAGGCTGCTACTGGCGATCTGGCTGCTAAACTGGCTAAGAAGGACGGTGCTAAGGACAACAAGGCTCTTGAGCAGGCAAAGAAGCAGAACCCACTGTTCTCTATCTTCCAGCCTACACAGGGCAACTCACTGGCTGTAGTTGGTTATGCTAACGCTCGCGATACCGCTGAGATCAACAAGATGATCTACTCTGAACTGGCAAGCCGCATCTTCCCTGCTGAACTGAAGCTCCGCTGGGGTGCTCAGCCTGAGGATTTCGGAGGTCAGAATACTAAGGGCGACATCTTCGAACTGTACGCTCTGAAGGTTACAGAGCCTTCTGGCCGTGCTCCTCTGGAGGGTGATGTTATCACCAGTGCTAAGGACGACTTCGACCAGATGGGTCATCCTTCAGTATCAATGCAGATGAACTCTGACGGTGCTCGTCGCTGGAGTCAGATTACCAAGCAGAACATCGGTAAGGCCGTTGCTATCGTGCTCGACGATGCCGTTTACTCTGCTCCACGTATCCTCACTCAGATCGACGGTGGTAACTCTCAGATTACTGGTAACTTCACTATCGAGGCTACAAAGGACCTTGCTAACACCCTTAACTCTGGTAAGATGCCAGCTCCTACACGTATCGTTCAGGAGGAGGTTGTTGGTCCTTCACTCGGTGCTCAGTCTATCCAGCAGGGTATCATCTCATTCATCGTAGCATTCGTACTGCTGATGATCTACATGATTATGCTTTACGGCTTTGTTCCTGGTATTCTTTCAGATATCGCACTGCTGTTCAACCTGTTCTTCACTCTGGGTATCCTGACATCGTTCCAGGCCGCCCTTACAATGCCTGGTATCGCAGGTATCGTGCTGACTCTGGGTACAGCTGTGGATGCTAACGTACTTATCTACGAGCGTATCAAGGAAGAGCTGAAGAAGGGTCTTGGTGTAAAAGAGGCTCTGAACAAGGGTTACTCTAACGCTTTCAGCGCTATCTTCGACTCTAACTTCACATCATTGATTACCGGTATCATCCTGCTCTACTTCGGTACAGGTCCTGTTAAGGGATTCGCTACCACTTGGATCATTGGTATCGTTATCTCATTCTTCACAGCCGTTTACCTCACTCGTGTGGTTTACGATTACATGCTGAGCAAGGATAAGTGGACAAACCTCACCTTCGTAACTGGTTACTCAAAGAACCTGATGCAGAACGCTAAGTTCAACTTCATGGGTTCTTATAAGAAGACTTATGCTTTCTGGGCTATTGCAGCTGTAGTTTGCATTGGTTCATTCTTTGTTCGTGGCCTGAGCCAGAGCATTGACTTTACTGGTGGTCGTAACTATGTTGTAACACTCGACAAGCAGACTCCTGTTGAGGAGGTTCGTAAGGCTATGGCTGGTGCATTCATCAACACTATCGGCGAGAAGGCTCAGCAGGAGGCAAATACCTCTGTTATCGCTCTGGGTACTGATGGTAAGACCGTTCGTATCTCTACCAACTGGGATATCGAGAGCAACAATCCTGAGGTTGACGACAAGGCAGAAACCATTCTGTTCCAGGCTCTGAAGAAGGCCGGTCTCGTTAGTCAGGAGAGTGTTGATAAGTTCAAGAATCCTGATGTTCGCGAGGGTGGTTCAATCATCAGCTCTGCTAAGGTTGGTCCTTCTGTAGCTAAGGATATTACTCATGGCGCTATCATCAGCGTATGTATCGCTCTTATCGCCATCTTCCTCTACATCCTGCTGCGTTTCCGCAACCTCGCCTTCTCTGTAGGTGCAGTTGTTGCTCTGGCTCTGGATGCTCTGCTCGTTATCGGTGTCTACTCACTGTGTTGGGGCTGGGTTCCAATGTCGCTCGAGATCGACCAGGTATTCATTGGTGCTATCCTGACCGTTATCGGTTACTCTATTAACGATAAGGTGGTTGTATTCGACCGTATCCGTGAGAACCTTGGTCTCTACGCTAAGCGCGACCGTCAGCAGTTGTTCAACGACTCACTGAACCAGACACTGGCTCGTACCATCAACACCTCTGTAACCACACTGATCGTGCTGTTGGCTATCTTCATCCTTGGTGGTGATAGCATCCGCTCGTTCTCTCTGGCCATGATTCTTGGTGTTGTATTCGGAACTCTCCCTGTGGATGGGTCGTACCATCAAGGACGATGACACTCTGCCTGAGACTCCTGCTGCTAAGTAAGTAATAAATAGGTATAACAAAGAGAGCTGTAATCCACAATGGAATTACAGCTCTCTTTTTTTGTACCCCGACCGCGAATCGAACGCGGAACTAAGTCTTAGGAGGACCTTGTTATATCCATTTAACTATCAGGGCAGTGTGTATTTCTGGGTGCAAAGATACGAGTTTTATGGCAATCAGCCAAAAGTTTGTATCAAATTCTTTAATCTGTGTAGCAAACTTATAGAACAAGCCCCACAAAAAGCGGCTTTCTATCGGTTTTTTGCTATCTTTGCAAGCAGATTATTTAAAATTAAACCAAATTACCCTTTTATGAAGAAACTTTTTATCTTACCTCTGATGCTTTTGGCCGCACTTACGGTCAATGCTCAGAACCCTTATCTCCCACTCTGGGAGCATCTGCCTGATGGAGAACCCCGTGTATTCGAGGATCCAGATCAGCCAGGCAAGTATCGTGCCTATATCATTGGCTCACACGACGTCAATTACTCAGCCTACTGTGGTCCTGATATCCGCATGTGGTCGGCTCCAGTTGAAGACCTCACTCAGTGGCGCGACGAAGGCCCTATCTTCTCTTGGTATGTAGACGGTCAGTGGGACACCATGTTCGCACCCGACCTTGTTGAGATTAAGGATAAGGCTACAGGTAAGAAGACCTATTATCTGTACCCCCACTCTCGCGGTTGGCAGCGTGTAGCTATGGTTTGTAAGAGCGATCGCCCCAACGGCCCATTCACACCTATCAACCTCACGGAGGATGGACGCCGTTGTCTGCCTGGATCGCTGATTGATTTCGACCCATCAGTATTCATCGAGAACATCACCAACAAGAAAGACAAGGATTACGATAAAGGCTTCCGTGCCTACGTATTCTACGGCTTCCAACACTCTACAGCCTGCGAGTTGGATCAGAACACGATGTACTCAAAGCGCGAAGGAACAGAGTTGATAGACCCGTTCATTCCTGCCGTTAGTGCCGACGGCCGACTGCTCGACAAGGAAGGAAGCGTGTATAAAGCCCTCTACAAAGGCCAAGATCCCAAGGATTTCAACTTCTTCGAGGCTTCATCAATTCGTCAGGTTGGCAATAAGTACGTGATGGTATTCTCAGGCTACTCTGGTAAGGAGTACGGCCTTGGAAATACAAATAGTGCCCTGCGCTATGCCTACGGCGATTCTCCACTCGGCCCTTGGCGTTCAGGTGGCGTACTGGTAGATTCTCGTGGTGTGGTGCTTAACGAAGACGGTTCAAAGCTCATTACCACCAATGCAGCCCACAACACTCACGGCTCTCTGCAGGAGATCAACGGCCAGTGGTACGTGTTCTACCACCGTCCTCCACGCGGCTTCGGCAATGCCCGTCAGGCTATGGTTGCACCAGTTAAGATTACATGGGACAAGAAACCTGTAGCCAAGGGAGGCGTAGTAAAGATTACAGGTTACGATCCATATGCAAAGAACAACGAATGGACAGCAGCCGCAACCGATGGCAACACATATACTGGAGCAGAGGTTACATCCGAGGGATTCCAGATCTTTGGTCTGCCTCCCTATAAGTACTACTCTGCTGGTTATGCTTGTTTCATGACTGGCAACGATTGGATGCAGGACAACCACGACATATGGAACAACTCGATGGATTTGGCTGGTATTACTAATAAGGGTATCGTTGGCTTTAAGTACTTCGGCTTTGGCGGTCTTGCTACAGCCACAAAGGGTCTGCCCGCATTTGCTGGTATCCAGAAAGGCGACAAGGCAATGCTTAACCTCAACCTTACCACAGGCGGACATGGAGCTTTCAAGATTCATGTGATGCTCGACGATCCTTGGAAAGGTAAGGAGATCGCTACATTCAACATCCCAGCCGATGCCCCCAAAGCAGCCATGATGTATCAGACAGCAGTACCCGAGGTTGAAGGTCTTACAGGCAAGCACGCCATCTATCTCGTAGCCGAAGGACCAGAAGTTAAGGCTCCAGAGCGTCCACGCTGGGGCGGTCCACGCGGTCCTCAGCGCCCACAGGGATTATTCGATCTGCATGGAATCGGATTCTCAAAGGCTGGCGATAAGTTCGAGGCACCTGTCGTACCTCAGGTAACTATCACTGTCGATGGTCAGCCACTGGTTATCCCACAGAATCCTGTATTCTTTACCAACCTCAATGGCAATGCCGAGTGCAACCGATATCAGGTTTATGGCAAACTCGACAAGAACTCTACACTGAAAGCCACAGCCAATGATCCCGCTGTGAAATTCGAAATAAGTTCTGTAGTAGAGGGTCGAGCCACCATCAAGGCCACATACAATGGTAAAACAAAGATTTATTTGATCAATTAAATCATTCAAAAGCTAAGTAATACTAATGGTACACAGGTTTGCAGTCCACAAACTTGTGTATCATTGTTTTTACTACTACGTGAGATCGCAAAAATTCCCACGTGTGGGAAATATTTTTTCTACGTGTAGCCGTAAGCAAACTAGGAGATAGATTACGGATATCAGGTAGATAGATTACGGGT
>ONAK01000078.1 GCA_900315765.1 uncultured Prevotella sp. | reverse complement strand
ATTGCCACACTCACCATCACGGCGGATGCAAGTGTCGCTCTCAACGATTACACAGGCTATCTCCGCAATATAAAGGTGTCGAAAGCCAACGGCACTGGTCTCACCAAAGATCAGGAAACATTTACCATAACGGTGAAAAGCCCTGAGCCATACGCTGCACTGAGTTCAGATAATAAGACACTTACCTTCTATTACGATAGTCAGAAGCAGACTCGTAGTGGCATGAGCATCGGGCCGTTTGCTTCCGGCTCAAACATATCATGGTATAGTCAAAGAACAAGTATTACGACGGTAGTATTCGACGCATCCTTCGCCAACTACACTAATCTGACCAGTACGGCTTATTGGTTTATTGGTTGTCATAATCTTACTACCATCACGGGCATTGCCAATCTGAAGACTGATAACGTTACGAGCATGGTAAGCATGTTCAGCAACTGTGTTAACCTGCATTGGGTTGATGTTAGCGGATTCAATACGAGCAATGTGACGGACATGAGTAATATGTTCATGAATTGCTCTAAACTAGAGTATGTTGATGTAACCCACTTCAATACAGCGAAGGTGAACAACATGAGTGGTATGTTCTATGGCTGTACCGATCTGTCGGGGCTTGATGTTAGTGGTTTCGATACGGGTAACGTGACTACCATGAAAGAGATGTTCCGTGACTGCTCTAGTCTTTCGACACTTGATATAAGCAATTTCAATACGGCCAAAGTTACAACTATGCTTGGCATGTTTTTTGGCTGCTCGCACCTAAGAGCTCTTGAATTTGGCAATAATTTCGTAACTTCCAAGGTGCAGAGCATGTCTATGATGTTCGCTGGCTGCAAATATCTGGAGGCCCTCGACTTATCCAATTTTGATACGTCCAATGTGTTGGGAATGTACAACATGTTCGAGTCGTGCTGGGGTCTGACGAGTCTTGACCTTAGCACCTTCAATACTGCCAACCTTCTGGATATGTCGGCCATGTTTTACGATTGTGCCAATTTGAAGAGCATAAACCTGAGCAGTTTCAATACTGCCAAGGTTACGAACATGGCGGCTATGTTTTATGAATGTCCTGACTTGACAAAACTTGATTTGAAGAACTTCAATACTGCCAAAGTGAAGGAGATGGCACGAATGTTTTATAATTGTACCAGCTTGACCACTATAGATGTAGGCAGTGAGTGGAGTACGGCCAGTATAACTGACAGTGGCGAAAATATGTTCTCAGGCTGTACCAACCTTAAGGGTGGCTCTGGCACAACATATGATGCAAGCCATATCGATAAAGAATATGCCCGTATCGACGAAGGAACGGCTAATCCTGGCTACTTAACGGGCCCGATTCCAGAACCATACGCTGTGCTGACGGATAATGATGATGACGTGACAACTGATGATGGTACTGTAAAAGGAAAAACGCTTACGTTTTACTACGATACGAAGAAAGAGGAAAGAGGCGGTATGAGCGTAGGTCCATTTGATATTAATTCTGGTGCTAGTTGGAAAAGCGAAAGAGATAAGATTACAACTGTTGTGTTTGATGATACTTTTGCTGACTGTACTTCTTTGACTAGTACAGCACAATGGTTCTCGCTTTGTTCAAAACTCAAAACAATCACTGGTATTGCCAACCTCAAGACGGACAATGTGACAAGCATGCTTTGGATGTTCGAAAGCTGTTCTAGTTTGACGAGTCTTGACGTGAGCGGATTCAATACGGAAAAAGTATCTGATATGGTTGGAATGTTCTCTGGTTGTTCTAGCCTTACAAGTCTTGACGTGAGCAATTTCAACACAGATAATGTTGTAGACATGGCGGATATGTTCTCCTATTGTTCTAATCTTACGAGTCTTGACTTGAGCAATTTCAATACGGAGCATGTAATTCGTTTGTCGACTATGTTCTATGAATGTTCAGGTTTAGAAAGTGTTGATTTAAGTAGCTTCAACACAACCAATGTGGAAGACATGGGCTATATGTTCTATAACTGTTCTAAGCTGAATAGTCTTGACTTAAGTAGCTTCAACACATCAAAAGTAAAATATGATGCAGACCTAAATCATGGAATAAAATCTATGTTCTCAGGCTGTTCTGCCTTAACTACCATTTATGCGGGTGATGGCTGGACTATCGAGAATTTGACAGAAAGCACTGATGTATTCAAAGACTGTACAGCTCTCGTTGGTGGCAAGGGTACGACCTATGATGCCAACCACACCGACTATACCTATGCCCATATCGATGGCGGCACTGATAATCCTGGTTACTTTACTAAAGTTGCAGAACCAGAACCATATGCTGTGTTGACGGATAATGAAGATGACGTGACAACTGATGATGGTACAGTAAAAGGGAAAACGCTTACCTTCTACTACGATACGAAGAAAGGATCGCGCGGCGGAATGAGCATCGGGCCGTTTGGAACAGAGGAATACCGAGAATGGAACGATGACTGTGCGTATATAACCACTGTTGTTTTCGATGCATCATTTGCCAACTGCACCACAATGACAAGTACAGCCTGGTGGTTTAAGAATTGCAAAAACCTTACAACAATTACAGGCATCAGTAACCTTAAGACTGACAATGTAACGGACATGATTCATATGTTCAATGGATGTTCTGCTTTGACGAGCCTTGATTTAAGCGGTTTTAATACAGAAAACGTAAGAGATATGACTCATATGTTCACAGATTGTTCTAGCCTTAAGAGTCTTGATTTAAGAAGTTTCAAGACAGATAAGGTATATAGCATGTGGGGGATGTTCAATGGCTGTTCTAGTCTGAATAGCCTTGACGTAAGCAGTTTCAATACTGCTAAAGTAAGCCAAATGACTCAAATGTTTTATAAATGCTCAAGTCTAGAAGAACTTGATGTGAGCAATTTTAAGACAGACAATGTATATAGTTTGTACGGAATGTTCCATTATTGTTCTGGCCTGAAGAGCCTTGATGTGAGCGGATTCAATACGGAGAATGTGGAGAGCATGGATGTGATGTTCTCTGGATGCTCCAACCTGACAAACCTTGACGTGAGCGGATTCAATACGGAGAATGTGGAGAGCATTCATGGGATGTTCTCTGAATGCTCCAGCCTGACAAGCATTGACGTGAGCGGATTCAATACAGAAAAGGTGACACGCATGGATGGGATGTTCTCTGAATGCTCCAGCCTGACAAGCATTGACGTGAGCGGATTCAATACGGAAAAGGTGACGAAAATGGACTATATGTTCTTTGGATGTTCTGGTCTGACTAGCCTCGACGTAAGCGGCTTCAAGACGGATAATGTGACGGACATGAGCAGGATGTTCTCTGGCTGCTCTGGTCTGACAAGCCTTGACGTAAGCGGATTCAATACGGAAAAGGTGACGAAAATGGACTATATGTTCTATGGATGTTCTGGTCTGACTAGCCTTGACGTAAGTAGTTTTAATACGACAAACGCAACAACCATGGGTTCTATGTTCTCTGGTTGTTCCAGTCTGACGAATCTTGACTTGAGCAGTTTCAATACAGCCAATGTAAAACCTGATGCTGCTAATTATTATGGAATACAATATATGTTCTCCGACTGTTCTGCCTTGACTACCGTATATGTGGGTGAGAATTGGACTATCGAGAATTTGACAGAGGTTTTTAATGTATTCAAAGACTGTA
Organism: uncultured Prevotella sp.; assembly: GCA_900315765.1. GTDB lineage: Bacteria > Bacteroidota > Bacteroidia > Bacteroidales > Bacteroidaceae > Prevotella. Next base: position 23,637 of record ONAK01000078.1, on the reverse strand, counting down.
CTGCTCTTGTTGGTGGTCAGGGTACGAAATATGATGCAGAACATACTGACTATACCTACGCCCATATCGATGGCGGCACGGATAATCCTGGTTATTTTACTCGTAGTGGCGATGAACCTTATAAGGAAAAAGAACCATACGCCGTGCTAACATATAATGAAGATGGAATTATTATTAAAGGAGATACTGTTAAGACAAAGACCCTTACATTCTATTACGATACGAAAAAGGAGGAGCGTAATGGTATGAGCGTTGGACCATTTGACAATTATCTCCAAAGGGGATGGATTAATGACACTACGCTTATCACAACCGTTGTTTTTGACACCTCTTTTGCTAACTGTACCACACTAACAAGCACGGCTTTTTGGTTCGAGCACTTCTCAAACCTTGCATCACTCAGAGGTCTCGCCAACTTCAAGACGAACAATGTAACTGATATGCATTGTATGTTTTATGGTTGTAGTAAAATTATCGACCTTGATTTGGGCAACCAAAACACTGCCAATGTGACGAATATGGCAAGTATGTTCGCTGGTTGTACTAGTCTGAAAAATGTGAATCTGCTCCTTTTCAATACAGAGAATGTAACAGACATGAATGCGATGTTCTATAAGTGTTCAAGTCTGACGGACCTTAATATGTCTAGTTTCAATACAGAAAAAGTAACTAATATGCAACACATGTTCTTTGGCTGTACTGGACTGACGAGTCTTGATGTTACCCTATTTAATACGGCCAATGTGACGAGCATGCTCAGTATGTTCTATGGTTGTTCTGGGCTGACGAGTATTGACCTAAGTTCATTCAAGACAGACAAGGTGACGGATATGAGGGCTATGTTCTTCAATTGTTCAAGCCTGACAACAATCTATGCTGGTAATAAATGGAACACAGAGGCACTAACAGCGGATTCTGTCATGTTCTCTGGTTGTACAAACCTTGTTGGTAGTGCAGGAACTGTCTACGACGCGAATCATATAGATGCCAAATATGCCCACATTGACGGCGGCGCGGACAATCCCGGCTATTTCTCAGAAAAAGGCCCAGAACCGTACGCTTCGCTGAGCGATAATAACACTATTCTTACATTCTATTATGATGGTCAAAAGATGGATCGTGAAGGAATGAGCGTTGGGCCGTTTAGTGGCTATTCTGATAGAGGTTGGTATGAGCAAAGGGAAAATATCACGAAAGTGGTGTTCGATGATTCATTTGCTCAATACACAGAACTTACCAGTACTTTCAGTTGGTTCGACCAGGGCAAGAATATCGTCTCCATCGAAGGTCTTAGCAACCTCAATACGGATAGTGTGGTGAATATGCGTAGCATGTTCGAAGCATGTTCTAATTTGACGACTCTTGACTTGAGCCATTTCAATACTGCCAAGGTTAAAGATTTCGGCAACATGTTCGCAGGATGCTCTAATCTTACAACTATCTATGTTGGCGAAGGATGGAGCACGGAGGCTGTAACGGAGGAGAGTACATATATGTTCGCAGAGTGTACCAAACTCGTGGGTGGCGTTGGTACTGTATATGATGCTGATCATGTAGACAAGGTCTACGCCCATATAGATGGTGGCACGAGTGATCCTGGTTACTTAACTGATAAAAACAAGAAAAATGTTACCATCACGGCAAAGAGTTGTAGCCGCGGGTATGGTGAGGCTAATCCAACCTTTGAATACACGGTTGAGGGGTCAACACTGAGCGGGAAACCGACGATTACTTGCGAGGCTACAGCTACATCGCCTGTTGGAACCTATCCGATTGCAATCACCTATACAGCAGAGGATGCAAGCAAAATGAATCTGACTTATGTGAATGGAACTCTAACTATCACTAAGGCAAAACTTAAGGCTACAGCCAAGAGTTATACCATAAAGCGTGGTTCGGCATTACCGACCTTCGAGGTAGAATACTCAGGATTCAAGAACAACGAGACTGACACAGTATTCACCAAGAAGGCTATAGCTACTTGCGAGGCTAAGGCTGATACCGTAGCAGGAACATACCAGATAGTAGTATCAGGTGCTGAGGCAGCAAACTACGAAATGGAATATGTTAACGGTACACTGACCATCACTGACGATGTAGTGGTAACAGCCAAGAGTTACACTCGCGAGTATGGCGATGCTAATCCTGCATTCGAATACACTGTAGATGGTGCTAAACTGGAAGGAACTCCAGCAATAACCTGCGAAGCTACAGCGACATCGCCTGTTGGCACCTATGATATTATCATCGCAAAGGGCGATATCACCAATACCGATGTAACATATGTAAACGGTACGCTCACCATCACTAAGGCTAAACTCAAGGTTGCAGCCAAGAGTTATACCATAAAGCGTGGTTCGGCATTACCTACATTCGAGGTAGAATACTCAGGATTCAAGAACAACGAGACTGACACAGTATTCACCAAGAAGGCTGTAGCTACTTGCGAGGCTAAGGCTGATACCGTAGCAGGAACATACCAGATAGTAGTATCAGGTGCTGAGGCTGCAAACTACGAGATGGAGTATGTGAATGGTACACTTACCATCACTGACGATGTGGTAGTAACAGCCAAGAGCTACACTCGCGAGTATGGCGATACCAATCCAACATTCGAATACACTGTAGATGGTGCCACACTGGAAGGTACACCAGCAATAACCTGCGAAGCTACAGCCACATCGCCTGTTGGCACCTATGATATCATCATCGCTAAGGGCAATATCACTAATAAAGACGCGACATTCGTAAAGGGTACGCTCACTATCACGAAAGCTCCGCTCACTATTACTGCAAAGAGCTATACTGTTAAGCAAGGTAAGGATCTGCCAGCACTTAAGCTCGAGTATTCTGGCTTTAAGAATAACGAGACTGACACGGTATTCACTACTAAGCCAACTGTTACGACAAAAGCCACAAAGAATAGCGCCCCAGGAACATACGAAATCACAGTATCTGGCGCTGAAGCCAATAACTATGAAATAAAACATGTAAATGGTACGCTGACCATCACAGAGAAGGCAGAAAGCTTCGATGGAATTGTCCTGACTGTGGACAAGGGTGGTGATATGGACGATGCCTTTGAGGAATATGGCGGAAGAGAAGAAGCTGCAAAGACCATCGCTGCTATCATCTGGAATAACAACGTACCACTGACAGACGCTATGCTTAAGGGCATAAGCAATCCAAACTTGCTGGTTTACGTATCTGAGGCTTCGATGGCTCCTAAAGATGTCAAAAACTTGGTTGTAAATGGGAAGGCAACGAACATAGTACTAGTCGACGCTGACGGCAACAATAACTTCTTTGTCCCGCAGGAATTTACCACTGAGGACATAAGCTACTCTCGCATATTTAAGCAGACTACTCAGGATGGCATAAGTCGTGGTTGGGAGGGCATCTGCCTACCATTCGACGTACAAAAGTTTATCCACGAAGAGCATGGCGAGATTTCTCCATTTGCAAATTCCACTTGCGACTATCATTTCTGGTTACGCCAGCCCACAGATGATGGAGTAATAAACGCATTGAGTATTGAAGCGAACAAGCCTTATATAATCAGTATGCCTAACAGTGATGAATATGATCCAGAATTTAATCACCCAGGACTGCTGAGGTTTATTTCATCAAATGTAACCATACCTGCTACTAAGGTGGATAGCGTTTGGTTAGGAGATTCGGCACAGATTGCTCCGACTTTCCTTAATATAGAGGCTGCACCAGATATCTATGTACTTAATGTAGGCGACTCGATTATGAACCATAGAGAGGGTAGCATCTTTATAAGCAACTATCGCTCGGCTCGTCCGTTTGAGGCGTATCATCAGTCTTTCTAGTCTTTTTGGTGGTAATGGCACTACTGGTATCATTGATGCGATGAAGACAACAGAGCCTAATGGCGAGAGCTGGTATGATATGAATGGTCGACGCCTGCAGGGTAAGCCAGTCCGCAAGGGTGTTTACATCCTGAACGGCAAGAAGGTCGTTATAAAGTAAATAAACTCGAGTTCTCTTGGTAGAGGACTCGAGTACGTAGTAAGTAAACTGCCTGTTCCCTCCGTGGGAACAGGCAGTTTGGTTAGGACCTATCGTAGAAGAAACTACTTCTTTTTCTTCTTAGTAGTTGCCTTCTTCTTTGTAGTAGTAGTTGCTGGTTTGGGAGTCTTGTCGACATAAGGAACCTGATTCATCAGAACCCAAGCCGATTCATAAACGAAGTTCTTAAGAGTTGCAGGGAAGTCGGCCGACTCATTGAGGAATTTCTGAACCTCGGTCTTAGCCTCAGCACTCTTGTGTGGTGCAATAAGCGTTCTAGTCCAACGACCTGGGAATGCAAGACTATTAGTCTTCTGTATTTCAGGCAGAGCCTTCAGTCCTTCAACAATATAGACATTGCTCTGTGGCTCAAAGACATCCGAATTCAACAGGCGCAACGCATTCAGAGCCCACTGCTCATTTACACGATTCTCGGCCTTAAGCAGACTCTTAAACACCTCTTCACGAGCATTAGCATTTGGATGAGTGGCCTTGCTTACGAAGTCGAACTCCTGGCGCAGTTCATCATTACCTGCGGTAATCAGGCGATCGCGCTCTTTTTCAAGAATCTGGTCACGACGGTCAGGACGGGTGATGGCCAGACGGTAGGCTATCTCCATATAATCGTGCTCATCAAGCACCTCTTCATTGTGACGATCCAATATGGTCTGCAGCTTATCCAGAACCTCTGGTGAGATAGCACTTGTACCAAGCTTACGCAAAACAAGCTGGCGGCACTCCTTTGTTTTGTTCTCTCCCAGAAGGTCCATAATAACCAACTCAAGCGTATAGCGCTGCTGCAGTGTAAGATCAGAAGCAATCTTGTGCATCTGGTCGATAGCCGTTTCCATAATCAGAGGATTCTTCTCACGCCCCAGGAAGCGGAACAGTTCGCCAAAGTGCCTTGGATCAATCTTTCCCTGCAGATAGTTATCGTGGATAAGATTAAGCAGAGTGTAACGGTTGATATCATTACGAGTGGTAATCAGCTTGGTTGGCAGAATCTTTACGTAATTATCATCGAGTGTAAAGCGTCCGTAACCACGACCATCCTGATTAGGAATGATAAAACCAGGTGCACCACCCTTCTGCTTAAATGTCATTGTGGGCTGCTGCATATCAACCTTTATAGTCTGTGCAACGCCAAGATTACTGATAACCTTCAGCTCAAACTTCTGGCGCCAGCAAAGTCCACGTCCGTATGGATCGGTCTGTGAAACAACAACCTGACCATCCTTATAAGCACAAGTGATGATAGGCATTCCCTTTTGTTTTACCCATACATCGCTAAACTGACGAACACCAGCTGCTGGAGCCTGCTTGTCGAGAGTTTCAACAATCTGATCCCAGCTGATGTGGCTCAGATAATGATCGCGCAGACACTGCTGCAGTCCCTTTTGCATGGCCTCAGCCCCCATCTCGTCTTCCATCATACGCATCATAACCGGACCCTTACAGTAGTTGATGTTATCGTACCACAGAATAGGATCATGAGGATTTTCAACCTCCTGTGCTATAGGATGAGTAGCTTCGGTGCGATCCATAGCAATGGCATTTCGCATATAAGTATTCATGAAGCTAACCTCAACCTCGTCCTTCTTGTACTGGCTACGAGTAATCTTTGATGCCATAAAGTTTGCCAGAACCTCCTTAGCCCATGGCTCATCGATAGCTGTGATATTACCGAACCAGATATGTGATGTTTCGTGAGCAATCAGCTCTGTGCGCTTCAACAGTTCTTCTTTCGATGGTTTCTTGCCAAGTAAGATAGCTCTTTCGCTCAGGGCGATATACCCACGACGCTCAAGGCCTCCAAGGTCGAGACTTGGCAGAATAAAGATTACGCACTCTTTCTCGTAGGGATTTCCTATTCCTGTGTAGCCCTCCATCCACTTCATTGACTTGGCAACCTCTTGGAATACCTGTTCAACCTGAGCGGCCTTGTCTGGTTCTGTCGCAGAATACAATACTCGAAGATTTCGGCCATCGGTATTCGAAGTTTTTTCGAACAACTTACCCGTAATAAAGGTATAGTCAACAGGAGCCATTTTCTCTGCCATATCAACTGTTACCGATTTCCATCCTTCAGGAGCATTAATGGTGGTTTGATACTGAGCGCGCATGTCATTATCATCGAAACATGGGAAGAGTGCACGCCCCTCATCAGCCTGCACCTGCGTGTAAACCACATTTCCACTACGTGTCAGGGCCTTTTCCTGACTAGTAAAGTCGATTGCGATTCTATTGGTTCCAGGTTTGAACATCTTACCTGGTATGATAATCTGACCATTCTGAACCTTTACGTTAGCCTTCTTTCCTTTACCTTTGTTGGCTTTAAAAACCATCACATCACCAGGGGTTCCCTGAAAATCAAGCACCACATCCTGCTTCGATCTGATATCGAATGTAATAGTTGCCTTTCCAGTTACCTTCTCTGATGGGGTCTCTGGAATATTAAACGAAAGTTGGTACAATATACCACTGATATTGCCCTTACGGTTGTCCGTCTGGGCATTTACACCAAGCACAACAAGGCTTAGAATCAACACAAATAGACCTTTAACTGTTTTCATGTAACACATTATTTTTTATTTCTGCTTGCAAATATAGTCAATTATCTGCAAACTCACTTCAAAATCGCCATATTTTTTTATCAGATGGGCAAAAAAGATGCATTCGTTTACCTGTTGACGGATGCACAAAAGCGATAGATTCTGCCTGAAGATACAATCTGTCGGCCTTATGTCCATACAGTTCATCACCAACAATCGGGCATCCCAGTCCTTCCTGGTGTGCACAATGCATACGCAACTGGTGGGTGCGACCTGTATGAGGATAGAGGGCAAGGAGGGTTATTGGGTGATGGGTGGTTGGTGATAGGTAATGGCTTATCACTCTGTACTCAGTGATGGCGCGTTTGCCGTGTTCGTGATCCACAATCTGACGAGGCCGGTTAAGCGGGTCGCTGCTAAGCGGAAGATCTATGATGCCGTGATCAACAGTTATTTCGCCCTCAACCACAGCCAGATACTTCTTTTTGACGATGCGATTCACAAACTGGTCTTGAAGATGGCGATAAGCCTCAGCAGTTTTTGCCACAAGCATGATGCCTGATGTTAACAGATCAAGACGATGAGGAAGCATGGAATCTGACCATCGCTCCTTGGCCCAATTTGCCACAGAATAATCATCGGCTTTACCAGGTACGCTCAACATCCCTGATGGTTTGTATATCGCCGCGATAGCATCGTCTTCATATATAATCTCAACACCTTGATGCAGAAATCCAGAAGCTTCCGGGTCATCATCAACATCAAGCCCTTGCATCATCCATGTTAGTACAGGCTTGCATTTTCCTCTACATGCAGGATAGAACTCACCATGATGACGAATCTCACTTTGTGGCGATGCTCCCCACCAGAACTCAGCCATACATATAGGCTTCAAGTGGTTCTTATAAGCATATTGTAGCAATTTAGGAGCACAGCAATCGCCAGTACCACCTGGGGGTAACGGGAATTTCTTCTGTATTTTGGGATTCTGGTGATAATCGTGCCATATTTCTACCAAGTCTCTCTCTTCACCATTGGCATTCAGCATCCGATACTGTCGGAATAGCCACAACTGCAAATCCTGCGACATTTGGCGATTCAGGTGTTGGGTGTCGGGTGATGGGTGTTGGTTGAGTGCAGATATTTCGCGTTCTTTCTGCTTAAAATAGCCATCCGGCTGTTGGGCATCAAACACAGGAGGAACAAAATATTCCCAGTCATTACGCCCTTCAAGCAATCCAGAATATGCTGCCAGATAGCCTAACTTATCTTCAGATTCCACCACCAACACACCAAACATTTTCCCTTCAGTAGGGTTTATCCTTGCTATCTCCTGCTTCAACTCATCGCATGCTAAGAGGCAGAGCGGATGGGGCTCATAGCAGAACGGCCATGTAAAGCGTTCAGGTTTTTCTATGTTGGTATGCAGCGGATGAACAATCATAGCAAATCGAGGCATTTCTCAATGGGGATACCACGATTTTTATCTTCTGTATCCTTATAGCGCTCAATCATACGGAACACGGTATCCATCGCTGTGCGAGTACTGATCTTAAGACTCTCGCCATTCAACAGATGACCAATCAACACGGCAGAAAAGATATCACCTGTGCCATGAAACAGTCCAGGAATCTCATGATACTCCAAGTGGAAATAGCTATCGTCGAAATGGTTATAACCCACAACAGCATTACGTCCGTCAACCTTACAACTGGTGATAAGGGCAGATTTTGTTCCAATCTTACGCAGACTGTCAAGCAGGTCGCCAGCCTCTTCCCAGCTTATGCCCTCCATCTTTATGGGCGTATTGGTCAGATAGCAAGCCTCTGTATAATTAGGAAATGTAAGATGAGCCACCGACACCATCTCGCGCATCAGCTCAACCTGACGTTCTGTCATCCCGTTATACAGCCTACCGCCATCTCCAAGAATAGGATCTACAAACACCGTAGTACCCTGTTCGCCCTGTTCCTTACAATACCCTGCAACTAACTTGGCCTGTTCATCACTGAACATCAATCCTGTACAGATGGCATCGAAACCAAAGCCCAACTCTTTCCATACGGGTAGTGTTCCACGGATATAATCTGTGGTATCCTGGATGTTGAACTTACCATAGTCGAGGGTATTAGACACAAGTGCTGTAGGCAGACTATATGTGGGAATGCCTAAGTATGACAGGATAGGCAACATGGCTCCCATACCCACCTTACCATAGCCCGCAATGTCGTTAATTAGCAAAATCTGTTTCATTTCGGCTGCAAAGTTACAAAGAAAATAAGAATTAAGAATTCTTTTTTGAGAAAAAGCGGCAGAGCCGAGCGAAGAATTAACAAAAAATGTGTAACTTTGCAACCGATTTATGGAAAAACTGCATGATTCGCCTATATTGGCACTCCAAAAACAGCGGCAGTTACTCCAGATTGAGTACGAAGCCGAAAAAGAAGCCTTTCGCCAGCAGACAGAAAGTATGGGCCTGCAACGAAAGGTGAAACGAGGTGATGTATGGTTCCCGCTGACAATAGGAAAATGTTATTACAACTCGCTGAATCAACGAGTGATAGAGGTGTTCCGCGAAACCGACGAAGATATAGAACACAATTTTGAATATGGTAAGCCTGTCGTTTTCTTCACCGTTGATGGCGACAAGATCAGCTACTTCAAGATGACAGCCACCGTTAGCTATGTAGATGGCAACAGAATGGTGATAAGCGTACCCGAGAATGGCCTCATCGATGTACTGAACGCAGCAAATGTCGGCGTACAGCTATTCTTCGACGAGACCAGTTACAAGATGATGTTCAACGCCCTCGACAAGGTAATAAATGCAAAAGGACGTTTGGCTTATCTGCGCGACTTGTTCTATAGCAGAGTTAAGGCTGAGACATTCAGTTTCAGTCCGATACACTTCCCTTACCTCAACGCTACCCAGGAAAACGCCGTAAACAAGGTATTGAGAGCCAAAGACGTGGCAATTGTTCACGGGCCTCCAGGAACGGGCAAGACAACCACTTTGGTTGAAGCCATATACGAGACTTTGCGACGCGAGAGTCAGGTTCTGGTTTGTGCACAAAGCAATATGGCTGTCGATTGGATATCAGAAAAGCTGGTAGACCGCGGGGTAAACGTATTAAGAATAGGAAATCCCACACGTGTGAACGACAAGATGCTGTCGTTTACATACGAGCGCCGTTTCGAGGCTCATCCTGACTACGAGATGCTTTGGGCTCTACGAAAAGCGATTCGTGAGGTAAGAGCTAATCGCAAGAAAGGCGATCATAAGTTTCACCAAAAGGTAGAACGACTGAAGGAACGTGCCACCGAATTAGAGTTGCGCATCAAGAACGAGCTATTTGGCGAAGCACGTGTCATCGCCTGTACACTTGTGGGCTCATCAAACAAACTGCTTGAAGGACAGAAATTCAGCACCCTGTTTATCGACGAAGCCGCACAAGCCTTAGAGGCAGCCTGCTGGATACCCATACGCAAGGTGTCGAGAGTCATTCTGGCTGGCGACCATTGTCAGCTGCCACCTACCGTAAAAAGCTATGAAGCCCTGAAGGCAGGATTAGGCAAGACGCTGATGGAGCGCATCGTGGAGAATAAGCCCGAAGTGGTAACGCTGCTGAAGATGCAATACCGCATGAACGAAGAGATTATGCGATTCTCGAGCGACTGGTTCTACAACAATCAGGTAGAGAGTTCGCCAGATGTAAAATATCGCAGCATTCTGGACCTCGACGTACCAATGAGTTGGATTGACACATCACAATTCGACTTCCCAGAAGATAGCGGAATCTCATTCAAGGAAGAGTTTGTTGGCGAGAGCTTTGGTCGTATCAACAAGGCCGAGGCCGAGCTAACCATGCTGGCATTACAGCAGTACTTCGAGAAGATTGGCAAGGAGCGTATTCTGGAAGAACGCATAGATGTTGGCGTCATCTCGCCTTACAGAGCACAGGTACAATATCTGCGCCAACAGCTAAAAAAACGCGAATTCTTCAAACCCTTCCGAGGACTGATAAGCGTTAACACCGTTGATGGATTCCAAGGTCAGGAACGCGATGTCATCATGATTTCCTTAGTTCGCTCGAATGATGACGGACAGATAGGATTCCTTCGCGATTTGCGCCGTATGAATGTGGCAATAACCCGTGCCAGAATGAAACTTATCATACTCGGCGACGCCTCTACACTCACCCGGCACCCATTCTACAAGAAGCTACACGAATACATCGAGGCTCTTTAAAAAAACTTAATAAATGTTTGCAAGTTTCAAATATTTGTCGTACTTTTGCAGCCATGATAAAGATAAAAAGAGTAGAGACCAAACGTGAACTGAAACAGTTCGTACAGTTCTATTACGACCTTTACAGAGGTTGTGACAGCGCTGTTCCCTATCTCTATTCCGACGAGATGGCAACACTGCGTCGCGACAAGAATCCATCATTCGAATGCTGTGAAGCAGAATATTTCCTTGCCTTCAAGGACGGTAAGATAGCAGGGCGTGTGGCAGCTATCATCAACCATCGCGCTAACGAGCGCTGGGGATGCAAACAGGTAAGATTCGGATGGTTCGACTTTATCGATGACCCCGAGGTTAGTAAAGCTTTGCTAAAAGCAGTTGAAGATTGGGGCATGGCCAAAAGCATGACAGAGATTGCAGGCCCGTTAGGCTTTATCGATACCGATCGCGAAGGCATGCTTATTGACGGGTTCGACCAGTTAGCCACCATGTACATCAATTACAACTATCCTTACTACCCACAGCACATGGAGCAGATGGGTGGATTCTATAAGGATAACGACTACGTGGAGTGCAAAGTTAAAGTGCCCGAAGTGGTGCCAGCTAAATTTGCCAAGATCACAGAGATGGTTCGCCAGCGTTATGGTCTGAGAGTGCATAAGTTCACCCGCAAGGAACTTGTAAGCGACGGCTGGGGCCGCGAAGTGTTCCACCTGCTCAATGCCACCTATAAGGATCTGTACGGATTTTCAGAACTCTCTCAGCGACAGATAGATAAGCTTGTAAACGATTATATTAAGATAGCCGACCTGAATCTTGTTACTGCCATTATGGATGGCGACAAGATGGTTGGCTTTGGTATTACATTCCCTTCGTTCTCACGCACCTTGCAACGCACTCGCGACGGCAGATTCCTACCTTTTGGCTGGTGGGAATTACTCAAAACGCTTAAATGGCACAACACCGATACCGTCGATCTGTTGCTGATAGGCGTATTGCCAGAATATCGCGGCAAGGGTGCCAATGCTCTGATTTTCGACGATCTGATCCGCCAGTTCCAGCGTTATGGCTTTGAATGGGCCGAAACAGGTCCTCAGATGGAATCGAACGAGGGTGTACTCTCGCAGTGGCAGTATCTTGATGCCACTATTCATCGCCGTCATCGTTGCTATCGCAAAAAGCTGTAATTATGGACATGAATTTGGAATTTGTATTGCGTATCTTTGTGGCAGCACTCCTTGGTGGTGCCATTGGTCTGGAACGTGAATATCGCGCCAAAGAGGCAGGATTACGCACCCACTTCCTTGTTGCTTTAGGCTCTGCCCTGTTTATGGTAGTATCAGCCTACGGCTTCGAAGGAGCCATGCACACGCCAGAACATCGTTGGGATGTGTCACGTGTAGCAGCCCAAGTCGTTTCCGGAATCGGTTTCATTGGTGCTGGCACCATTATCTTCCATAAGAGTGAGAATGTGGTGCGTGGCCTTACCACAGCTGCAGGCCTCTGGGTTACTGCCGCTATCGGACTTGCTTGTGGAGGTGGCATGTACATCCTCTCTATCGCATCCACCATTCTGGTTCTTGTAGGCTTAGAGGCCTTCAACTTCATCCTTCGCAAATTCGACCGCCATCGCGGACCCAATAACATCTAAAAACTTACAACTATGAAACGAATTTTATTTATCTGTATCGCAGTATTGTGTGCAGTCAATATCCGCGCACAAGTAAAAATCAATGTCGATTCTTTCAACGAAGCCATCGAGCAGTTCAACCAGACTAAAGACAACAACAAGAAAAAATGGGGTAAGAACCTGCTTGAACTGAACAAGAGATCATCCACTATCTCCTATAAGTTCGAATTTCCACTCGAGCCAGAGGACGCCCAGTTAGATATCGAGAAAGTAAAAACTGCCATCGCTGCCTATCTTGACGCCAAACCCTATCAGCGCCAGATTGCAGTCGACTGGGAGAACAATCAGATAACACTGGTCTCAGCTTTTGGCGAAGTAGCATCGCGTAAGGGCTATGGCGGCAAGACATTCGATATGTACGTACAAGCCGCAGCTCGCATCGACATCACAGCCGAAGCCAACAAGCTTGCACTTGCGATGACCATCGACAGGTATTACTATTCCAACACCTTCAAGAGCATTGAGGATTGCTATTGGACTTACATCAATCGTACAGCCCCATTTGTTTCTGTAAACAAACAAGAAGACGCCATCTATACCGATGCCTACATCTCAACCTGTTCCAGATGCTTCAGCGAAGTTTCTGAGTTCATCACCCTCCTGATGCTGGCCTACGACGACACAACTGACGAGGAAGAATAATGTATCATGATACATTATATCCTTTTTAGCAATTCAAGCAGAACCTGCCAGATGTCGGTGATGGTCTTTAGTTCCACACGTTCGCTGGTGGAGTGGGGCTCTACAATACGCGGACCGATACTGGCTATCTGGATGCCGGGATAGTGCTGCACGAAGAATCCTGCTTCGAGCACAAAGTGCATGGCTACCATACGGGGACGCCAGCCAAGCACATCCTGGAACGTATCGCTGACCAGTGAGAGGAAGGGCGACTGCTGGTCTTCCTGCCAGGCTGGAGCCGACATGATGACTTCTGATTCAGCACCAACAGCCTTCAATGTGTTGGCAATATCCTTACTGAGGATGTCCATATCAGCATCAATGAAACTACGGGTATGCGTTGAAACATAGATGTGGTCGGTTCCAGTAGATATTCGTCCTACGTTATTCGATGTCTCCACCGTGCCGGGCATTGTATCGCTCATCTTCACCATACCTTGCGGCACCTTTTCCAGACCGTCTACTAGTGACGCTATCGCCTGCTTGGGAATAGTTGTTTGTTGCCCATCGCACGCCTCAAGTCTACAACTGATATTTGGATCTTGTGGATAGGCTTCACGTAGTTGACGATTAATGCTGTCTATATGCTTTTTGAAGGCCTCGGCACCCGCAGATGTTGCGCAAATCATAATCTCGCCTTTTGAGGCAATCGAGGCATTGGCTTCACCAATCTCTATTTCTGAAACTTCGACTGCTTCATCCTGGCAGACTGCATTCAGAATAGCCTTTGTGGGAATCACGGCACTGCAACGCCCCTTATTGATGTCTACGCCAGAGTGACCGCCAAGTCCTCCATCAATCTTGATGCGATACCAGTGGCCGTTTTCATCCGTAACTGGCACACGCTCAATAGGAATGCGGTGGAACTGCAGACAAGCACCTGCGGCACCGGTAGTAATGGTGTCGTAATCTTCAGAGTCGAGGTTTATTACCTTGCGGCCTTTCAGGAAATCCTTGCTTAGCGCAGCAGCACCCGACATACCATCTTCCTCATTAGTGGTTGCTATCACCTCTAATGCAGGATGTATTATGCTGTCATCTTCAAGAACTGCCAATGCCATTGATAGTCCGATACCATTATCGGCACCCAGCGACGTACCTTTAGCTTTCATCCACCCATCGTCAACGTATGCCTCGATCGGAGTGTTTAAGGGGTCATTCATTCCCACACATACCATATCCATGTGGTTAAGTAGTACGATTGGCTCATGCCCCTCATACCCAGGACTGGCTGGCTTGCGAATCACCACGCAGTTCTGCTTGTCGCGTTCGTACTCCAGATTAAGCCGTTCGGCAAACTGACAGAGATAGTCGGCTACCTTCTCTTCGTGATGAGAAGGACGTGGAATCTGGTTCAACTCCTTGAAAATACTAAAAACACGTTCTGTTCCGTTCATAAATTCATTTGTTTAAGAGTTTGTCATCACAGGTTTACTACTGGAAAATGAAATCTGTCTTTGTTACGCCCTCGCCGTAGATGGTCTTGAAATCATTTTTCATCGAGATGATATAATATCCTGCCTCATGCCATTTTGCCTCACGACGGGCTCCTTCTGCAAGGTCGGCGTGGTCGCGGACATCATCGTCGGCCACGAGCATGAATGTGGCAGTGCGGTATTTCTGGTTGCCCATACAGTAGTTGTGCATGGCGCAATCGCCGCTACTGTTGCCGAACGACAGCACTGGCACCTTGCCTATCTCCTGCGAAATCTGCAGCACCTTGTTGGTTTTCAGGTTCTTGATTATGAGCTCATCGGTGCGCACCAGGTCTTCTTTCTGGCTCATGGTATAATCTACGCCAGCTTCCGTACCCTGATTGGATGACATGAGTTTTACGTCCATGCCGATGACGCGGTTAGGCTCGATGCCGATGCTCTCAACCAGCGCACGGCAGATGAAGCGGTCGGAGCCACTAACCACGTAATAGGTAAAGCCGTTGTCTTTCAGATAGTCGAACACCTCCAGCATGGGTTTGTAGAAACTCTGACCATAGGTCATTCCGCTAAAGCCGTTGGCAGGCTGTTGGGCGTAGGACTTGACGTAGTTGTCGAACTCGGCTAGTGTCATGCCTGAGTAAGCTTTAGCAGCGGCGTAAGCGTGCTTCATGTCAAAGTGGTCGGGCAGTTTTGTGCCTTTGCGCACAAAGTCGCGTATATCCTGCGCCGTCTCCTTCACGTCTTCCGGAGCCATGTCCTTATACGCAGGATCGTCAAGCACACGATACTCCAGCAGGTTATACTCGAAATACGTCGGGTATAGCTCGCCTACGAAAGTACCGTCCATGTCGAACGTGGCGATACGGTCTTCCTCCTTGATAAAGTTCGGACTGTTCGGGTTGGTTACGTCCTTCACGTAATTTTGTAGGGCTGTCAACGCCTCGCACTGATTCCACAACGTAAAGTACACCTTTGGTGAAGGTGGTACATCGCTTTTCTCTTCTTTGCTGCATGCTGTGAATACACTTATGCTGCAAATGTAACTTTTCTCATATGTCTTCTGTCTTTGGGTTAATATTATCGTATTTAGGTTTCCGCTGCAAACATACGAATAATTTGTGGAAAAACCAAATTTTAAGCCAAAAAAGGCGTTGCTCGCGATGAGTATAACCTATCACCACTCGTAAGAGAAACGAATGTCTTTATCATAAAAGAATATATTTTTCATAACTTTATACAATCACATTCTCCGCCCTCTAAATGATTATTATGAAGGATCATGGGGTTGGAGAAATACATATTGAATAATAGAGTTGGTAAATTATCTTTCACTTTTCTTAATCCTTGCCCTCATGCTTCTCACTGATACACGTTTCACGTCGAGGATAGCGGCGATGGTTTCATCATCGAAGTGCAGGTCGTCCTGCATGATGAGGAAGACGTACTGGGCGGTGGAAAGTGCGCTGTATTTTCGCTCCCACTCCTGCCAGCGTTTCGGGCGCAGTTGGGCGAAGTAGTCCACTAAGCACTGCTGTTCCTTGGCGGTGGCCTCAGCGATGCACTGGCGTTGTTGCAACTGGCTGAACATCTGCGTGCCCACCAACAACGTGCCCGATATGCGCTCCATGCGACTCTCCAGTTCCTCCTTCAGCCGCGCCATCTCCAGTCCGTTCTCAGTCCCACTCTTTTCCAATTGCTCAATATTCGTACGCAGTTCGTTGATGCGTCTAGCATCCTCGTCAAGTCGGAAGCTCAGCCGACGCACCTTCCTACGATGCAATAACAAACCAATTCCGATGGCGAGAACAGTCACCACAATCAGGGCGATAATCAGTCTCTGCATCCAAGTCATACGACTGTAGAAGTCCTTGCTCTGGTGTACCTCGTCAAACTTTTGTTGCCAGTCAACCATCTGCATAGCCTGAATGGTGTATTTCATATCGTCATACTCACCTATCATCATCCTTGTTTCTGAAGCCTGCTCTTGATTGCCCGTCAATTCATATAGTTCGGACAGAAGTACTAGACATTTTCTGCGAGTCCTCTGGTCACTATCTTCAAGACCCATCTTTGCCAGTTGGATAGCCTTCTCATATTCTCCTTGGGCCTTTCTTATGTAAGCCGGTATCAGATACCATGTGGTGTGGGTGGCGTGGGTGCCGTCCAATTGTTTCCATTCTTGCAAGTATTCTTCTGCCTTGATGGCTTCACCCTTCTCCGCATATAACTCTGAAACTAAACTATAGATATCTGACAACATGGACATGTTTGCATGTTTCTCCATCTCAACACCTTTCATAATATAGGTAAAGGCACTGTCCAACTGATCCATGTCAGCATGAGCGGTTGCACACATGAGCAGGCTTTTTACCATCATCGTACTGTCGTTGAGTTCGATGCTACTGTCCAGCAACTTATGCGAATACTTCAGAATAGATGGCTGATTCCTGAAATAGTAGTTGACGTGAGCCAACAGTTGATAGACTTGGCTTTTCAATTCTTCGTCATCATTCTTCTCCGAGATGTACTCTGCCACCTTGAAATCCTTGACGGCATCAATAATATTACCAAATCGGTACATTCTTACAATTCCACGGTATAAATAGGCACGGCTACGGAGCCAGTCGTCGCCATAACGATTGTAGTAGGAAATACTGGCAGATATAAGTGAGTCATTTTCTAGCTTTCTATGAGTCTTATAGGCCACAATTGTTTTCAGCAGCCCGTATTCAGCCTTGCCACTCTCCGTCAGGGCGTTTGTGTTTACCTTAGCCAAAATGACTCTTGCCTCCTCAGGTTTATTAATCTTTTTCCAGACCTGTACAAACTGAGGAGGGTGTTGTTCGGCGCAACCTATTATGATGGCCATGACTGCCAGTATGATGAATAGTTTCTTCATATCAATGATTATTTGCGTGCAAAGTTACAGCGATTTCGCCAAATCAGCAAGTCTTTTTCATGGTTTTCGTCGTTCTTTTCCGTGCCTCTCAGCCACTTTTTTCTTGACACGTCTTTCCCTATCTCTCATATTATCAAGGCTTTAACCCTGAAAATCATGCAACACCCCCGATAGCGATTTCTTGCTTAAATCCTTGCGGCGTTCACTGATTCATCCTAACTTTGCCATCGGATTCAGTCAAACTAAAAACAAAACAGCTTATGAAGAAGAGTATTATCATGATGATGATCACCCTTGCTGCAATGGCAGGGTGTAGCGACAAAAGCGGTGCGGAATTTGAAGTGTCTCTTGAGGGTCAACTTGTAAAGACAGACGTGAATAAAGGAAAATGGCCAAAATGGATGTTGGGCGACAATATCTATGCAATAGATCATGACATGAGTATTTATTCAAGTAAACTGACAAGTACAGAATGGCAGAAAGCGGAAAAGGTATTTGTGCACGGACATGGGCAGAACGAATTTGGGGATATGGTATTATCGCAAGACGATGATGGAGCATTATATGTTATTGATCATCCTTTTGAAGGTGACATGGGTAGTCTGGCGATGACCTCTCTGACAAAAATAAAACAAGCTGACAATATTGCCGCAATCAAGGATCCGAACAACTGGGAGAGGTATGACCTTTCGAAAATGCCTTTTTGGTTGTGTGGCGATCAGTTCGAAGTTTTGTCCGACTCCACTGTTCTTACGATAGGAACGCCTAAAGACGATATACACCACATTTTCTCTGTCGTCAACTTTAAGAACCAGACATTTACTCCGCTTGACTATTGGCCCAACGATAGTACGCCGGAGGTTTTAGATGAGGAGAAACTGATGGTATATACCAGTGGTAGTAGTATCAAAGGGAACGGCAAAGACAGATTCCTGTATTGGGATGATTCTGGAAAGTTAGCTTTTATCTTTACTATTGATGGTACAAAGACGAATATCCTAAACCATATTTATTCTGACCGGCTCCCAATCCCAGGGATTGCCAAGACACCATCACTTGAACGGATACATTGCTGCGCAGACAATCAAGGGCGAAATCATGGAGAAATTTGATATGAAAGACCCTTTCCCGTGGGGTAATACCGTTGAAGTGTATGACTGGGAAGGTGTCAAGCAGCACATCATTCATCTTGACAAGTTGGGGCAAGAGATCATGCTGTCCAAGGACAGCAAGACCCTTTACCTTTATTCTGATTTTATCGATGATGAAACTGAGCCTTATATTTACTCATACGATTTGAGCCCTTTGAAATAAATCTCTGATAAGTAATGTTATGAACAAGAAATATATACAGGCTGCGATTCTCTCAATCGTTGGTATATTATTCATTTGCGGCTGTATGCAAACATCCCAAAACGCAAAGGACTCTCCAACAGAATCCAAACAGGAAACAGTCGATACTTTGCATATTCTGAAGGTAGGGGAAAAAGCCGTTGATGCAGAACTCTTCGACATGCAAGGCAACAAGCATCGTCTGTTTGAAGCCTTCGCCGATAACCGCTATGTGCTGTTCGACTTTTGGAATCTTCATTGTGGAGCGTGCCGAAAGGCTGAGTCGGAGTTGCTGGAGGTCTATGACCGGATGAAGGGAAGATTGGAAATTGTAGCCATCAACTTGGATTCGATCTCTGAGTGGCAAGCGCACGAATGGAGCAAGAAGATTGTTTGGAAGAACTGGAATGACGGCAAGAAGTTCAAGCAAGGAGGTATCAAGAGCCACTATTACGATTTTAATGCCGTACCTTTCTACGTATTATTGTCGCCCGATGGCCGTATTCTTTGGGAGATGGCTGGTTATGGCGTAGGTTGTTTCCTTGGAATTGCCGAGGCTCTGAATGGCCCCAAGCAAGATAATTACACCAATCCAAATCTTGCCATCAGGAAAATCGATACCAACGCCAAAGGCACTACCATCAGTTTCCGCGTTTATGTATCAAAGAATCTTTGGTTCAACATTGCCCATGATTCTTACCTCACCGCTAATGGCAAGAAATACAAACTGACAGCAGCCGACGGTATCAAACTCGACGAGAATAACACGCCCCAAACAAAAGCATACTCAGTCAGAGTAAAATATGGACTCGACATAAACTATTGCGACTTCACCCTTACCTTCGAGCCGTTCGACACCATACCCACCACCTTCGATTTCAGGGCTGGTGATGGTGAGGATGTCTTTGTTATCCGAAATGTTTCTGTAAATTAATAAATAAGAATAATAAGCGACATGAACAAGAAAACTTTCATTACAATGATGCTCGCCCTCGCCGCAATGGCAGGGTTGGCACAGACTAAGACAGCAACTGTCACTGGTTTTTCACCCGCTCTGAAAGACGGCACGCTGGTATTTGCCGGTACTGGCAGTACGTCAACTGTTGTAGATACCGTGCAAGCTGGACGGTTCGCCTACACCCTGCCCGTTGTGGAGTTCACCGAGAGTTTTCTCTCTTTTCTTGGCGAAGGCTGCACTCGATCCCATACACTAATCTTCTTGCGTCCTGGTGTGACTGTGAAAGTGACGGGCAATGACTGCCTTAATCTCTTATGGAAGGTGGAGAGTCCGATACCTGAACAGCAGACCCAGAACCGTCTGACGGAGTATTGTCGAGACGTGCTGACTGAAAGCTTGCAGATGGACTTGGCTAATGCGTCTCGGGCAAAAAAAGACTCCGTTACGATGATATGGATGAAACAACAAATGGATATCCTGCCATCACTGCCTGTGGATGCTGCTACAATCAGTACACTATACGGCATATCCAGATGGGCAACGTATAGAAAAGACTTTCCACACAAGGAACAGTTGAAAGAAGTGGAAAAGAATATCGCTGCCCGTGCGCCAAAAGGATTCGAAGAGAAATTAGCAGAGATTCATTCCTATATCTATGCGAAGGATGAGCAGCAAATAGCCGAGGAATTGGCCAGCAATGAGAGCGTGTTCTTCAAGAAATACGACGATGTGGCCCCTGAAAACATCCTCCAGACCATCCTCAACAAGTATAAGGGCAAGGCCGTGCTCATCGACATGTGGGAAACATGGTGCGGTCCCTGTCGTGCAGGGCACAAGACGATGGCACCCATGAAGGAGCAGATGAAGGGACAAAACGTTCAGTTTGTCTACATCGCCTCGCCCTCGTCGCCTCCGACCACCTGGCAGAAGATGATTAAGGATATCGACGGTGACCACTACTACCTGACGGAAGAACAAAACTACTACATCCTCAGTCACTACGAGTCCAGTGGTATCCCAACCTACGCCATCTACGATACCAAAGGCCATCAGACCTACAAGAGCATCGGTTTCCCAGGCAATGATGTCATCCGAAAAGAATTAGAAAAAGCAAGTAAGTAATATGATTACATTCAAAGACACCGACCTCCGCGAAGCACTACGCCGCAAATACGCTAATACACCGACATTGCCCGCAGACTTCATGGAGAAGAGGAAACTCGGAATGGCAATAAAACGAAATGAATATGAACACGATGAGACACTACAGACGATTTCTGCTCCTGCTGGCGATGCTGTCAGCAGCGACATCCGAAATGGCTCAAACCGACAGCTTAAAGGACTGCAATGTCTTTGCTAATGGGAATCGTGATATAGTGTATCTGCTGCCATCTAAAGAGATATGCGAGACAGGAGAAGATTTGTGGTTCAAGGCATATCTGATGGATAGGCAGACTTTGGTCTTGTCTGATAAAAGTCAAACGCTCTATCTGCAAATGCGAAACGAAAAAGGTGAGGTAATATGGAGTGAGAAATATCCCCTTATGGCAGGACGAGGCGACGGACATATTTATATCGGAGAGAATTGGCAGCAGGGGGAATATTATATGGAGGGTTATACGCGTTCTTCCTTTACGGCAGACAGTACTACAAATACTCATCCACGACGGATCCGAGTGGTAGAGCGTGTGACACAAATGGATTCCATTTCGGCAGAAACGGTCAAAAGCGATTCAATACAACGGCTGACGGCAAAACATCGTTTTGACCTTTTCCCAGAAGGTGGGCATTTGGTAGATGGTATCAACTGCGTGATGGCTTTCAAGGCAACATACGGAAAAGGGTTTCCTGATGATGTCACAGGCAAGGTCTTGGAGGATGGGAAAGAAATTGCATCATTCATAAGTGTGCATGATGGAATGGGTAAGTTTGCCTTAACACCACGACAGGGTAAGGATTATAAGGTGGTACTAACTGATGGCAGGACATATTCACTTCCAGCAATAGAACGGACAGGTATGGCACTTCGCGTATTACGCAACAATAATACCAGCGTCACAATGCTTGTATCCTCATCCGATAGTCTCC
Organism: uncultured Prevotella sp.; assembly: GCA_900315765.1. Taxonomy (GTDB): domain Bacteria; phylum Bacteroidota; class Bacteroidia; order Bacteroidales; family Bacteroidaceae; genus Prevotella. Next base: position 1,720 of record ONAK01000078.1, on the reverse strand, counting down.
CACATCCTTTCACGGTATTTGCGAAACAAAGAGGTGTTCCTTGCTGTACTGCCAGGGGAATAGTAAAAGGTCAGCAAATAGTCAGACTGCCAATAGATAGGTTTCCATTACAAGGGATTACTGAAATTACGTTATCTGACGAAAACGACTATCCTGTTGCAGAACGATTGGTATATGTCAACCCTACGCAACAGCTGAACATCACCGTTTCAACAGACCGTCAGCAATACAACAGACGCGACGAGGGAAAAGTATGTCTGAAAGTCACTGATTCTTCTGGTCTGCCTCTCAAAGCAGAACTGGCCGTAAGTATCTTCGACAAAGCCTATCTCTATCTGCCTGGGCATGAGAATATCCTATCCCATTGTCATTTGTCCGAAGAAATTCGGGGTAACATCTTCAACCCTACTTACTATTTTGACGAACGGAACGAAGACCGTTTACAGGCACTTGACCTGTTACTGATGACGCAAGGCTGGCGTTCCTATGTCTGGAATGAGAAGCCGATAAAAGGACGACAAATTTTGACGGACGGGTTGTATGGTAAAGAAACAACCAGCAACAAACTCACCAACAAAATGCAACTAATCAGTGCGTTTTCGCTCCGGAGTGATTCCTGCTTCATCTTGACGGATTCCATTGGATGCTTTGAAATTACGCCAGACCAGATGATGACTATGCGCGGAAATATCTACCTGAAGCCACTGCTGAGCGAAAAGTACAAGGCAAAACTGACAATTATCAATCCGTTCGACAGCATTAATTTCTATCAGCAAGGCAGACCAAGAAACCTACCGCAGAACTATATCTATGAGACAGCCAACGGAGAACGGGCTATTACCAATGGTTTTGGAACGGTAGTATTAAAAGATATCTATGTTACGGCCAAACGACGTTCACCCTATCGCGACAAAGTGACGGGTTATCTTGACAGTCTGGCTACAATGGCAAGTGGTGAGTGGGTTTGTGAGTGTAAAGCTGGTCAGGCATCACATTACCTGAACAACTATAAAGGCTATTCCCATCATCCCGATGGATGCTCAGTAACCACTTATTCAGGTAAGCGACTTATGCCCAAACGAGGTGAGAACTACGAACTGATTAAATATGAGCCTGTTGGGAGTGATGGCAGTTGGATAGTGACAGACATCTCAAGTGTCAAGTATTCCGGGCCACAATACACTGAGGAAGAACTGCTGCGGATGTATGGAATGTGGAAGGCTCAGGGTTATTATCCCCAGCGTGAGATCCTTTAATGCGTCAGATGTCAATACCGAGTTTATTGGCATCGTGGAGGCTATCGACGGCACAGGACTGATGGGCTGTCAGACATTTACATTCAGAGTCATTAGAAACAGATAACGATATGAAAAGAACCGCATTCTATGCTTTGCAAAGCGGCATAGCAAAGAATCGACCCCATGATAATATATACTCCATGTTTCAACGCTATCGGCAAGTTTTTACGCCAATTAACGCCGCAAATATACAACTTTTTGCCGATACCGGCAAGTTTTTGGGAAATTTCTTTGTTATTGCGGATTGTGTTTGACAAACTTTGATTACCAAAACCACTAGTGCTCGTAATATAATATTGAGTAGAAAATCAAAGTGAAGTCATATTGTCTTTTTGTAGATAAGGTTGACACCTAAAGTCACCTTTTATGAAAAGGAAGAAATTAGATCAGTATCAAAAGGCTCAGAATCGAGCTCTTAGTTA
>ONAK01000074.1 GCA_900315765.1 uncultured Prevotella sp. | reverse complement strand
ACCAGTGCCGTTGGCTTTCGACACCTTTATATTGCGGAGATAGCCTGTGTAATCGTTGAGAGCGACACTTGCATCCGCCGTGATGGTGAGTGTGGCAATAGCACCGCTCGTGCCCGTTATCGCATTACCCGTCAATGAAGCGCCTATAACTCGATAGAAACTGCCGGTATCGTCAGTCCGCTGATTACCCAATACAGTGGTACCATCGGGTATTCGGTCGCTCTTGGAGCAAGACGTTATGGTGAATCCATCAGGCAGATACACATCGAACTGGAAACCTACATAGGCGTCTTCGTTATCCAACATCACGCTGACCTGCCTCGTCTCTCCTGGGGAGATACTGAAGTCACTGACGTACACCCTATCCTCTGCCGCTATCTTATTACATATTGCCAATAGTAAGATGGCAAACCACATTATTCTTTTACGCATAGCTTTCATTATTTAATTATCACCTTTTTGTGGTTAATAATGTAAACTCCCTTACTCAGTTGCTGTCTCTTTACATTCAGCTTCTGACCGCTCAGGTTGTAGATGGTGTCATCCTCAGCCTGCTGGTTATATTCTATTCCGCCGATGTGTGTAACCACCTTGTTGCTAGGTGTCACAAAGAGTACATTATCTATACTTACGTCGTTTTCAATAACTGCGTCAGAAACCTGAAGCATAATCAACTTACCATCGGAAGTTGCCAGCAATTCGTTGGTAAACGACAGTCCGACTACGCGATACCTGTTACCTCTGTGCTTGACGAACTTCAACATATGATCAGTTGTACCAGCAGCCAATTCCACGCCAGTAAGTTCTACACCTTCTGGCAAGGTTATATCGAACTGGAAGGCAGTGAATCGTTCTGCCTCGTCGATACTCAGATAGATGTTGTTGGCTTCTGCTTTCAGTCTGATCATCTCAGCCTGGCTGTTATCGCCACGAGTAAAGGCTCTGCTTCCGCTAGGATTATTGGTGTCATCCTCGAGCGTAATGTTTACTACCCACATTGAATGTACCTTCGTATGTACCCAAGATGTAACTAACCATAGCCTGAGCATCCGCGATGTTCACAAAGCCATCACCATTCACATCGCCCAACTTGCCAGCTTTGGTGAAATAGCCAGGCTTACTGTTATCTGGGTCATCGATACGTGCATACTCTGTGTCTGTATGATTTGGATCATAAGGAGTTCCTGCACCGCCAACTAGAGCAGTACAATCTTTGAATACATCAGTGCTCTCAGTCAAATTCTCGATATTCCAGCCCTCACCCACATAAATGGTAGTTAAAGCAGAACAACCAGAGAACATATATTCTATTCCATAACAATCGTTGTCTGCATCATATTCCACTTTTGATATATTGAAACTGCTCAAGTCAAGACTTGTCAGACTAGAACATCCATAGAACATCCTATGTATGTCTGTCACATTGGTCGTATTGAATCCACTCACGTCAAGATTCGTCAAGCTAGAACAGTCAAAAAACATACATTCCATTCCCGTTACATTCTCCGTATTGAATCCGCTCACGTCAAGGCTCGTCAAACAGGAACAGCCTTCGAACATACCAACCATGCTCGCTACATTCTCCGTATTAAAACCACTCACGTCAAGGCTCGTCAGACTGGAACATCCATGGAACATCCACTTCATGCTTGTCACTTCGTCTGTCTTGAACCCACTCACGTCAAGGCTGGTCAAACTAGAACAGCCTGAGAACATAAACCCCATGTCTGTCACATTGTCCGTATTGAATCCGCTCACGTCAAGATTCGTCAAGCTAGAACAGTCAAAAAACATACAATCCATTCCCGTTACATTCTCCGTATTGAATCCGCTCACGTCAAGGCTCGTCAGGCTGGAACATCCATAGAACATAAAATTCATGTCAGTCACATTGTCCGTCTTGAATCCACTTACGTCAAGGCTTGCTAAACTAGAACAGCTTGTGAACATCCACCCCATGTATGTCACATTGTCCGTCTTGAATCCACTTACGTCAAGGCTCGTCAAACCTGAACAGTCATAGAACATACCATACATGTTTGTTACATTCTCCGTATTGAATCCGCTCACGTCAAGGCTCGTCAGGCTAAAACATCCATAGAACATAAAATTCATGTCAGTCACATTGTCCGTATTGAATCCGCTTATGTCAAGGGTCGTCAGACTAGAACATTCATTAAACATATATCCCATGTTTGTCACTTTGCTCGTGTTGAATCCACTTAGGTCAAGGCTCGTCAAACTAGAACAACCAGAGAACATATCGTACATTGTTGTCACATTGGCTGTGTTTAATCCGCTTACATCAAGGCTCGTAAGTTTTGAACAGTAACAGAACATCCGGTTCATGTCCGTCACATTGTCTGTTTTGAGGTTCTCTATGCCTGTGATTGTAGTAAGATTTTTACATCCGTGGAACCAATAAGCTGTACTTTTTAATGAATTGCAACTGGTAAATGAAGCATCAAAAACGACAGATGTAATAGTTGAATCAGCGTCATTCCAACCTCGTGTATCAAAATAGTTAAACGGTCCAATATCCATTCCATCTTCTCCTCTATTATTATCGTAATAGAAGGTAAGCGTTTTTCCATTAACAATGATTCCATCAACAGTCACTTCATCATCATTGTCACTCAGCACGGCGTATGGCTCTCGCGAGTTTGCATCTGTCAGGTAACCAGGATTAGATGTATCATCAATATGGGCGTAGGCTACATCTTTATATGCATCAGCATAAGTAGTACCTGCTCCACCAACAAGACTGGTACAACCGGAGAACATGTCTGTGCTTTCCGTTACAGCCTCGGTATTCCATAGGCTACTTACATAAATGGTTGCTAAGCTTGAACAATTATTGAACATATTGCTCATGTCCTCTACTTTGTTTGTCATGAAATTGCTCAGATCAAGATCCGTCAGACTGGAACATTCACTAAACATGCCCGACATATGCGTTACATTTTCTGTGTTAAAGCTGCTTAAATCAAGACTCTTAAGCTTGGAACAGCCTTCGAACACGTTTTGCATATATATTACCTTACCTGTATTTTCGAAACTTATGTCAAGGCTTTCCAGATTAGAACAGCCCGAGAACAGATTGCTCATAACCTCTAACTTAGCGGTGTTAAAGTTGCTTAAATTAAGATTCTTAAGCTTGGAACAGTCTCCGAACATGTTTTGCATAGTTATTACCTCGCCTGTATTTTCGAAACTTATGTTAAGGCTTTCCAGATTAGAACAGCCCTGGAACATTTGAGCCATAGTCGTCACATTAGAGGTATTTAAGCTACTCAAATCAAGTGTCGTTAGACTTGAACAATTTATGAACATGCCTCGCATGTTTGTTATTTTCTCTGTATTCAAATTGCTAAAGCCTTCGATAGATGTCAATTTTGAACAACCAGCAAACCAACATTCTAGATCTGGAAGATCCTTGTATTCAGCAAACGAACTTTCGAAGATAACTTGAGTAATACTTTCACTATACTTATGCCAATACAATAACCATATACCATTTCTCTCCTTTCTCTTTGCATCGTAATAGAATGTTACTTTGGTATTTTCGTCACTTATCACAGCATACGGATATGGCGATTTAATATCTGTAAAGTATCCTGGATTCGAAGTGCCTTCGTCGATGTGAGCATATGTATGATCATTAATGTAGTTGTCAGCATATTTAGTTCCCTGACCACCAACAAGCCGATCACAAAAAGAAAACATGGAATTTCCCCCCAGATTTGTGAGGTTATCCGTATTCCATTTTTCACCGACAAAGATGGTTTCCAAAAAATTACAATCATAGAACATACCCATCATCGATGTTACTTTTCCTGTATTGAATCCGCTAATGTCAAGATAGCGTAGATAAAAACAGTTAGCAAACATACATGTCATGTCTTCCACATTATCCGTCTTTAGGTTGTCAAGACCACTAAATAATGTCAGGTTTGTGCAACCTTCAAACCAATAAGCCGTACTCTTCAAAGTGGTACATTTTGAAAATGACGTGTCGAATTCTACTGATGTAATAGACTCTCGATCATCATTCCATCCTCTATCTGTCCAAGTCTCAAACGGTCCAACACTCATACCTTCTCTCTCCGTTTTATTCTTATCATAATAGAAGGTAAGGGTTTTACCGTTAATTGGAACTTCATTAATATAAATGACATGCTCATTATCCGTCAACACGGCGAAGTAGCCTGGAGTATCACTGTCTGGTCCACCATCAATGCGGGCATACTCTGTGTCTGTATGATTTGGATCATAAGGAGTTCCTGCACCGCCAACTAGAGCAGTACAATCTTCGAACACAAATAAACGATACGTAACACTAGAAACATTCCATTTATCTCCTACATAGATGGTTCCCAAATTAGAACAACCACTGAACATAGCCTGCATACCCGTTACACTCTCTGTGTTAAATCCGCTCAAATCAAGGCTCTTCAAACTAGAACAGTCGGAGAACATACCATTCATATCCGTCACATTGTCTGTCTTGAAATTAGTTACATCAAGGTTAGTCAAGCCAGAACAGCCATGGAACATACTAATCATGTCCGTCACATTCTCTGTGTTGAAACTACTTATGTTAAGGCTCGTCAGACCAGAACAATTGCCAAACATGCAGCTCATGTCTGTCACATTGTCTGTCTTGAAACCACTCAAGTCAAGGCTCGTCAAACTAGAACAGTATTCGAACATCCTGGCCATGTTCGTAACTTTATCCGTCTTAAGATTATCTATACCTAAGATTGATGATATGTTTGAACATCTTTCAAACCAATGAGCAGTGCTTGTCAATGTGGTGCAGTTGGCAAACGAATTGTCGAAGACAACGGTTGTAATGCTTTTCGTCTGATTAAACCATGCCATATCTGAATCTAAAGCAAACGGACCAACGCTCATACCACCTCTACTCTCTTTATGGGAGTCGTAGTAGAAGGTAAGCGTCTTTTGTTTTAGTGTACCCTCATCAGTTGTCACGTAATCATCATTTTCCGTCAGCACGGCATATGCTTCTGGGAATCTGTATGGCTCTTCACCACTCCGGGTAAAGTAGCCTGGAGTAGAACTATTAGCCCCACCATCAATGCGGGCATAGGCTTTATCTATATGACCTCCGTCATAAACAGTTCCAGCTCCACCAACGAGTGTTTTACATTGATAAAACATGTGCAGGCTGGAGTTTACCTTTGTGGTTCCCCAATCTTCTCCTACAAAGATTGTTCTCAGATTATCGCAATTAGAGAACATCTGAGTCATGCTCGTTACATTAGCAGTGTTGAAACTACTCAGGTCAAGACTTGTCAGACTTGAACAGCCAGAAAACAAACCAGTCATATTCGTCACATTGATCGTGCTGAAATTACTCATGTCAAGACTCGTCAGTCTAGAGCAATCACTGAACATCCATCCCATGTCCGTTACATTGTTCGTATTGAATCCACTTACGTCTAGACTCGACAGATTATAGCAATCATCGAACATATACCCCATGTTCGTCACATTGGTTGTATTGAACCCGCTCAAGTCTAAGCTCGTCAGGCTCGAACAGCCAAAGAACATATACCCCATGTCTGTCACATTGCCCGTGTTGAAGTTGCTCACGTCAAGACTAGACAAGCTCATACAGCCACAAAACATATTTCTCATGTCCGTCACATTGGCTGTGTTGAAGTTGCTCACGTCAAGACTGGTTAGACCGTAACATTTATTAAACATCTCACTCATGTCCGTCACATTGCTCGTATTAAATCCGCTTAGGTCAAGACTCGTCAAAACAGAACAGTAATGGAACATATCACTCATATCAATCACATTGTCTGTCTTGAGGTGCTCTATACCTGTAATACTTTCCAAATAATTAAATCCAGAAAACCAACAACTTGTACTTGTTAATGAAGTATAGCTTGCAAACGATTCATCAAAGACAACAGATCTAACACTTGTAGTAAAGCTATACCAATCACCAATATTTATTCCGCCGCGTACACCTTTCAGACCATCGTAATATAACGTCATCACAGTATTTTCATCGCTTAATACTGCATAAGCACTACGCGTATTTATATCTGTCATGTAGCCAGGCTTACCCGAACTACCATCGATACGGGCATAGGCTCCGTCGGTATCACTATACTCATATCGGCTTTCATCATACATAGTACCTTTTCCGCCAACTAGATTTTCGCATCGTTTAAATACCATATCAAGACTATCGGGGTTGATAATCTGAGATGTATTCCAACCACTACCTACATATATAGTCTTAAGTGCATTATCACCATAGAACATACAGGATATATCACGAAGCTTTGATGTATTGAAACTGCTCAAATCGAGAGCCGTGAGTGAAGTACAATACTCGAACATGCCATACATTCTTACAGCATTTGATGTGTTGAAGTTGCTCAAGTCAATATTTTTAAGCTCATAACAGTAGGCAAACATAAGATACATATCCGTCACTTCGCTGGTATTCAAATATTCAATGCCATTTATATTTGAGAGCTTGGTAAATCCTCTGAACATACTATTAAGATTCTTCAGCCGGCAATCAGCAAACGATGGATCGAATATTACGGTAGTCACAGTTTGGCTTGTTCCGTATGGCCACCCGATGTTATTATACATAAATCCTTCATCGATACTGATCATATTTAAGATAATATGGCTGCTCTTCATATCATCGTAGTAGATGGATAGTACTTTGCCGTCATCGCTCAACAATGCATATGGTTCTGGTGACTTCGTAGGTGCATCAGCACTAAGTGTAAAATAGCCGGGATTATCAGCACCACCATCAACATGAGCGTAATAATGATTTACAGCACTAGAATTGAAGCTTGTGCCTGCGCCACCAACGAGACTAGTACAACCTGAGAACATATTGTTACCATTCGTTGATTTTTTTGTAATCCAGTCTCTGCCTACAGATATCGTCTGTAGATTAGAACAGTCTTGGAACATGGATGTCATGTTCGTCACATTGACCGTATTGAAGCTACTTACGTCAAGGCTTGTCAGACTAGAGCAACCAGAGAACATTGCGATCATGTTCGTCACTCTAGATGTAACGAGATTGGAGCCTTCAAATGTTGTCAGACTAGAGAACCCTTCAAACCAATATGCAGTGCTGGTCAGCGTGGTACATTCGGCGAATGAGGCATCGAATACAACCTTGGTAATATTACTACTTACGTCATTCCATCCTCTATCAGTTATTGAATTAAACGATTTGACATCAAAGGCGTCTTCTCCCTTATTCTTGTTGTAATAGAATGTAAGTACGGTATTATTGTCGCTCAATACGGCATAGGCTTCTGGGGCCTTATAAGGCTCATCTCCACTTCGAGTAAAATAGCCTGGATTATCCGGGAGATTGTCAATGCGGGCATAAGTAGCATCGGTATAGCTTGCAGAATATTTCGTTCCTTGCCCGCCAACAAGACTTGTGCTGAACTCAAACATAAGTTTGTCTTTCCCTTCTTCTAAAGCAGATGTATTCCATTCGCTGACAAAGATGGTTTTCAAACGACCACAATCCCAGAACATTTCTGACATGTCTTTCACGTTCCCTGTATTGAAACTGCCCAAATCAAGAGTCGTCAGATGAGAACACCCTTTAAACATGTCTTTCATGGTTGTCACGTTGGCAGTATTGAAGTTGCTCACATTAAGGCTTGTCAGACCAGTACAACGATAGAACATAGAAGCCATGTTTTTTACGTTTTCTGTCTCGAAATTGCTCAAATCAAGAGTGCTCAGACTAGAACACTGTATGAACATACCATTCATATTTTCTACATTACGAGTATCGAAACTGCTTAAATCAAGGCTCGTAACACTAGAATAGTAAAACATAGCGCTCATGTCAGTTACATTGCGAGTATCGAAGCTTCTCAAATCGAGACTTTTGGGACCTGTATGGAACAATTCGCTCATATCCTTTACATTAGCTGTATTAAAGTGGCTAAAATCAAGGTCAGTAAGATCTGAACAACCCCTAAACATTGCCGCCATATTTTCCACATCATCAGTTACTAAGTACTCAATGTGTGTGATCTTTTTTAAGTTTGCGCAATAACTGAACCAATAAGCGGTGCTTGTCAAAGTCTTGCAATTGGCAAAGGATGCATCGAATTCAACCTCTGTAATGTAACCTCTTTCGCTATCCCACCCTCTGTCACTTTCAGAAGAGAATGGTACAATTTCAAAATCGCTATCCTTTTTCTTAGAATCGTAGTAGAATGTAAGTGTCTTGCCTGTAATAGTTCCATCATCAGTTGTTATTTCATCTCCATTCTCCTTCAGCACGGCGTAAGGCTCTGGAACCTTATATTTATCTGCAACGTCTGTAAAGTAACCTGGATTTCCATTATCTGGATCGTCGATACGGGCGTAGGTGTGGTCGATATGGCTGCTACTATATGAGGTGCCTTGTCCTCCTCCGATGTTGTTACAGTTGTTAAACACGTAGCTACCCATTTCTGTCGTTACGCTCGATAGGTCCCATGTGGAACCAACATATACTGTCGTTAGACTTGTACAGTAATTAAACAGGAATCGGACGTCTGTAACACTTGCGGTGTTCCAACTGCTGAGGTCAACAGTCTCTAATAACTCACAGCCTGAAAACATTCCCTGTATGTTTGTTAGGCTACTCGTTTCGAAATGGCTTAGGTCAAGCGTTGTCAATTTGGTACAGCCTGCGAACATGCTGTGCATGTCTTCTACATTTGCAGTATTGAAATGACTCAAGTCGAGGTTGGTCAAACCTGTACAACCAAAGAACATGTTGTCTAAAGTTGTAGCATTGCTCGTATTGAAGTTTTCGAAGTCGATACTGGTAAGTGAGGTACACATTCTGAACATCGCACTCATGTTGGTGACATGTTCGGTTTTCAGGTTGCTGATGTTCTCGATGGTTGCCAGATTAGAACACTCGTTGAACCAACTATCAGTTGTTGTCAGGCTGGTGCAATCAGCAAACGATGCGTCGAACACCACCTTGGTGATTGTTTCCTTGGTTTCATCATCACGCCACGGGGTGTACGTCAGATCCATACCGCTGCGTGTCTCTTTCTGCTTATCGTAGTAGAAAGTGAGTGTCTTACCTTTAATAGTGCCTGCATCAGTTGTTATCTCGTCATCATTATCCGTTAGCACTGCGTAGGGCTCCAGAACTTTGCCTTTGTCTGCAACGTCTGTCAAGTAACCAGGATTACCATTATCTGGGTCGTCGATACGGGCATAGGTTGCATTATAGTTTGGGGAAATATAGGTAGTTCCTTTTCCACCGACGAGGTTTGAACAGTTATAGAACATGCTGTTACTTGATGTGACAGCCTCTGTACTCCAATTGTCATCTACATAAATGGATGTTAGACTAGTACAATCATAGAACATTTTGGTCATGTCCTTTACATTGGCCGTATTGAAATTGCTAACATCAAGCTCCGTCAGCCCAGAACAGCCATTGAACATACTGCTCATGTTCGTTACATTGGCCGTATTGAAATTATTCAAATCAAGGATGGTCAAGCCAGAACAGCCATTGAACAAAACGGCCATGTTCGTCACATTGTTTGTATTGAAATTGCTCAAATTGAGACTCGTCAGCCCAGAACAACCAGAGAATAAGCCGCCCATGTTCGTTACATTGGCCGTATTGAAATTACTTACGTCAATGCTTGTCAGCCCTGAACAGCCATTGAACATAGAAGTCATTTCTATCACATTGGTCGTATTGAAGCTACTTAAGTTAATGGTTGTTAGACTAGAACAGTTACCAAACATCCAATACATGTTTGTTACATTCTCCGTATTGAAGTTGCTCAAGTTAATGCTCGGCAGATTGGAACAGTCTTTAAACATTTCATACATGGCTTTTACACTGCCTGTGTTGAAACTGCTTATGTTGAGACTCGTTAGTCCAGAACAGCCAGAGAACATACCGCTCATGTTCGTAACATTGTTTGTAACGAAGTTACTCAAGTCAAGACTCGTCATGCTAGAACAACCTCCGAACATATATTCCATGGTTGTCACTTTTGCTGTATTGAAACCACTCAAGTCAAGGCTTGCCAGGCTAGAACAATTATAGAACATACTTTTCATGTTCGTTACATTGTCTGTATTGAAGCTACTCAAGTCAAGACTTGTTAACCCTAAACAACCTTGGAACATTTCGCTCAGGTCTGACACATTGGATGTATTGAAGTTACTCAAGTTAAGGGTTGTCAGACTTGAACAGCCATTGAACATGGCGCTTATTTTTGTTACTTTGTCTGTGTTAAAGCTACTCACATCTAGGCTCGTCAGACCGGAACACCAATAGAACATAGAACTCATGTCTGTCACATTGGTCGTATTGAAGTCGCTAACGTCAAGACTCGACAGATTTCTACAATCTCTGAACATGCCGCTCATGTTTGTCACATTGGCTGTATTGAAATGACTCACGTCAAGACTCGTCAGACCAGAACAGTTATAGAACATGCCGCTTATGTTCTTTGCACTAGAAGTATCGAAGTTACTCACTTCAAGGGTTTCTAGACGTGAACAGTTAAAGAACATAAAACTCATGTTTGTTGCACTGCTTGTATTGAAGCCGCTCACGTCAAGACTTGTCAGTTTGGAACAACGATAGAACATGCTATTCATGTTCTTCACAGAGGCAGTGTTGAGGTGTTCTATACCTGTAATACTGGCCAAATTGGTACAGTCATAAAACCAATACGCCGTACTTTCCAATGAAGTACAGTTAGCAAATGATTCGTCGAAAACAACTGATGTAATAGTTGAGGCATAACTATTCCAATCTTCGCTAGGTTTATTATCATTGTAGTAGAACGTAAGCTTTGTATTGCTTTCGCTTAGTACCGCATATGGCTCTGGGCCTGTTCCTTGCGCCATTGTGATGCTGGGCACCATAACGCCCAGCAACGCAGTGATACTTATTATTAGCTTCTTCATGGCCTATTACTTTTTACGTTAGAATTGTGGGTCGGGATTGCTGCTCTCTCCAGGCTCTTTGCTCGTCTTTGAAGTCTTGATAGTAACCACATTCGGGCTATATATGATGCCTTGCTTGGTGAGCAGATAACCACGTATATAATAGGTGGTAGACTTCTCAAGATCAGCAATAGTTGTCATTACGTTGCCTCCCATTCCGCTATGACCGATAGTTACCATAGTGTCGTTTTCGCGAGTAGGAGTCTCATTAGTGCCGCTATATACAAAGCCACAATCGATTATCTCTTCGTCGGCCACATAACTGAATCGCATGTCGGCATAAGTATCACCTACGTAAAGCGACCTTACTTCTCCTATCATTGCAGAGTAGGCTAATGTGGTAACTGTCAATTCGTCGCTATATAGAGTTTCTTGAGTAGATTTCTTCTCCACAAAAGCACGAACATAATAAGTGGTGTTGGTTTCAAGCCCTTCTAACTTATAAGCCATCGCAGAAGACAAACCTCCGTTACCAGTAACTATCTTCCGACCTTCGGATACTGTAGGATGGGCATTGGTGCTGTAAACGAGTCCGAAATCTCCAACAACCTCTTCTGATACAACACTTATAAGGAAATTGGCTAAGTCGTATGATACGCTCAGTTCGCTTAGGCTGACTGAGGTTTCCAATGGCAATATTGAGCCGTTTCTCACTTGTTCCATAGTTACAACAACTTCCTTGGGACTTCGGCTGCCAGCCACAATGACCACACCTGTGGTGCGGTCGCGTGAGGTGCTATTTTCATCACACTTGATATGCAAATCACCGTTGCCAATCCTAGAAGCAGTTCCTTCAGAGGTTAACGAGTCGAGTTCAGCATCAAAGTGCAACCAAGATATCGATGAAGGTATGAATGCAAACCACTGAGCATTGCTTTCTACATGAATCACGGTTTCGCCACCAGTCGACTCAAAGCGACCAACGCTTTCGACTGTTTCGAGATATAAATTAGTAAGACCTTTTTGCGAAATAGTAAACTCTTCTACTTTATTAAAGGATTCGCCATATAATACTGACAAAGAAGTGGAACGAAGCGCATCTGTAGACGAAGGCTGGGCCTTGATTTGGATGAGGCTCTCGCCACTTTCACCGCTTGTCTTGTCGAGTGTTACCCAGTTAACTCCTTCTGGAATCTCTATTTTCCACTGGGTGTTACTGCTGATAGTTAAGAACTGTGCCTCAGTAGGCTCTGTATCGAATGTGAATGATCCGCGCGAAAGGTTGATACCGTCTCCCTTTCCTGTCTGTCTTATCGTAACTTTTTGTCGCAAACCGCCATCAGAAGCCAGTACTATTAGTGCTGTACGGTCTGCATTGGTTGTGTTCTGGTCATTACCGATAACAAGCACTCCGTCGCCTACGCCTTCGCGTGGTCGAATTGTCAGATTGCTACCAAAATCTCCAGAGTCAAGACTATCCACTTTCCAATGACAATCGGCGGTGACGTTTACAATGGTTTCCTCGACGTCGGATTGTATTTCAATAGTGCCGTCTAGTACCCTTAGCATTTCTCTGGCAGGGATTACTTCGTTTGCAAATTCGCCCTTACAAGCAGTAAGAATCATAAGTAACGAAAGGGAAGTCAATATCTTGTTGAATACCTTTGCTTTCATATGTCTTTGAATTTATATAACATGGGTAAATTAGAAACTAAGGAAGGCGCCTGCGCTAATCATGAATCCACCGGCAGCAATGTCGCTGGCGGCATCTATACGATTGAATTCGTCATCCTTGGTTAGGCCGAGAGAAAATTCAGGCGCGATAAAGAGTTGAAAGTGTCGAAGGGGGGCATATATGAATTTAGCACTTGCAGAGACGCAACTGGCTGATGCTTTATCACCGTACAGGTTGGTGCCATCAATAACTGTACCTGTTAATTGTTCAATATGATAACCAACCTGAGGTGTTATGCCTAGTCGCTCAGTGAGCCTTATCTGATAACCTAGTTTAGCGGCAAATGTAGATCTTTTGTAGGTAATGCTGCTCATATAAGCAACATTGTCATCAGCAGTATACCATCTGACGGGATCAGATGAGCCAAGACCTAAAGTGTAGCTGGCCTGTAGATCGATATTCCAGAGAATGCAGCCGGCCATCGCACTGACACCATACATCTGACGGTAGTTAAAGCCCGCTCCGAAATAAAATGCAAAATGCTTGATATACTCTATTTTTTCAAGATTTATGGTATCTGTAGTAGTAATGTTGTGCTTAATGGTATACTCATTGGTGGTGCCGATATAGCCATGCTTACTGATGTCCAGTTGGTATGTTCCAACAGGCAGAACAGCAATTTGGGTCAGGTCGATACGCTCCATTCCGTTAAGAAGAGCTGTGACATTGCGCGGTCGAGTAAAGATGTTTAATATACCAGTGTGGGGTGATGGCGGATAAGCAGTAATTTGGTTATATCTCTTGGGTTCTACTCTGAAGTTTGTTCTCATAGGGTCACAATCTGACTTGCGGGTTTCTATAGTGTACGAACCTTCACGTAGCTGTGTAAACCATTTGCCTGTACCCACCTGTTGGCCGTTGAACCAGATTTCTGCATTGTTTTCTACAGAGATATATACTTCGCCGAAGTGATCGCTCATATTTTGCATCTCTATGTTGGCCATCTTGGTCTCCTTCGCATCGGTAGTTGCCACTATAATTGTGTCATTTCCCTCGTAGATGTCGTTTTGGGCAAATACAGCATGACGTCCGTAGGTCAAGTACTTATTGTAGATAGGTGATTTGCCCAGATATTCTCCATCTAGGGTTACGTCACTCTTTGCTTGTGATGTGGTGATGGTAACATAGCGACCTGTACCGATGTCAAGTAACATCTCGTATGTACGTCCACCCTGGATAGATGTGGGGTAGTAATAGTCGCGCATTACACCAAACACTTGATGTGATATGGTAAGTTTCTGTGCTCGCGGTGGCACATATAGCCATATTTCGCCAGTTTTCTCTTCTGTCCCTACGATTCCAAGCGAACCTCCGTCGTAGCGGAATCCTCTTTCGGGTGTCACAATCTTGATTAGTGCTGCCTTGTCACCATTTTGATCACGTCTTTCTGTTCCTCTGGTATTGGCAGTAAGGTCAGTCTCCAATAATTTGAAACTAATCACACTAATACCGTCTGCCAATATGGATTGCGACATGACAATCATGGCAATGAGTAATAGTTTCTTCATTTTTATTTATAGTTTTATAGGATAATAATATTGATTGTTTGGGGCAAATATATGAAATATAATCTAAAGTTCCAAATGTTTTGGTATTTAAATTTGTTAGTTAAGATAAAAAATAGTACCTTTGCACGCAAAATTGAAAATATATAATATAATAAGGTATGATTTGCTTCTTTCAGACCCCACAGAAATCGGTGATTGCCACTGAGGTTGATCACTCACTTAGTGAACAGGAAATCAATGAGTTAAACTGGCTTTACGGCGGTGCAACCATGTTGGATTCACAAACGTTAGATGGATTCTATGTCGGTCCACGCCGTGAAATGGTGACCCCTTGGTCAACAAATGCCGTTGAGATAACTCAGAATATGGGACTCAGCGGCATTTTGCGTATAGAAGAGTACTTCCCCGCAGCCAGCAAGGATGCTGAGCATGATGAGATGCTGCAGCGTATGTATGATGGATTGAATCAGGATATCTTTACCATCAACATCAAGCCTGAGCCCATCAAGTATGTGGACAATCTGGAGGAATACAACGAGCAGGAGGGCTTGGCCCTCAGTCCAGAGGAAATCGAGTACCTGCACGGACTGGAGAAACAGAATGGTCGCCCGCTGACTGATTCAGAGATCTTCGGTTTCGCCCAGATTAACTCTGAGCACTGCCGTCATAAGATATTCGGTGGAACATTCATCATCGATGGCAAGGAGATGGAAAGTTCACTCTTTGCTATGATTAAGAAGACCACACAGGAGAACCCCAACAAGATACTCTCGGCCTATAAGGATAATGTTGCTTTCGCACAGGGCCCTGTTGTAGAGCAGTTTGCTCCAAAGGATCAGAGCACCAGCGATTACTTCCAGGTAAAGGATATCGAGAGTGTTATCTCGCTGAAGGCTGAGACTGAGATTCGCGACCGTATGGGTGGTGGCGTAGGTTCATGGCCTATCGCTGGTACGGCTGTTTATATGACTGCTTACCCACGTCTGACTGACGATGATAAGCTGACTCGCGATTGGGAGAACATCCTGCCCGTTCGTCAGTGGCTGTATCAGACACCAGAGCAGATTCTGATTAAGGCTTCGAACGGTGCTTCTGACTTCGGTAATAAGTTCGGTCAGCCACTGATTTGTGGTTCTGTGCTTACCTTTGAGCACCAAGAGCCAAATGATACCAAGTATGCTTACGATAAGGTGATTATGCTGGCTGGTGGCGTAGGTTATGGCACCAAGCGCGACTGTCTGAAGAAGGAGCCCCAGAAGGGTAATAAGGTGGTCGTTGTAGGTGGTGACAACTACCGCATCGGTCTGGGTGGCGGTTCTGTATCGTCGGTAGATACTGGTCGCTACAGCAATGGTATCGAGTTGAATGCCGTTCAGCGTGCTAACCCTGAGATGCAGAAGCGTGCCTATAACTTGGTTCGTGCACTCTGTGAGGAGGACGTAAACCCAGTTGTTTCTATTCACGACCATGGTTCAGCCGGTCACCTCAACTGTCTCTCTGAGCTCGTTGAGGAGTGCGGTGGTGAGATTGATATGACCAAGCTGCCTATCGGCGACAAGACTCTGAGCTCTAAGGAAATCATTGCCAACGAGAGTCAGGAGCGTATGGGACTGCTCATCGACGAGAAGCATATCGAACATGTACGTAAGATTGCTGAGCGCGAGCGTGCCCCACTGTATGTAGTAGGTGAGACAACAGGCGATGCCCACTTCTCGTTCAAGCAGGGCGATGGTGTTAAGCCATTCGATTTGGATGTGGCTCAGATGTTCGGTCACTCACCAAAGACCATCATGAAGGATAATACTGTAGAGCGTCATTATCAGGATGTAACTTATAGTCAGGATAAGATTAACGAGTACCTCGACCGCGTGCTTCAGCTTGAGGCTGTAGCTTGTAAGGATTGGTTGACTAACAAGGTAGACCGATCGGTAACAGGTAAGATTGCCCGTCAGCAGTGTCAGGGCGAAATCCAGTTGCCACTGAGCGACTGTGGTGTTGTAGCACTCGACTATCGTGGCGTGAAGGGTATCGCTACCGCTCTCGGACACGCTCCACAGGCCGGTTTGGCTAATCCTGCTGCTGGTTCTGTACTTTCTGTAGCTGAGGCTCTTACCAATATTGTATGGGCTCCATTGGCCGAGGGTATGGACTCACTGAGTCTCTCTGCCAACTGGATGTGGCCTTGCCGCTCTCAGGAGGGTGAGGATGCCCGTTTGTATGAGGGCGTGAAGGCTCTCTCAGATTTCTGCTGCGACCTGCACACAGCAGTATCCTAACGGCGAGAAGATTATCTCTCCAGGAACGGTTATCGTATCTGCCGGCGGTGAGGTTTCTGATATCAAGAAGGTGGTAAGCCCTGTATTGGTTAACGATAAGAACGCATCACTCTATCATATCGACTTCAGCTTCGACGAGCAGCGCTTGGGTGGTTCTGCCTTCGCTCAGAGCTTAGGTAAGGTTGGCGACGATGTTCCTACTGTTAAGAACGCCGAGTACTTCGCCGATGCCTTCATGGCTATTCAGCAGATGATTGAGAAGGGCTGGATTTTGGCTGGTCACGATATCTCTGCCGGTGGTCTTATCACTACTTTGCTCGAGATGTGCTTCGCTAACCAGAAGGGTGGTATGCACATCAACCTGCACGACATCTGCAAGGATGGCGACATAGTGAAGGCGCTCTTCGCAGAGAACCCAGGTGTAGTCATCGAGGTAAGCGATGAACACAAGCAGGAGTTCAAGGACTTCATGGAGGAGCAGGGTGTTGGCTTTGCTAAGATTGGCTATCCAGTAGAAAACAGCCGCACCATCGAGGTGGTTTATCCTAGTCAGGCTAGTCATGCTAGTCATGTTAGCGAGACTAGCACTGCTAGCTTCGATATCGATGCTCTGCGCGATACCTGGTATAAAACCTCTTATCTCCTCGATCGCAAGCAGAGCTTCAATGGCAAGGCTGCTGAGCGTTTCGCAAACTATAAGAAGCAACCCATCGAGATGCAGTTCAACAAGGACTTCACCGGAAAGTTGGCTCAGTATGGCATCTCGGCCGATCGTCGTGAGAAGACTGGCGTTAAGGCTGCCATTATCCGTGAGAAGGGTACCAATGGTGAGCGTGAGATGGCTTACTGCCTCTACCTCGCTGGCTTCGATGTGAAGGACGTGATGATGACCGACCTGATCTCTGGTCGTGAGACACTTGAGGATATCAACATGATTGTGTTCTGTGGTGGATTCTCTAACTCCGATGTGCTGGGTTCTGCTAAGGGATGGGCTGGTGCCTTCCTCTTCAACCCCAAGGCTAAGGAGGCCCTCGATAAGTTCTATGCCCGCAAGGACACCCTCTCACTGGGTATCTGTAACGGTTGCCAGCTGATGGTTGAACTCGGTCTGACTGGTGCTAAGGGTGCTAAGATGCTGCACAACGATAGTCACAAGTTCGAGAGTGAGTTTATCAGCCTGAGCATTCCTCAGAACAACAGCGTGATGTTTGGCTCACTGAGCGGTAACAAGCTTGGTCTGTGGGTAGCCCACGGCGAGGGTAAGTTCTCTCTGCCTGAGGCTGAGAGCGCATACAACGTGATTGCCAAGTACAACTACGCCGGCTATCCTGCTAATCCTAATGGTTCTGATTATAATGTGGCAGGTATCTGCTCTGAGGATGGTCGCCATCTATGCATGATGCCTCACCTGGAGCGTGCCGTATTCCCCTGGCAGAACGCTTGGTATCCTGCTGATCGTCGTCAGGATGAAGTAACTCCTTGGATTGAGGCCTTCGTCAATGCACGTAAGTGGGTGGAGGCGCATAAGTAAGTGAATAGTGATTAGTGAATAGTGATTAGTGAATAGTGAATAATATTTACTGGGAATCATTCAAGACATTCTTTAGGATTGGCATATTCACCCTTGGTGGTGGATATGCCATGATACCTTTGATAGAGGAGGAAGTGGTGAACAGGAAGAAATGGGTGTCGAAAGATGAGATGCTCGACCTGATAGCCATTGCGCAGAGTTGTCCTGGCGTGTTTGCCATCAATATAGCTACCTTTATCGGTTATAAGCTGCACAAGACACGTGGTGCCATTTGCACTACCCTTGGCACAGCCCTGCCATCGTTTCTCATCATTCTGGCGATAGCGATGTTTTTCAGTCAGTTTAAGGATAATCCTGTTGTGGCTGCTATCTTCCGTGGCATCCGTCCTGCTGTGGTGGCGCTCATCGCTGTACCTACCTTCCGACTCGGTCAGCGTGCTAAACTTAATAGGTATACTATTTGGATCCCCATTGCTTGTGCCCTTGCTATTTGGGCTCTTGGCGTTTCACCTATTTATATTATAATAATAGCAGCAGTGGGTGGCTATGTTTATGGTAAATTTGAACACAGAGATACAGAGATACAGAGATGATATTTCTTAGTTTGTTTGTTACATTCTTCAAGATAGGTCTTTTCGGCTTTGGTGGAGGCTATGGCATGCTGTCGCTCATCCAGCACGAGACGGTGGAGAGCCATCACTGGCTTTCTACATCCGAGTTTACCGATATTGTGGCTATCTCGCAGATGACGCCAGGGCCTATCGGTATCAACTCAGCCACTTACTGTGGTTATACTGCCATCCATAATGCCGGTTTTGGACATTTGATGGCAATTCTGGGTTCTGCTACTGCTACCTTTGCCTTGGTACTTCCATCGCTCATCTTGATGATTCTCATCAGTAAGATGTTCATGAAGTACATGAAGACTCATCTGGTGCAGTCGATATTCGTGGGCCTGCGTCCTGCAGTTGTGGGATTGTTAGCTGCAGCCACTTTACTGCTATGCAATAAGGAGAATTTTTCTACCCCTTTTGAGAATCCTTGGCAGTTCTTTATTAGTTGCGCACTCCTGATAGCCACAGCTTTTGGTACTGGCTATCTGAAGATTAATCCTATTCGTATGATCTGTTACGCAGCTTTCGCAGGATTGTTGCTACTTTATTAATAGAGGAACCTACTTCTCAGGCGTTTATAGACAATTGGAGAGAATATCATGAAGATTCAGAACTTCAGTTTGTAACCGATGTTGAGAGTGTGCCTGGTGGCATTGTCATCGTCATCGCCATAAGGCCTCTGATAAACGTAGCCGACGTTCAGAGAGCTTTTCTTCGAAAGCTTCAATTCAGTACCCAGCGATAGGCGCAGTTTCTCGAAGCCACTGCCACCGACATAGGTCTCACCATACAGATAGGGTTGCAGCAGTCCGTCGGTCTTATACTTCAGTTGCAACTTGTTCCGCCACACATTGGTGGCCTTTCCCTTTACAGCATAGCTATAACCGAGATCGGCATGTTGGTAATCCATTCGCTTGTCAGCCTGTTCTGGGCGGTAAGTGTATTGCCAGCGTTCGCGCAACGAGATGTTCAGCCTGCCGAAGTCTTTACTGGCCGTAAGTGAAGCATAAAGACGGTGCCGAGAGCCGAAATAGGTCATGGTGCGCTTGTTCAGGTCGCCGTCGTCCTGATAGCTGTACGCCTCGGGATGATAGTCGTAGAGATAGGTATAGCCGGCACTGGCCTTAAGCCATTTGGCTAATCGGTAGTCGACACCCAAGCCAATACTCCAGCGGTCTATATTCTTCAGATTATTACCTGTTCGCAGTTCGAGTTCTGTGCCGAGGGTTAGTTTCTTCGAAAGTTTCTTATCAAGGGAGATACTGGTCCATGTACCGAACTCTTCGCTTTGAGCCTGTACGCCTATTGGCAGTAGGATCATCAGCATAACAAAAATCTTTTTCATATCTTTTATGTTAATATTTAAAACTCCGTGAGTTGCGCGTTCTTGAATTTCAATAGATGATCGACCTCCTGAGAAGATAGTCCGTCGTAGGTAATCTTAAGCATAGCCATATCCTTGAGGAAATCAATAGCTCCGACTTCGACGTTGGTGATGTTCAGACCAAGTCGCGCCTGAAGATCGTCAATTAATTCCTGACGTCGCTCGGGGATAATCAATTCTATGCGGTCGTATTGTACCAGCTTAGTGGTATTCGACTTCAACTGTTTCTCACCAGCCCATACGGCAGCAGCGACGAGGAGATTGGTAAGTATCACCTCTGCAAACGGGATATCTACCGACACGGCATTGACGACAGCAAGGGCGATGGTTATGAAGAGATAGGTCATCTCGCGTACGGGCATGGTGTCTGTACGATAGCGCATGATGGAAAAAATGCCGAAGAGTCCGATGCCCACACCCATCGATGTCTTCCCTTTCATATCTTCGAGCACGAAGATCATAAAGAACACAATGAGGAAGATTGCCACAGGAATCAACATAAATGTGAACCTGAAGTCGCGCCGATGACTCTTGGCATAATACAAGCGGTCGATGATAAGCCAGGTGAAGAAGATACTGATGATAAGTCTGATGATCATCATCAGATACTGTTCTGATAATCCGAATAATTCCATGATTCTTTTTTATTATAAATAAGTGCTTTTTACGATGCGATGAGTATGCGTTCAATGCTATGCAGACGCGGCTTCAGGCGGTTGCAGTGAAGATCACTGTTGGTAAGGGCTGAGCCGATGCAATATTTTGAAAAACCATGAGGCTTGATGCGCAACTGGTTTAATAGCGAAAGGATGGGCGAGTAAACGCGCCCGTCGCGTTTCAGTTCTATAATGGCGATGTGATCCATAAAGCGGTAGTTATCGGTCGCAATATTATGAAACTTCAAATTGATGTCGATGGTCAGACGCTCGGTCATTCCTTTGTTCACGAGAGTAATGCGGTCGAAACGATTCTCCAACTGTTCACACAGGGAATAGGGGTTGTATTGAAGATTGGAGCGAAGGAACGCATCATATTCGCAGAATTCCTTGTTCTGGCAATGGAAGCAGATGTTGCGTTCGGGCTTCATGGGGTTGAACTCATGCACGAGTACGCGTTTCTTTTTGGTGCGCCCGTGGTTGTTTTTAGTCTTCACCTCCAAGAAGTTCAGGCCAGAATTCACATAACTGCGTATACGGAGTTTCTGTCGGTTAGTATGTCCTGATTCGTGGGCCGTGTACATGGCATGGTCTTCGGTGTCAAAATAGAGCGTATAGTAAGGTGCGATACGCTCGCCATCGATTTCCTGTATGTAGTAGTCGTCCTTGGCCATGATGAGCAATTTCTCGAGTTTGTCTATGTTGGTTACAAACTTGGTGTCAGTACGGTTCATCAGCCGTATGTTATCCATCTGCCCGAGGGTAATCGGAGCGAAACTGTTGAGAATCTCTTTCATATCTTGCATTATTTTTGATTTCTGTGCTGCAAAGATATAATGGAAACAGGAGGTCCGCAAATAAATTCAGCGAACCTCCTGTTTCCTTCAGTCAATCTGTGTCAACCCTCAGACTGTTAATTAGCCGGCTCCCATCGGAATACGGCGCCATTGCGGCGGGCTGGGTCGGCACCAGTATAGTCCATAGAGTATGGACTGCCTGTAGTAGGATTCTTGCCAAGATAGCGGTGTGTGCGCATCGACATCAGCATGAACTCATGGTCGAGATAGTCCTGCCATAGAAAGACCTCGGCTTTAGATGCGTCGGTAGTGAGGCGCACATCGCCTGCAATGCCGTAACCCGATACAAATACATAACGACCGTCTTCGCATTGCAGGATGACCTTACCTTGTCCTTTGTCGATAATACGGAAACGGGTAAGCTTACTCTTGTCATTAGAGTTGGTGTCGTAAAGCATGCGGAATGTTTTTCCATAAGGAATATTGCCACTACGGTCGGCTTGGGGCTCTTCTACGGTGAAGTTGTCGAATTCGGCATAGCCTCCATTCTTACCTTTATAATTGAAGGCGAAGAGGGCGTGACGCGAACCCTGGAACGAAATAAGCTGATAGCTGAGGGGCATCTCGCGGCCTAACTGCTGATAGTTAGTCCCGTCGAGCGAATACTCGTAATGAGCCCGGTCGTGATCAAAATCGCCTACCATACGGAGGTAGATTTTAGAGGCGAGAGGTAAGAGGTGAGAGGTGAGGGCAACATCAACGGTATCGTTGGTGGCCTGCTCAAAACACCGCAGAATCTGCTGCTTGCCATCCTTCACAATGCCAATCCATGAGCATGGTACGTTGATGTTGCCTAATCCGGCTACATCGCCATCTTTCATGCCTTTGATATATAATTCAACGGTAGTTATGCTGGTAGGACCGATTACACGTTGTGTCAGAGAATTGCGAGCCCACATCAGTTGTTCGGCTGGCAAAGACTGCAGGCGCAGACGACCGTTCTTTAAACTCCACTTGGTATCATCTGGGTTATGGTTCCATTGCCAAACACGACCAAGACTCTTTGTATTGAAGTCCTCATTTCGCTCATATGGAGCATGTGGCTTAATATCTGCGTTGATATTTGGCTTGAACCAGGTACGTGGGGCACGACCTAAGTTGCCTTCAAGTCCCAGCATGGGCCAACCATCCTTCCATGTGATAGGAGCAAGTGTGACAGTACGGCCGATGGAATGAAAGTCCATCATTAACAAGGCCCACCATTGTCCGTTTTGGTCTTCAACGATTCCGCCCTGATGGATGTTGGTGCAGGCAGTAGCGTCTTTGTCGACTGCGGGAATACCAAACTTGGTTCCATCCTCACCAATGCGATATTTTACGCCTTGTGGCACTTGTGTTAGTGGTGCGGCATGGTAGCCGAAAGTCTCGTCGGCAGTTATAGTGATTGTTTCGTATGGTCCCCAAATATTCTTTGAGCGGCTGCATAGTGTACGTCCGTTAGGGAGATAGTCGGTAGATATGAGGTAATACATACCATTTATTTTGTACATGTGATGC
Organism: uncultured Prevotella sp.; assembly: GCA_900315765.1. Lineage (GTDB taxonomy): Bacteria > Bacteroidota > Bacteroidia > Bacteroidales > Bacteroidaceae > Prevotella. The sequence goes on along the minus strand of ONAK01000074.1, from coordinate 13,974 downwards.
CCCTCGCCCACGGCGTTACCTTCGGGGATGATGGTGCGTTCAGTTTCCTCAATAGGTCCGCTCATATCTGGTTTCAACTCTGTGCACTTCACTTCGCCATAACCATGGATAGCATAAATCTTACCATCGTCATCGAAGAGTACAGAAAGGTCGTAGATACGCCCCTGCATGTTATGGTGTTTCCATGGGCCACGTATATCTTTAGAAGTGTAACACTGCAAACCTTTTCCATTGATGTTTGTGAAAACATAAAACTGTCTGTTTGCATAGCGGATGGCGGGTGCCCATACTCCTTGCCCATATATCTCTTGATGGTTCTTCAGCGAGAAGGCGTCATCGTTAAAGTCGAAACGGTCGAAACAATACGATATATTCTCCCAGTTTACCAGGTCCTTAGAGTGTAGTATGACCAGACCGGGTACGGTGTGCATGGTGGTTCCGGCCAGATAGTAGTCGTTACCCACACGGATGATGTCGGGGTCGGAAAACTCATCGTAGAATAGGGGATTGGTATATGTGCCGTTTCCGTTATCAGCTGTCCAGGATTGGGCTGAACATGGAACAAAACTAAAGTGAAAAGCGAAAAGCATTGTGATCGCCATCAACCAAACATTACTACTAACCATTTTAAAATTACCTATAGTCATCATTACTCTTTTTGCTTTTCGCATTTTCACTTTTAAATATTAATTTGCTAATTTAGGCCATCCATCGGCAGTCCAACTGATGGGGCGCTGAATAAGAATCGATGCCCCTTTATGGGCGATACTGTAACCATGACAGATAAATATGTCTTGGTCATCAATATGATAAGCTGCGCAATGACCGGCAGCTTCGAAATTCTTCTTGTCACCTTCGATAAACAGATCGCCACCACCGTAGCGCATATCTATACCCTTACTGTCTAAATATGGACCTTCTACATTCTTGCTGCGGCCTACAGCTACACGATAGTTGCTCTTTGAACCCTGACAACAGTAATCCCATGATACAAAGAGATAATAGTAACCATTGTGCTTGAAAATGAATGGAGCCTCGATGGCATTTGGTCCGGCAAAGTCGGATGTTGGATTCTTTGGCGGATTGGGATTGATGGGCAGGGCATTCTTGCTTGCCTTGTTATCGAGATTAAATCGGCGGGCAATGGTCTGAGGTTTACCCCCCTTTACTATATGCATAGTCGTATCAAGACGGGCAAGCTGTATACCATCCCAGAATGATCCCCATACTATCCAGGGCTGATCCTTATCGTCGATAACAAAGTTCGGGTCGATGGCGTTCCAATTATCGCGTTTCTCGCGAGATGTCACGATACAACCCTCGTCGTCCCAGAGGCCTGAGGCCAACTTGCGGGTAGATAATAGACCGATTGCAGAACCGTTCTTACCAAAGGTTGAACAACTATACGCCATCCACCAGCGACCATGCCACTGGATGACATCTGGAGCCCATACATGGTGGGTAAAACCGGGAACAGAATCGTGGGTCCACTTTGGGATGACTGTCATTACAGGTTCTGTATGAACAGTCCAGTTCTTGCGGTCGGTAGATGTCATATGCTGTATGCCCATACCTGTGGCAAAGATATGATAAGTACTATCTTCATAGGCCATAACAGGGTCGTGGACCATCGGTGTATCTGTAATGAAGGGCAAACCCCTCCTCTGATGCTGTTGTGCCTGCGCTGGAATAGTGGCGCTTAAGGCAAACAGCATCACTGAAATGACTGATGTCCTCATAATGCTATTTTACTATGTATTTCTTGCCGTTTCGGATATAGATTCCTTTACGTTGTGAGGATTTTACTTTGCGACCTTGAAGGTCATACCAGTTATCAATTGTCCGCTCGGCTCCGCCGCTTGGCTCGTCCAAGAACTGTTCATTGTCAATTGAACGAATACCTGTAGTGGATTCGGTTTGATAGCCCCATGCAGTAGTACCTGTTGTTGCAGCAACAGCCGTAAAAGCAGGTGCTTTTGTAGTGCTGGGTTCTAAGGTCTGTTCTACCATCACACCATGGTAGTAAGTACTACCTATTTTAAGTGTGACGTAGGATGTGCCTGCCTCAACCTTCCATGTGCCTGTATATTTACCAGTGATATTACCATCAGTAGTCAGTTCAATATCAACAGGCTCAGCAGCCGCCTTCTTGGTGTGATCCAACTTATACTCGTGTATCAGCAGTTTGTATTTACCAGGAATACGGTCTGTAGCTATCTGTTGCGTTGTGGCAATGTCGGCACTCTTTACCTCCTCACCAGTATACTCGAAAGGAGCAACTACCAACCAACCGTTCTTGCTCTGGAATACCTGGTGTACACGCACCTGGTGGCTTTCAAGCCAGTTCTGGAAACGGGTATGGTATACCAGATAGGTGCGACCATCTTCTGCAGCAATGATGGAGTTATGACCTTGCGAGCGCTCACCAAGATTTCCCTTGGCCTGATTGCCCCATGAGGTATAGGCTCCGAAGATGTTCTCACCACGGTTGTTGTCATTTTCTTTTGGACCGAAGTTAAGCAGATATGAAGAGAATACAGCACTGTTGTTACGCGAGTCGATGAACGGACCGTCTGGATTTTCTGAACGGAATACACGCATCTGGTAGCCACCATTATTATAGTCGGTTGGTACACCACCGGCAGCAAGTCCACCATAGGTTACAAACAGATAGTAATAACCACCGATATATTCGATGTAGCTTGCTTCACCAGAAACATAGAATCCACCGGCAATTTTCTTACCAAAGTAAGGGTCAATGGTTATGCCGTCGCCCGATCCTGTCAGAGGATAATCTATCGTGTAATCACGCAGACCTGTATTCTCATCAAGTTCAAGCATCCATATACCACCGCTCCACGAACCGTACGACATCCACAACTTACCGTTTTCATCGTAGAACACGCATGGGTCGATACAGTTGGGGTAGCGGTTACCCCATTTGTTACCAACTGCATATCGGCTAGGCAGCGATGCCTGAGTGCCGATAGCTTTTTCCAAGTCGGTATCCTTGTAGGATGTGCCGGAATGGAATCCGCTCATCACCACAGAACCTTGATAAAGATAAGGTCCCTCGATGTTGTCGGATGTAAGTAGCACAATGCTTGAATACCAATTGTCGCCGTTTACGCTAAGGTACATACACCATTTGTTCATGGCTTTGTTCCAAATAACGTCGGGCGCCCACATGTTACCATCTACACTATAACTGGTGCTGCCTCGTTTCGACCATTTTATAGCTTCGGCCAAAGCTGCGCTGTTGGTAGCGTTTGTGCTTGTAGCTGTAGCCCATGGTGCGGTAAAGGCAGTCCAATTCATCATGTCGGTTGTCTTGGCTGATGCGCGATGCGAGCCAAAGATGTAGTACGTCTGGGACACTGGCTCCCACACGATGCTGGGGTCGTGCACGCTGACACGATTCAGCGTGTAGGCCACGGCACTCATGGGAACCAGTGCAGACAGTAGTATATAAAGATACTTCTTCATTAATTCAATTATTCAAATACTAAGTGACTTCCGTCAATAGTCATACGCATTCTTACGTTGTCGCCATCGGTAGGACTGATACCAATGTAATCCTGCTTATAGGTTACACCATCGTTACCAATCATTACAGTCTTGACGTCAACAGATCCACCATTGTTAGTAACAGATACTGTTACCAGTGCATCGTCCATAGCAGAGAGCCAGCTTGCCCAGTCTATCTGACCACCACTTGGTGTGCATGCAGCATAGCTGTCGCCCCAACCGTAGTTGTCTGCACGTACCACTGCATACTCTGAGTTGTCCTCACGAGTCAGTACTACGCAGAAGTTGTTCCAGTTGTTAGCACCGTTGGTGTAGTTGCGGAAGCGCTGTGTCATGGTCTTACCAACAGGTACGTTGATATCGGCTGAGTGAGCATCCCAGAAAGGTGATGAGTTGTCCTCTGCACCAATCACGGTGTCGAACTCGATGTGGCTATTGTCAACAGTGAAGTTGAAATAGCAGTTGTTTGGATCAACGGTGTTGATGCCTGTGTAGCTCTGGGTATAGGTATTGCCATCGTTGCCAACCATCACAGCCTTGATATCGGCAGTACCATCGCCATTGTTTGTAACGTAAGTAGTTACCTTTGCTCCGTCCATAGCAGCGAGCCATGTAGCCCAGTCGCCCTGTGTTCCCTCGTGAGTGCAGGCGTCATAGCCTCCGCCCCAACCATAGTTGTCGGCACGTACCACTGCATACTCAGTTGCTCCGTCAGCACTGCAGAGAACAACACAGAAGTTATTCCAGTTGCTGACACCACTAGTATAGTTAGTGAAAGTAGAAACGAAGGTCTCGCCTGGGTTCACTTTAATATTATCAGAGTGAGCGCCCCAGAATGGTGTAGAGTTGTCGGTAGCACCAATAGAGGTGTACATCTTATCTACAACCTCGAACTCTGCAGTAGCGATAACTGGAGTAGCAGCCTCGCCCTTATAGGTCTTAGCATAAGCAGCAACAAGCATCTTCTTACCAAGTGTGTACATATCAGGAACAGCCTGGAAGGTAAGATCCTTAGCTGCTACAGTAGCTGATACCTCCTGCTCGAACTGTACGGTAGCTGTTACATTTGCAAATGCATCAGCAATGTCAGTTCCCTGAAGCACCTTCTTGGGCACACCATTCAGAGTCATCGACAGAGGCTGTTTGTCCTCTCTAGAGGTGAAACCGCCGATAGGCTCGATGGTAGAACCGAGGAAACTGATGTAAGAACCCTCTGGAACCAGGAAGCAGCGGATATTGGTGTTAGAAGCATCTGCATTGAGATTTGCTAAAGGAGATGTCTGGTTGTAAACCTTAGTTACAGTACCATTAGTCATGGTAACAACCAAGCCACCGTTTGTGCGGTCAACGGTCAGTGTAACCTTGCCTCCAAGTTTATCAACGCCAGTGTCGGTATCTGTCTCAAAAGTGAGATCACTTGTTACCAGACTGCGGTCGATGTAGTCACCCCATTCAGAGTTTCCGCTTGGCTGGTTGTCGAAACGAATAGCTCCGTACTCCTTATAATTAGCAGCACCACGATCCTCATCGTTACAAATAACCATTGCGTAGTTTTTATAGGTGTTGCTGGCATTTGGATTGATATTCAGGTTGAACTGAGCAATCCATTTTCCACCCTCTGGTATCTGATAGTACTTAGAGAACTGAGCCCACCAGCCGGTAGAGTAATCGGTAGCACCAACGGTGTACACATCCTCTTCCATACCTTCGATTACGTCATCGCCTTGGTTCTTAGCCTTTTCGGCTGCTATAGAATCAGCCTTCGACGACAACCAGTCAGGAGCGTTTATGCTGAACAGATCACCGCCCTCACAGCTCGTCAATGCCATCAGGCCAAGAGCTGCTGCACAAAATGCTGTTGCTATTTTATTGTATCTCATAATTGTATACTTTTTCTTAGTTCTTATTTTTACTCTTATTTAAAATCAGAGGCCTACAACTGGGTGTACCGGACCGTACAGCTTGTCGGCGTTGCTGGTACTGCTGTTTGCTGAGTTACCCTCAAGATTTGGGTTATCGTTCAGTGTTCCCTGATAAATTGGGAAGAACTCGTGACCCGGAATCCAGCTGTCGTATGAACTCTTAAGCTGTTCATCGACGCCAACCTCAGAGTAACTAACAGACTCCTTCACTCTTGACTTGTCGGTAGTACGACGGAAGGTGCCATGCTCCTTCAGCTGCTGCAAGCGTCCTGCATCGTAGAAGAATCCCCAGCGGATAAGGTCGAAACCACGACCAAACTCGCAACCGAACTCCTTTGGACGCTCAACATTGGCAATCTGCTCGAACAGTTTGTCGGCAGAGTTGAAATCGGCAAGCTTCAGATCGGCCAGTCCTGCACGCTCACGAACCTGGTTGATCCAATCGATAGCCTGCTGTGTTGGTCCGTTAACCTCGTTCTCACACTCAGCAGCACGCAACAGAACGTCAGAGTAACGCATCATGCGAAGGTTGATACCACAGTGCAAACCGGTAACCACCTTGTCGTAAATACCTGTGCGGAAGTTGGTGTTCTTGGCTACAGGCAGTCCACCATAGTTATTATTAGTAGTAACAGGTGCATCGGCTGTCATAGGAGTTCCATAGCATACGTTACCGAATTCAAAGCCTTCCCACTCATTCTCGTATGTACCAATAGTCCAATAGAGGCGTGGGTCGAGTGAACCACTTGTTGTGCGCTCCTTCTTAAACAAGTCGTACAACCAGTTTGATGCAGAGAGGTCAGCCCATCCACCGAAGTCGCCAGGACCGAAGTTAGACTCGATGGCCGAACCCTGAGTAGCGTTGGCACTGGTGTTTACTGGTGTCCACTCGTCGTCGGTTCCCTGTGAACCATAGTCCAGATACTGAATCTCGAACAGACTCTCATCGTTGTTTTCATAAGCAGCACCCTCGCGGAAGTTATCACCATAGTTAGCCATCAGCTTATAGGTTCCATATTGACCATTGATGATGTTCTTAAGTACTGTGAGAGCATCGCTGTACTTGTGGCGCATCATCAGAGCACGTGCATAGTAGCCTGCTGCAGCACCACAGGTGGCGCGACCTTTAGCCCACTCACCGCCTTCGTTGCGGCTAGGAAGCAATGTCATAGCCTCTGAAAAATCCTGCTCAACCTGATCCCATACCTCATCGTATGTGTTGTTGGTGCCATAGAGACCGTCAAGTGTAGAATATGTAGCATAGTCGGTAATCAGGATAGGATTCTGATAGTAACCAGCCAGATTATAGTAAGCCAAACCGCGGAGGAACAACATCTGTCCCTTGATGCGCTTCTGCTGCTCGGTGAGGATACTGTTGTCTTCTTTCAAACGAGAAAGAGTGAAGTTTGTTACGTTGATGGTGTAATACCAGTCGCGCCATGACCACTGTCCGATTTCATCGGTGAAAGGCGCATTCAGATCATCGAAAGGCATGTACCATACCTGAGAAGAGTTCCAAACTTCGTCACCACGACAAACGTCGAGCATATAACCTACACGAGCGTATGTTCCCTCCATACGTATGTGGTTGTAGGCAGCAATCACGTTCTCCTCAAGATCTTCGGCTGAAAAACCAAAGGTTGCTGCCGTTTGCTGGTTAGGGTTCGTCACGTCCAGTTTGCTTTCGCAAGATGTCAGTGTGCCGATGCCTAACAGAACAGCCAGGGAAATATTATATAGTTTCATATTTCTTCAAGTTTTAAATTTTCAATTAATCTATTCTTTAGAAGGTGAAGTTCAAACCGGCCATGAAGCTTCGTGCTGTAGGATATGAGCAGAAGTTGTAACCTGGTGTGAATGTGCCGCCTGCATAGTCTACGTTGTAACCCTTGTATTTTGTAAAGGTGTAGAGGTTCTGAGCAGATACGTAAATACGAACACCTGAAACATAGTTACCAAACCACTTGTTAGGCAGATTGCATCCCAACTCAATATTGGCAATCTTCCAGTAGGCAGCATTCTGAATCTGACGGCTGCTGAACAGATCGTTCCATGCCAGTGTAGCACTGTTAGAGAGATAAGTGCGAGGAATGCTTGAAACATATGTGTCTCCATCCCACTGGTTTGCACTTAATACAGCTACATCCTTGTTGCCATATCCGTAGCTAGAGTTCAGCGTGTTGTAGAGGTAGTCAGATACATGGTATCCAAGAGCACCGAATGTAGAGATGCTGAAGTCGAATATCTTATACTCCAGATGTGCACTGAGACCGAAGTTTACTTTTGGCAGACCACTGCCGAGAACGGTCTGGTCGTCACCGTTGATCTGTCCGTCGCCATTGATATCGCGATAGAAACAGTCACCTACCTGTGCACCTGGCTGGTATTCGTCGAGACCCTTAGCCTGTGCCAAAGCGTTCAGCTCATCGAGTTGGGCCTGGGTGCGGATGATGCCCTGATAATCCCAACCATAGAACTTACCAACCTCCTGGCCAATCTCTGTGATGTATGAACCTGTGATGTACTTATCTGTACCGAAACCGAGTGATGTTACCTTATTCTTAAGAGTGCTCAGGTTTGCGCTGATCTGGTGCTTAAGAGCGTGGTCGTTGTTACGGTATGTCAGAGAGAACTCAAAACCGCTGTTCTCCATAGAGGCCGCATTCATGGTTACTGATGTGTTTGCTACACCAGCGCTTGCAGGAACAGGAACACCGTAGAGCAGATCCTGTGACTTGTTCTTGTACCACTCAGCAGTAAACTCGATGCGGTTGTTGAAGAAGGCAAGGTCAAGACCTACGTTCATGGTCTTTCTCTTCTCCCATGAGAGTTTCTCGTTTACGAAGTTAGAAATAGCCGAACCGGTAATAGGCTGATTACCGAAGCTATAAGTCATGTTGTTACGTGCCATAGTTGCCTGAATAGCGTAGTCGCCTACGGCTGCCTCGTAACCAAGTTCACCATAGCTGGCACGGATCTTGAACATGTTTACGATATCGCGGCTGATGGGGAAGAACTTTTCCTTATCGAAACGCCAACCCAGAGATACTGAGGTGAAGGTGTCCCAACGAATGTCCTTTGACAAACGAGAGCTACCGTCGCGGCGAATGATACCAGAGATGAGGTACTTACCGTCGAAATCGTAGTTAAGACGAGCAAGATATGAAGCCAGGGTGTGCTTGTACTCATAGCTGTCAGCACTCCAAGAACTTGCGTTCTGCAACTGCAGGAAGTAAGGCTGTGACAGGTTAACACCAGTAGCCGACATAGTGTTTGTGTTCTCCTGCTCGAAAGTCTGACCTACTACCAGGTTTGCATGGTGCAGACCGATGGTTCCGTTATATGTCAGAGTATTCTCGATAAGTGCATCGGTATACTTGCGGTGTGCCTTGGTGAGGCGCTCATTCTCCTTGGCAAGATATACACGGTTACTCTGAATCCATGCAGGAATCCAAGTCTTATCGTTGCATGATGTTGTGCTGTATGAGAGGTTGATCTTATAAGTGAGCTCGTGGTTCTTGCTCTTTACACCAATCATGTTCAGCAGGTCAACATCAGCAGAAGCTGTACCTACAAAGCGGTCAACAATGGTTTTACGTGTAAGCATGTTGTTTACAAGCAGTGGGTTCATTGCTGAGATATCACCATGAACAGTGTCGTAGTAAACACCATATCCGTAAGCATCATACTTATAGGCGCTGGCAGAACCTACAACGTCGTCGAGTACCCAAGTGTTTGGATCGTATGCCTTGATGGTTGGCTGCATGTTCAGTACACCGCTGAGCACGTTACCCAGATTACCATACAGACCCTGAACATACTCGCTGGCATTAGATACGGCCATGTTGTCCTGGTCAGAGTGAGAGTAAACAAGACTTGTGCGGAACTTCACGAACTTAGTGTCCATGGTGTTGTTAACACGAGCAGTGTAACGCTCAAAGTTAGGACCAGCACCTTCCAGAGTACCTTTCTGATTATAGTAATCAAGACTTATATTATATGTATTATTAACACCACCACCGCTAAGGTTTACGCTGTGGTTCTGACGGATACCTGTTTTAAAGGCCTCGTTGAGCCAGTTGGTGTTGGTATTGTCTCGGAAATGATAAAGACCGTCGGCTCCCTTGCTGTAACCACCAGGAACAGGAATTCCTGCATTCTCGGCAGCAATACCCAGATACTGGCTGTACTGGTCGGCATTCATGATGTCGTAAGCATTCTTCTGAATCTGGTCAATACCCACGTATCCTTTATAGTCAACCTTCAGTGGCTGCTCCTTCTTACCGCCCTTGGTAGTGATAATTACCACACCGTTAGCAGCTCGTGATCCGTAGATGGCACCAGCAGATGCATCCTTCAGAACCTGAATGGTCTCAATGTCGTTTGGTGAGAAGTCACGGATTGATGTACCCATGGGCACACCGTCGATAACATACAGAGGTGCTGTGCTACCGAACGAACCAATACCACGGATACGTACTGATGGGTCGGCTCCAGGCTGACCGTCAGAGGTAATCTGTACACCGGCAACCTTACCCTCAAGCATTGAAGAAATGTTTGAGTGTGACACGCGTTTCAGTTCATCGGCGTTAACGATAGAAACCGAACCGGTAAGGTCGGCCTTCTTCTGTACACCATAACCTACTACTACCACTTGGTCGAGCATCATGGCATCGCTCTCCAGCTGGATCTGTTCAATGATCGCGCGTCCGCGTACAGCTATTTCGCGATCTTTGTAACCTACGTAGCTTACTACGAGAGTTCCATTTGATGGTGCGTCGATGGTAAACTTACCGTCGAAGTCGGTGATGACACCTGTTTGTGTCCCCTTCAACTTAACTGTTGCACCAATGAGTGGTTCTCCCTCTTGGTCTACAACCTGGCCGCTAACCTTTATGGTTTGCTGTGCCACTAATGCCATTGCTGGAACAGGATAGGCCGACAGACCTCCAAGCATACCCAGCGTTAGCATTGCAGAGAATAATACTTGTTTTCTCATTGTTAATTGTTTTAAGTTTTAATTGTGAATTAGTTAATTGTACTAAATTTGGGTGCAAATATAGATATATATTATAAAGGGTAGGTGGACAAAACGTTTTATAAGGTGGACAAAACGTTTTTTGTCCTCTATGGTGCGTATTTTCCACTTCTTGAGCTATATCAAGACACGTTCTTGAGCTATATCAAGACCAAGAACTAGGATTAGTGCCAAACAATTTGGTAAAGCAACGTGTGAAGTATTTGGGATCATTAAAGCCTACGGCGTATGCTATTTCTGTAATGTTGCGATTGCCGCTCTTGGATGATAACATCTCTTTGGCCATGTTCAGACGGTAATTACGAATGAATTGTCCAACAGGCAGACCTGCTTCAGCATTTAAATGCTTGCTTGCAACAGATCTGCTCATGCCTAATGCATCGCAGAACTCCTGAACGCCGAATTCAGAATCCATATAGTGGTTTTCCATGATCTCCATAACGCGTTCCATAAATGGTTTGGTGCTCTTCATGACTTCCTCACGATCGGCTTCCACGCTCTTTGTTACACTCTTTTTGTAACGCTCCTGATTATCCAGGATATTCTGGATACGTGTCTGCAGCTGACGAGGATCTTCTGATTCCTCCAAGACCTTGCGAATAGGATTGTATAGTTGTTCGGCCTCACGGCGTTTTACTATTGCCATCCACCTATTATATATATATATAAGTGTAGCCACAAACAAGATGCTTAATAACAAGCGGAACCACCAGCTTCGCCAGTCTGTACTGACTTGTATTTCACTTCGAAGGTATAGTTGCCAGCTGGTAGGGCACTGTATCTCACAGAATGCTGTCCGGGTTTCAGAACTTCCCAGTTGTTGTCGAATCCTTTTAGGCGGTAGCTGTAAACACCTTGCATCTCGTAACCAAAGTCGAGAGCCGAGAAGTCTATTGAGAATGAGCGGTGCCCTTCTTTCAGATAGATGGTCTTTGCCACCGAAATATCCTCTTTAAGATATTCGCTCTGGGCTATGGCTTCCTGATTGTCTACCATCAGTTTAGTAAATGTAAGGTGGCCGTGGTAGTGGGTTTCGGTGTTGTTGGCAATCATCTCAATCAGTCCGGCCTCGCTGCCCAGATAGATGGTTCCAGCTGCATCTTTGATTGCCGAATTCCAGTAGAAATGTGGACTTATCAGTCCGTCATACTGCGAGTAGTTAGTAAATGCCTGCAGTTTGGGGTCATATACCGACAGCCCGTTCTGTGTTGTTATCCACAATCGCCCGTTAGTGTCTTCAACGATACCTGAGTCCGTAACCGTTACTTCCCAGCCATAGTGTTCCATCTTCGGTTTCGCAGAATGAAGATATTTTATCTACAATTTTCGATTGGGGGTCGGAAAGCAGGTGACGAATAGCGCGATTCTTAAACTTGCCGTTCTTACCCGATCTCAGGTCGACAATCACTACGCCCTGCATACATCCCATCCACAGATAACCGTCCCTGGTAATGATAGAACCGATGCAGCCTCGTTCTAACTGGCAGCCTTCAAAAGGCTCTGTCAGCTGATTTGTCTTAAAGTTATAAAAGAACACGCCATCGTTACTTCCAATCCACATACCATTGTTGATATGGTCGTAGACCATAGCGCCTATAAAGTTCATCAGTCGGGCTTGTTCGGGTGGCAATTCAAGGCGTATTATCGTTTGCGGGTTCTTCATGTCTATCCAGCATAGTCCGCCTCCCCATGTGCCTATCCATAACCGTCCGTAATCATCGGCAGCAAGCGTTGAAACACTATTGTGGGGTAGTGCCGAGTTGCTTTTGGTATAGTGTGTAAAGTCGCTTTCTCCTTTCATCCTGCGGTTCAGACCGCCTTCAACTGTACCAACCCAAAGCGTCCCATCAGGTGCTGCGTACATGGCGTTTACGGGATTGGGTGATAGCGACCCTGGATCTGCACTATGTACGCTGTTTTGTAGCAGCAACTGCCTGGGCACAAGTCTTATAACGCCTCCTGCTTCGGTACCTATATATATGAGTCCTTTGTCTACCCACAGGTTGTGAACAAAGTCATTTTTCAGTGGCGGACTACTTGCTTGTGTCCATGCTGTAAAACTTTCTGTCTTGTCATCGTATATGTTTACGCCGCATAGTGAACCTACCAAAAGCGTGTTGTCGGGCATCAGAGCCAGTCGCGACAGGAACTCATGAGAGAGATTCTGGGTAGGAATCTGTTCCAGCTTATGCAGATACGGGTCATAGCGGTAGAGTCCGTGATTGGTGCTGAACCATACGACATTGCCTCGTTTCAATCAACTGGCCGTTTTTCTCTACCATACGATAGAGACCTCTGTCGATGCCTATCCACACGTTTCCGTTACCTTCTATATCGCATACGCTGATCTCTGGTGTGTTGTCGGTATATCGATATGTGCCCATGTGGCTTACTTGTCCGTTTTCATCAAATGTGATAAGGTTTACATGTTTTGTAGTGATGAGCCAGATGCGCCCCAATGCATCACAATAGGTCTTTACTCCTGGTTGCGATAGTAGCTCGCTTATGTCGCCACTAGCCGTTTTGGGCACTATTGGCAGCATCGTGTTTAGGTTTATTACGTTTGTTCCCTCATCGAATGCAACCCATAGGCGCTTGAATCTATCCTCGGCCACCGATTTGCATGAAAGACTCTTCAGACCCAAGGCTGGTGTCATCATGTTGAAACCATCGTATCTTACCAGTCCGCCTCCATAGGTGGCTATCCAAAGAAAACCATTTGAGTCAGTAAACAACCAACTGACGTTATTATGTGGCAGACCGTTGTCGAGGTTGATAAACGACTGGTTATATCGCTCAGTCAGAATGTTACCGTTAGCCAGGCAAGCTAACGACAACATGCAGGATAATATAATCGTCGTTAAACGGTTCACTTATTATTCTTGATTCCAAATACGCATACTGCACCTGCTACCAGCAGGATGCCAGAAACAATCATCATATATGCCTGGTTGCTTCCAACTATGGTGAGAATGGTGCCACCAAGCAGTGCAGCTACAATCTGTGGCACACAGATTGTGCCGTTGAAGAGTCCCAGATAAGCGCCCATGTGTCCATACCCCTGCAGTGCATTGGTAACCAGAGTGAATGGACATGCCAACATGGCAGCCCAGGCACATCCGATAAGTAGGAATGGTATAATCTGCAGATACTGTCCTGGGCAGAATGGAATGAGTGCAAAGCCCAGACCTCCTATTACCAGACTCACGGCGTATGCAACCTTGATGTTCTTGAATCTTGGTATGGTAGCTGCCCATAAAACTGCGCTTACAGCTTGCAGGGCGTATAGTACACCAGTCCAGTTTCCTGCTACCTGATACTCTTCGCTTGCAGAGTCGGCAGTGTTCCATACTGTTATCGATACGGCATCAACAACATAGGTCCACATATATAGGAATGCTGCCCAACAGCAGAACTGTACCAGTCCGATACGCCAGAATGCCGATGGAGCGTTCTTAAGCAGTACAAACCAGTTGGCCGAATCTT
>ONAK01000077.1 GCA_900315765.1 uncultured Prevotella sp. | reverse complement strand
GCGTAGCGCATGGAGAGATCTTCGATCTCAGAATGAGATTTCTTGGACAAGCCAAGCGGCAAAGCCGAGCGCTCGACTACGCTCGAGATGACAGGGAGGGGATAACGCTCGAGATGACAGGGAGGGGATAACGCTCGAGATGACAGACTAGTATTAACCTTATTAATTAAAGTACTATGACAAAGAGAGAAACCATTAAATTCATCGTACAGATGATTGCATCAATCGCAACAGCGATTGTTACAGCCCTCGGCGCTACGAGCTGCATGGGTATGTAGAGAAAGAGAAAGCCACCTTCGCGGGTGGCTTTTAGTTTCTTGGTGATTTACTGATTTAACAATTATTATGCCAGAAAAATGGGCAAAAACTTGGAAGTTTAGAGTTTTATTCGTATATTGCACCCCAAATATTACTAAAAGCCTATGAAGCTAAAAGATTTCTTTGCTTTCAAGGACTGGCTATCTTATCGACAGAAGGTGGGTTTGCTGGTTACAGCGGGCGTCGTATGCGGCCTCGGCGGATTATTTATGTATCTGCTCAGGGCGCATACCTATTTTATAGGCGACAACCCGTCGGCATGCGTCAACTGTCACATCATGACGCCTTACTACGCTACATGGAGCCACTCATCGCACGGACGTATTGACAATCACACGAATGGTGCTACGTGTAATGATTGCCATGTACCCCATCAGAACTTAGCTGTATATTACGGTTTCAAGGCTGTAGACGGTTTGAAGCATACGGCTTATTTCGTGGGCCACATGGAGCATCAGGCCATTAAGGCCGAGACACTGACGGGGCAGGTGGTGATGGACAACTGTATCCGTTGTCACGAGCAACTTAATACAGAGTTTGTTAAGACAGGGCGCATGGGCTATATGAAGCAGATGGCCACTGGCGGCAAGGTGTGCTGGGACTGCCATCGGGGTGTGCCCCATGGCGGCATGAACTCGCTGATGGCAACACCAGGAGCCGAGGGCGTAACACCGCTACCTCCGTCGCCTGTACCTGAGTGGCTGCAAGGAATGGTAAAAAGGTAAAAAAGTAAAAAGGTAAAAAAGAAATATTATGGCAAAGCAATTGAAACAATGGCAAGGTTGGATTCTCTTCGGAGGATCGATGGCAGTGGTCTTCATCCTGGGACTGCTCGTTTCGTCGCTGATGGAGCGCAGGGCCGAGGTGGCCAGTGTGTTTAACAACAAGCGTACCGTGTTTGAGGATGAAATCATCGCTCAGAACGAGAAGTTCAAGGCCGATTATCCACGCGAGTACGAGACTTGGGCGATGACAGAGGACACCACCTTTAAATCGAAGTACAACTCGTCGCAGGAGGTGGATGTGCTCGAGCAGCGTCCTGAGATGGTTGTACTGTGGGCTGGCTATGCATTCTCACGCCATTATAACACCCCTCGCGGACACAAGCACGCACTGGAGGATATGCGTAAGATTCTGCGCACAGGTAATCCTGGCATAGTAGTTAAGACTGCCGATGGACGAGACTCTATCGCCGTAGACATGCAGCCAGCCACCTGTTGGACGTGTAAGGGACCGGATGTGCCTCGCATGATGCGTGAACTGGGTAATGGTAAAGACCAGTTCTCTCCCGCTAACTTCTACGCCAAGAAGTGGAGCGAACTGGGTGCAGAGGAGGTGAACACCATTGGTTGTTCAGACTGTCACGATGCACGCACAATGGACTTGCGCCCTGCACGTCCTGCTCTGTACGAGGCATTTGCCCGTCGCGGTCTGAACGTCAAGAACGCTACCCATCAGGAAATGCGTTCGCTGGTGTGCGCCCAGTGCCATGTGGAGTACTACTTTATCAAACCTAACGACGAGAAGAATCCTGGCAAGGCCAACTACTTGGTATTCCCACACGACAAGGGCTTGACTTGCGAGGCTGCCGAGGAGTACTACGACTCTATTGGTTTCTACGACTATATCCATCCGCTGTCGGGTACCAAGATTCTGAAGGCTCAGCATCCTGGCTGGGAGATGTCGCAGCATGGTATCCACGCCCAGCGCGGCGTATCGTGCGCCGACTGTCACATGCCTTACAAACAGGAGGGTGGCGTGAAGTTCAGCGATCACCAGATACAATCGCCTCTGGCTAAGATTGATCGCACCTGCCAGACTTGTCACCGTCAGGATGCCGAGGTTCTGCGCCAGAACGTTTACGACCGTCAGGAAAAGTGTAACGAGGTGCGCAACCGTGCCGAGCAGGAGTTGGCCCGCGCTCACTTCGAGGCTAAGTTCATCATCGACAAGGGTGCTTCCGAGGCCGAGATGGCGCCCATCCAGGCTCTGCTGCGCAAGAGTCAGTGGCGTTGGGATTATGCCATCGCATCGCATGGTGCCACCTTCCACGCTCCACAGGAGGTTACCCGCTTGCTTTCGCACTCGGTTGACTTTGCTCAGCAGGCCCGCTTGCTCATTGCTCGCGTAGCTGCCAAGCACGGACATCTGGGCGATATCCCTGTGCCCGACTATAGCACCAAGGCTAAGGCTCAGGCAGCCATCGGACTGGATATGCAGAAGTTGAACGCCAACAAACAGCGCTTCCTGCAGGAGATTGAACCAAAGTGGATTCAGGAAGCTAAAAAGAACGGTAAACTGATTGAGATTTAAACATGTGGAATAAACCATGGACTATGAAAGAAGGCTTCCTCGTTGGAGGAGGCCTTATCGTTGCAGGATTGATGCTTGAACTGAGCGTGGGTCCTGTAGTTTGGGATGCATTTGCGTGGCCTTTAAACGGCATTGTGCTGGCAGGATTCTTTGTGATGTTAACAACGATGGCGTACTTGCGCAAGAAAGTATATGCCTTTATATGGATGTCGACGTATCAGGCCGCCATCCCGGCTATGGTGTATGCCGTGGTGCTGACCATCATTATGGGACTGACGCGACAGCAGGTTAACGGCACGTGGATCTACAACATGCTGTCGTTCTGGCCCTTTGTTCTTATCTATCTGTACATCACCGTTATCCTCGGACTTACCATCCATCGCCGTTTACGCAAAATATTCAAAGGTGAGGGGGCGTTGAAACGCGACGTGCCCTTTATGCTTAACCATCTTGGTTTGTTCATTGCCCTCACCACCGCCACCCTTGGCTGTGCCGATATGCAGCGTGTAAAGATGATTTGTG
Organism: uncultured Prevotella sp.; assembly: GCA_900315765.1. Taxonomy (GTDB): domain Bacteria; phylum Bacteroidota; class Bacteroidia; order Bacteroidales; family Bacteroidaceae; genus Prevotella. The sequence continues at coordinate 13,615 of ONAK01000077.1, read as the reverse complement.
GCGTTGGCGAACCTGAATGGCGTGTGTTGGAACAAGGCGGTGCAATCAAAGAAATGCCGATAGCCATCGAACTGAAGAAGTTTATCATGGAGACGTACGACAACGGCAGTCCTAAGCGTTATGCCTCCGAAATACAGATCCTGACAAAATCGGGCAAGAACATCGAGACCATCGTTGAGGTAAATAAGCCCTACGAGATAGATGGATGGAAAATCTATCAGTACGGCTACGACACTCAGATGGGCGCCCAAAGCCAGATAACGATACTGGAGCTGGTAAGCGACCCATGGCTGCCTTGGGTTTATGCGGGCTTCTACATGATGCTGGCAGGCGCAGCGCTGATGACACTGGAGGTAGTGTATCGCAGATTGAGAACAGCTACGCGCAAGGCTCTTGGGTGGTACTGTTTCTTCGCCGTCTGCGCCTCGCTCTTTGCATATTTCTTCTTCGATAGTTACAACACCAAGACACTGGTGCCAGCCCTGCAGAGTCCCTGGTTTGCGCCACACGTGTTTGTGTATATCTTTGCCTACTGTCTGCTTGGCATAGCTGTGCTCATCGCTTGGTGGAAACAAGTTGACGATCTAGTGTATGTAAGCTTTGCCTTCCTTACCATCGGCATGCTCTTCGGGGCACTTTGGGCCAAGGAGGCATGGGGCCACTACTGGTCGTGGGACCCCAAGGAAACATGGGCCGCCATCACCTGGATAGCCTATCTTATCTACATCCATTCGTTCGTGCTACTGCAAATTTGTTGGTGGGGTATCAACTATCTGCCATCAGCTCAAGGTTCGAGTGTACATACTTATAGCACCAGCGAGTAAATCCCTGACATACTTTATAAAAAAATACATTAAAGGTTTGATTTGTGTCAAAAAAGCGGCTGTGTTCGTACACAATTCAATAAAAACATATTCTCCGCATAAAAATCCATCGTATCTTTGCACCGTCAAAAGAAATTTTTTAGGGTAATAACTATGTTTAAAGTAGGACCGGTTTGATGACCGTTCCGAGTAAAGTAAAGAAAGGGTAAAAAGATGAAAAAGATGATTTTGACAATGATGGCTATGCTGATGATGACAACAGCATTTGCAGAGGATGAGAACACGGCTGAAGTAAGCAACTTGGAGGCTTATGATATGAATATTAATATGAATAAGCTCTCTGATGCTTTGAATCTGACTGAAGATCAGAAGGAGGCTGTTGAGAACATTCACTATGTATTTAATACTGAGATGATGTATGCGGCTAAGTATGGAAGCAGCGATCGCGACGCTATCGTTAAGCGCGCCATCGATACCGACATTAAGCGCATGGGCTATGTGCTAAACTATGATCAGATGCATAAATACATGAAGATTCTCAACGCTACAATCAGAAATCGTGGAATAGTTAAGTAAAATAGTTGAATTCATTCAAGCGGGATATGTCTTCTGCGAGGGTCTCGGCGGTGGGCATGCCGGTATCGGCATAGGCCACACGGATGGTGGTGCTGGCATCGCTGATGTAAATGCGAGGGATGCGCGAGGGAGCGAAGCGCGAATAGACCTTGCGGTCGGGCTGAGGCGAATAAGGCATCGTGAACTCGGCAAACTTCCAGAAGGGCTCAATATCCTCTACCGTGTTCTTACTGGCGATAAGCACGATGGGCAGAGGCTTGCCGTCGCTTGTCAGCTCGCCCTTTATTTATATATCCTTCTTGCATACAGACGAATATAAATCATAATAATCAATAATATATAGTGGTATCACCTTCCCATTTATAATCAACAGCTATTGTGACGTTTAAATTCCAAGCTATCAACGCATAACCGAACGTATCAAGAGCAGCACAAAGATTAGACAATGTAGGCTGGTAATGAACATCAGAAAGGCGCCAGGAGTATTAAACACATAATGATTGTACTTATGCGCAAAATTCAAAGTACTATCAATAGTAGTACGAACAAGCCCCTGGCTTTCTATGTAATAAGATTCCATTGGATTAATCTCTTCAGTAGAGCTAGAACAACTCAGAATCAACAGGCCAAATATAAGACTTACTAGAGGTCTACCACAAGATGAATTAGCTTTGTGAAGCCTCAATGCTTTCAGAGTAAAATCAAACCACAATAATAAGCTAATCCCCTGTTGGTAATTAAAGCCAACAGGGATTTTTTTTCATATTTTCTAGGTATTGCGGGGTTCAAAATATCAGCGTAACTTTGCACCCGAGATTTTTAATTGGATAGCATTAATGAACCATAATTAAATGATAATGAAATGAAAATCGAAAGGATTAACGAACTGTTCGGCAGATACGCCGAGCAGTTATTAAGAGTTCGCTGGCTCACACTTGCAGCCTTTGCAGTTGTAATCGTTCTATCGGTAGTCGGTATGAAACGCATGGTGAAAGAAACATCGTTCGACGACTACTTTATCGAAGATGATCCGATGTTGGTAAAGACCGAAGAATTTAAGTCGCATTTCGGCAATGATTATTACGTAGGAGTGCTTACGCAATGCGATAATCACTTTACCAAAAAGAATCTTACCACCCTCAGGGCTTTATCGAATGAGCTACTTGACAGTCTTTCGTATGCCGACAAGGTGACATCGCTCACTGACATCGAGTTTATGGTTGGTAGCGACGAAGGAATGACCATCGAACAGATTGTGCCCGACGAGATTCCCGATGACGGAACGCCCCAGATGGACAGCCTTCGTGCACGAGCCTACAGTAAACCTCATGTGGCACGTAAGCTTATCTCGAGAGATGGCCGACTGTCGTGGATCATGCTTAAACTGCGTACCTTTCCTAAAGACAGTGTATGGAAGAAAACAAGTACCGTTGCACCTGATATCATTACGGGCGAAGAGGTAGAGCGCATTATCAAGAAACCGCAATACGCATCGCTGCATCCAAAAGGTACGGGCATGCCTTACGTTACTCATTGCAAAACAGTATATATAGGTAAGGAGATGGGGCGCCTGATGATGATTGCCACACTGATATGTATGGTGGTGATGCTCTGCATGACTCGTTCGCTGCGTGGCGTTGTTGCTCCTATTATCTCCGTCATCGGCGGACTCTTCATTACCTACGGCATCGCTGGATTCACCCAGATGTATGTAGACTCTACCGTATTAATGATTCCAACCATTCTATCCTTTGCTGTAGCCATTGCTTATAACATTCACATATTCAGCTACTTTCGAGGAAGAATGCGTATACATGGCGAACGCCGGAAGGCGATAGTAGAGACGATTAAGGAAATAGGTTGGTCGGTATTCTTCTGTGGTTTTACCACACTTGTTTCGCTACTATCGTTCCTTGTAATACCTATCCGCCCGATGCACTGTGTGGGTATCATCAGTTCAATGAGCGTGCTGTTTGTGCTGCTCACCTCGCTCATCGTTACGCCTGTGTTGCTCTCGTTCGGAAAAAATCAGCGCCCCATCGAGGGCTTTACCGAAGATAGCGATACACGTTGGACCAAGGCGATGGTAACACTCAGCGACAAGGTACTGCGCAATCCCCAAAAGATTGGATATTCTTTCCTGGTAGTCTGCATACTGCTATGCATCGGTTTGTGGAAGATAGAAGCCGCCTTCGATATAGAGCGCACCATGGGCACCAAGGTGGATTACGTAAAAGAGGTGTTGGATGTGGGCCGTTCGGAACTAGGGTCGCTATACTCGTACGACCTTATTATAGAACTACCTGATAACGACAAGGCTAAAGAGCCGAAGAACCTGCAACAGCTTGACAAGCTACAGCACTTAGTGGATGGTTACGAGCTTACCAAGCGAACCACCTCGCTACTTGACATTATGAAAGACCTCAACCAGACGCTTAACAATGGCGACACAGCCTTCTACCGTATACCCGACAGTGAGGAAGAAGTGGCACAAATGATTCTGCTCTACGAGAATGCGGGCGGTACAGAATTAGAATATTGGGTGGACTATGACTATCGCCGACTGCGACTGATGATTGAGATATCCGACTTCAACTCTGCTCAGATAGAGCGCGAATTAGCACGCATTCAGGCTGATGCCGAACAGTTGTTCCCTGATGCCAAGATAACCGTTGTGGGCAACATTCCGCAATACGTAACCATGATGCAGTATCTGGTTCGCGGACAGATGCTGTCGTTTGTTATTTCTATCCTAATTATCGGCGTCATCCTGATGATTGCTTTCCAGAGCATACGTGTGGGACTAATAGGATTGGTGCCCAACATGATGCCTGCTATATTTGTAGGAGGATACATGGGCTGGGCGGGCATACCACTCGACATGATGACTGCTACCCTACTCCCCATGATGCTGGGTATGGCAGTGGATGACACCATCCACTTCATCAATCACTCGAAGCTGGAATTCGATCGCACTTATAACTACCAAACGGCCATTCGTCGCACATTCCGCGTGGTAGGTGTGGCCATCGTCATTACCTCTATCATCACCTCAGCGGTATTTGCCAGTTTCTGTTCATCGGCCTGTACCATGTGTCTCAACTTCGGTTTGATGGCTATCATCGGTATTCTTTCTGCATTGGCTGCCGACTTGTTGGTAACGCCTATCCTCGTAAACAAGTGCAGAGTGTTTGGGAAAAATAAAAGAATAAAAAAATAAAAAAATAAAAGAATATGAAAAAGACAATATTTATTTTAGCTGTAGCCCTGATGGGGGGAATAGCCGTAAGTGCTCAGAATTTATCTGGTCGTGATATCGCGCAGAAAGTAAAGGATCGTCCTGATGGAAACACCCGTTATGCCGAGCTGGAGCTTACGCTGAAAAAGAAGAACGGTAGCACCCGACAGCGTAAGGTTACATCGTGGGCAATGGACGAAGGTAAGGACACCAAGAAGATGATGTTCTTCACATACCCAGGAGACGTTAAAGGTACAGGATTCCTGACATGGGACTACGACCAGATTGGTAAAGAGGATGCCAAGTGGCTCTATCTGCCTGCAATGAAGAAGACGCGCCGCATCAGTGGTTCATCGTCGAAGACCGACTACTTTATGGGTACCGACTTTACTTACGATGATATGGGCTCGCGCCATGTAGATGAAGATAAGCATAAGCTACTGCGCGAGGAGGTAAAGAACGGACATAAATGCTGGGTGCTGGAATCGGTACCGGTTGATAAGCACGAGATTTACAGCCGTAAAGTATCGTGGATCCGTCAAGACTGTCTGGTAGCAGCCCATGTAGAGTGTTACGACAAACTTAACAAACTGCATCGTGTGCTCACTGTTAGCGACGTTAAGAAGATACAGGGCTTCTGGACCATTCAGAAAATGGAGATGAAGAATGTACAGACCGAACACAGCACACTGATTGTGGTTAAGAACTCGCAGTATGATGTTAAGATAGATAAATCACTCTTTACCGTTGCAAAACTTGAGAAAGGATTATGAAGCACCTTTTGACTATAGTATTGTTTTTTTGCATTCCCTGTTCTGCCTTAGCGCAGGACGGGGATTCGTTATGTGTTAACGTAAAGGGTTTCGTAGATACCTATCATGCTGTGCGTAGTGAGCAGCCTAACGACTGGATGTCGTCAAGAACCCGCGTGCGTGGAGAGGTTACCATCGAGAAAGGTAATACAGGTGCCTATGTATCAGCCAACCTGATACATAATGCCATACTGAAAGACCGCTCTGGTTTCCAGCTGCGCGAGGCTTATGCTTATTACAGCGATGATCATTGGGACGTGCGTGCCGGCCGGCAGATAATAACATGGGGCGTGGCCGATGCACTGCGTCTCACAGATATCATATCACCAATGGATTATACAGAGTTCCTTGCTCAGGATTACGACGATATACGTATACCTGTAGGAGCCTTGCGTCTGCGCTACTCTCGCGAAAAATGGTGCTTTGAGGCTGTTGCCATTCCCGTAAGCAGCTTCTTCGAGTTGCCTACCGATGATAAAAATCCGTGGTCGGTCGGGCCGCTGCCTATTGGCGATGAGCCTAATCGCCGTTTGAGTAATATGGAGTACGGAGGCCGACTATCGTTCTTCCTCAGCGGTATCGACTTCTCATTCTCTGCGCTGCACACATGGAACAAGATGCCCGTATTCTGCGATGGCATCGGACAATATCGACGCATGACGATGCTTGGTGCCGATGTTTCTGTTCCTGTTGGTAAGTTTGTGGTGCGTGGCGAAGTGGCCGAATACCTCGATGAGGCTCAGACCTTTGGTCGTGCAGCATCTACCAACGCTCTTTTTGGCATCGACTGGTACGCAGGTAACGACTGGTCTATTTCTGCCCAATACTCCCATAAATACATAGCATGTGGCGACAACCGTAATTCCGGCCTCGCCACCTTACGTATATCTAAGGAACTGCTTCACAACACCCTTGCATTGCAGAGTTTCGCTTATGTTGATGTAACTAATGGTGGAGTATATAACCGCCTGAGTGCCGACTATGCCATTAACGACCAGCTCCACGCCACTATTGGCTACGACTACTTCCATGCCGATCGTGGTATGTTTACCATCTACAAAAAGAACTCGGAATTGTTTTTCAAACTCAAATATAGTTTCTGATATTTCTGCAATACCTATATTTTGTAGGTAATTCACATTAAATCCCATAGCAGTGCAAATCTGCCATGGGATTTTATACTTATTTACAACCTATGATAGTTGCATATGTTGGTTTCTTGCGGTGGATTTCCGTCTGGGCGAAACCTGCATCATCGAGAAGTGATTTTATTTGCTCTGGTGTATAGGCTGTCATTCCTTCTACTACGCTAGTCCATTTAGAATCACTATCTACCACTTCTACCAAGATGGCGAACTTGCCACCTGGCTTCAGGACGCGATGTACCTCTTGCAAGCACCCTGACAAATTGGGCCAGAAGTACACGGTTTCTACAGCTGTCACCAGGTCGAATTTCTCATTCTCGTAAGGCAACTTCTCGGCAGAGCCCTGAGTCACAAACACTTGCTTATCTAGTACCTCTGCATTTACCTTTTTAGCTTTCGCCACACTCTCCTCAGAGATGTCGATACCATAAACCTGCGCATCCTTACTCCGATTAAGCAATCGGCGAATAGTAAAACCTCCACCACAGCCCACATCAAGCATAGTCCAACCGTCTTGGATATCCACCAGTTTCAATCCCCAGTTGGTTAGCGGGGCATGCGTATAATTCATGAAACTTAGCATTACGCGTCCCAAAGATCCTTCTGGTCGTGCACACTGACTGAAAAATGACTTTAATAATCCCATAATCTTTTTCAATTAACCAAGTTTTTTTCCAGATTTCATTTTTGCTGCGGCAATGCGGATGGTAATATAACCCGCAACAAGCACGAGGAAGATGACCATAATCAGCGAACTGGTTGACGACAAGGTCTTGAGTCCCTCGGCATAGTCGGTGCCTATCTCTTCGGCAGCGCCATTATAGTACCACTCAGAGTTGCTCCACAATTTCATAAGCCATGCCAATATGCCTAGTGGAAGAATAGGATAAGCGATGAATACGCTTGTTGTCTGATTGTTACCCAATACATGACGAACCACATCAGAAATCACACCAGCAGCTACCATCAGAACTGCCTGGAGATAGTCTATCTCGCCCATAGGCAAAAGCACTGCGGCCAGAACTAGCGCAAACACTGTGGCCACACCAAACCGCTGCCATCTCGACGCTACCCAAAGATAGGTAGGCGCACCAAGAACTGCAGCCAACATAGGAAACAACACAATCCAGCACCATGGGCTAAGGAATCCTATAAAGGCACTGGCAAACGAAGTAACGGCATACAGGATTACGCATCCGATAATGCCAACATAGTTGATTTTATTTTTTTCCATAATGATATGTAATTAAGTAAATGGTCTTTATTTTACAATGCAGACAAGCTTCACAGCTTATCTGCATTTTCAAGTTGTTTTATTATAAATGATTTATTCAAAAAAGCAGTTCTTGCTTGTGCAAGCGGCAATGCCGAGCGGATTTCTTATTTCAAACGCTTGTAACCATAAACAGCGGTATCGCCAAGCTCCTCCTCGATACGTATCAGCTGATTGTACTTAGCCATACGGTCGGTACGAGAAAGCGAACCAGTCTTGATTTGTCCAGAGTTTGTGGCTACTGCGATGTCGGCAATCGTAGTGTCCTCTGTTTCACCTGAGCGGTGAGAAGTCACTGTAGTGTAGCCGTGACGATGTGCCATTTCAATAGCCTCCAAGGTCTCTGTCAACGAACCAATCTGGTTCACTTTAATCAGTATCGAGTTTGCAGCACCCATCTTGATTCCCTTTTCAAGGAACTTGGTGTTGGTAACAAACAGGTCGTCACCCACCAACTGGCAGCGGTCGCCAATCTTCTCAGTAAGCTTTACCCAGTTGTCCCAGTCGTTCTCATCAAGTCCGTCCTCAATAGAGTCGATAGGATACTTGGTGATAAGCTGTTCCAGATAAGCAATCTGCTCATCGGCTGAGAGTTTCTTGCCGTTGGGATCCTTCTTGGCACCATTCTTCAGCTGACGATAGTCGTAGAACCACTCGCCGTTCTCGCAAATAGCGAACTCAGAAGCAGCGCAGTCCATAGCAATCTTAACATCTTTTCCTGGCTCATATCCAGCCTTCTTGATAGCTTCAACAATAGTGTCGAGTGCATCCTCGATACCGTCGAAATTAGGTGCATAACCACCTTCGTCGCCTACAGCAGTCGACAGACCGCGAGCCTTCAGCAGCTTAGCTAAGTTGTGGAATACCTCGGCACCCATGCGGATGGCCTCGCGCTCATTGCTTGCACCAACAGGACGAATCATAAACTCCTGGAATGCAATAGGAGCAGCAGAGTGAGCACCACCATTTACGATATTCATCATAGGTACTGGAAGTGTGTAGGCATTGCATCCACCGATATATCTATAAAGAGGTATGTTCAGCGCCTTAGCTGCAGCCTGAGCACAAGCCAGTGATACGCCAAGAATAGCATTAGCACCCAGTTTTGATTTGGTGGCTGTGCCATCCAGAGCCAGCATCTTATAGTCGATGGCGCGCTGCTCAAAAACGCAGTCGCCCTTCAGTGCAGGAGCAATCACCTTGTTTACATTATCTACAGCTTTCAGCACACCTTTACCAAGGTATCGTTCTTTATCGCCATCGCGAAGCTCAAGTGCCTCATTCTCGCCCGTTGATGCACCTGATGGTACAGCAGCGCGGCCCATTACACCATTCTCGAGTGTTACTTCTACTTCAACAGTTGGATTTCCTCTTGAATCGAGGATCTCTCTTGCATGAATCTTTTCAATTTTCATAATCTATTTTTTCTTTAATCATTTAATTATTTCCGTGTGCAAAGTTACGGCTATTATTTTATCCCCGCAATACTCAAAAGTGGGTAAAAACAAACTATTCAAAACTATAGAAGAATGATGGATAGCCCTCTACTGTTGCAACTTTGGTTTCAACCTTACCGGTTGTCAGGTCAACGGTCGAGAATCCGTTATACTCATCGTTAGCCGAACCATAAACCATCTTGTTTCCATGACGTCCCATGGCTACACCATGTCCGTTTGAAAGTGGCAGTCCCTCGATAACTTTTGCAGTCTTGTTGTAGATATCAACTATTACTGGTACACCCAGACGTGCAATATAAGTGTTAGGATTATCTGGGTCGAGTGCGTAGGCGAAGCCATAGGCATAAAGCTTACCATTACCTGCATAACGGCACATAGCCAAAAGGTTTACATAGTCGCAGCTCAGACCCTCAAACTTAGTCTGAGTGAAGTTGATGCTGTAGCTCTCGTCGAACTCAGTCTGACCTTTCTTAATACGAGCGATACCAGCATCAAGACCAGGGATATAACCGAACGAACCTGTACAGTTGATGTATATATCACCCTTCTCGTCTTCAAATATCGACTGGTTGTCGATGGGGCGTGTAGGTCCGCAAAGCCCAAGCGATGTGTTACGAATCTTCTTGATGAAGCTATCGTCGGCTACGTTATAAAGGGCCATTTCAAGAGAGTTCTCTTGTGGCATCCACTGCGAGTTATACTGCTCGAGTGCTACATAAAGTATTCCGTCACGGATGTAGAGTGCACCAGGATAGGCTGACACTCCCTCGTTACGCAGACTTGATACATCGATGCGTGAGATCTCGGTCATAGTCTGTGGATTGAATACCACAATCAAATCCAGACTTTGGCAGCAAACGTATGCCTTTTCTTCGCTTGCCTCTACAACTATAGCTGCACTCGAATTTGCAGGCAGTGCCATTGATCCTTTCAGTTCCAACTCGTTGTCGTCGTTCAGGATAAAACGACGCAGCTTAAGCTCTGTACCTCCCATATAATCAGGGAACACGTAGATGTTGCCGCTCTTGCACACGCATGGATAAGATCCGAATCCAAGTGGAATTGAGTTAGAATTAGTAAAATGTACACCGCCCTCGAGTGTTGCTACACTCTGCAGATAGCCGCTACCGCTATCGCCCGAAGGATTTGTCACTGTGGTTGAAAAGAGTATTTTTCCTAACGAAGTTTCATTTCCGTTGTTACCCTTGTTCTCATCATCTTTGTCGCAGGCTACCATTGCTAACGTAAATGCTGCGACCCAAAGCAAATTCTTAATGTTCATGTTGTTTTAATTCTTTAAAATAATTTATTTCATAATATATTTAATCTTCACTGCAAAATTACGTCCAGGTAGTGGACGGTTCAAGTCTGAATACACTACCCTGTCGGTTATGTTCTTGAGCTTGAACGACAGAGTCCATCTGTTATTCTCGAAACTATGCTCAATGCCCGCATCGATGGTAAACGATGTTGGTATCTTACGGTCCTGAAACTTACTCATCTCGAAGTCGTAGAAGTATTCGTGGATATACGATGCATCAACCAGCAGACGGCTGTTCTGCGCCCTACCGCCGAAGATATTCTCCTTGTGTAGCTCGATGCCTGCATTGGCCAGAAAATAAGGTATGTTTGGCATGCGCTTGTTATAAGTAGGGTTGGCTGCTGTAGAGCCTAATTCGTTCTTACGCTTGTCTCTTAGGTCCTGATAAGTGGCGTTAGCGTAGAAGTACAAGAATGATGTAACGTCGCCCTTTACCTCGCCCTCAACACCTTGGGTAACAACCTTTCCAAAGTTGGCATAACGTGCCATCGAAGGAATCATATCTGCCTGATAGCGAATCATATCGTCGAGCTGGTTCAAGAAGTAGTTTGTCTCAATCTCAATGAATCCGTAGTTGTTGGGATGATGGAACAACAGTCCGGCATTCAGCCCTTTGCAGCGCTCTGGACTAAGATCGGTAGAAGGCAAGATAGAATAGCCGTTACCTGTAAGTTCCTCAGCTGTAGGTATACGCACCTCTGAGCTGAACGATGCCTTAACCATCAGTTCTTTGGTTATCTTATATCTTATTGCCTCGCTGGCTCCCCAGTAGTTACGGCTCAGACTGATGTCGAGCGGCTTGTTGATATAAATATGATCCAGCACCTTGGTACGCGAACTATAGCTGAAGTTTTTAACCGTGGTAGAGCTCATGAACTTGCCACCAAACAGCGTGAGGTCGTACGAAAATCCAACAGTAAAACTGCTCATCCTGCTTGGGAAGTTCGTCTGGTAACCAAAGCTTTTATCCATCAGTTCGTTTTTAGGTTTCTGTCGTGTGTGTGTGGCATAGATGTTAAGGTTAAAGGTGTGATGCTCGTTTAGCAGGTAGTTCATGTTCAGTTTGCCTACCCAGTCATGAGTGCGATTATCCGAGTCAGATGCATAGTTACCCTGTTCACCTCCGTATGGCGATACAGCAGGATACTTGTTGCCGTCCCAGTCATAGCGATACATCGCCTTATCCACCAGTCCGTTTTTACCGTAGCTGTAACAAGCATCAAAGTCCATATCAAGACCATCCAGCAGGAAATTGTCTTTTGTTAGTTTCAAGGCAGTAATACCACTAAGGCTGTGGTTGTAAGCCTCGCGTATATCGCTATCTATACCTTGTATCTCTGCTCTGGTACCTGTGATGATAAACTCAAGTTTTGCCTCGTCGAAATACCATTTGGTGGCTTTTAGCGATCCACCTACCATCATCTTCTTAAACTGGTCATGGTCGCGCTTCACCTTTCGGTTGTCCAGGTTCTGCAAGGTCATAGTGTAGTCATTGTCTGAGTAAGCTAAGCATCCGCCCAAACCAAACTGCAATCCTGTGGCAGCATTGGTGCGCTTGAAGGCAAAGTTTAGTCTGTGGGTGTTGAACGATGCGTACTCGTAGCTGGCATCTAGGTAAACTGGTGGATACTCCTTGGTCACCACGTTTACAGCACCGCCCAGTGCCGACCCGCCAAAGCGGTATGGAACTATACCTTTATAGATTTCAATACGTTCAATCATGTCAGTTGGTACATCGTTCAGCGACATGTAGTCGCTCAGTTGACCTATTGCAGCCTCGTCGATATATACGCCCATTCGTTTGCCTTCCAGCCCACGTACCGATACGCGCGATGCACTACCCAGTCCGCCTGTATTTCGAACTGTGATACCTGTGGCATGCGCCAGCACGTCATTGATGTTGTTGGCAGTACCTTCCAACTGTCGCTGACCTAACACCGATACAGGCATGCCAACCTCTTGAAGTTTTCTGATTTTACTACGACCCACAACCTTCACTTCGCGCAGTTCTATTGGGTCATCTTTAGTAAGTACGCTATCCTCCTCGATATAATTCTCCCTGGATAGGACTGGAAGTGTTGTCATCGATACTAATCCCAATCCTATCAAACATCTTTTTACCATAGTTGAATGAATATTGTTAGTTTTTACATTTACTGCATTTCTTTTTGCATTTGCGCTCGCAGTACCGCTCGCACTGGGCGCAGAGGTCGTAACCAAGCATCGCTCCGAGGATGAAATCCTCCTCGGGCGATAGCTCGTTTAATGGTCGGGTTACGATCAACCTGATAGCATTGAGACATTCCTTTCGGCCTATATAAAAGTTAAGGTTGTTCTTGCCTGCAGGCTGCAGCACATAGTCCATATTCTGACTGCACAAGCGTTTCCTTGCGCACTCTTCGTATTGTTTCGGACATGTGAACAGCACCATCTGGCGCACTCCCTTCTGAAGTTCGTAGATGTGGTTTGAAAGAACCTTTAACTCTGTTGGCATAACTTCGTTTTGTCTCATATTGCTATCTTTTAGTTTTTATAAGTTAGGAGATATTACTGCAATCCAAGCATTGATACGTGTATCGGTCTTGTCATCCTCGTTGATGTCGTCGAGTGGCAGACCGATGAACTTACCATCAACCACAGCCTCTGAATCATCGAATGTATAACCATCAGTCTCAACTGCGCCCACAAAGCGTGCACCGCTGGCCTTGATGCCGTTATACAACTCACCCATACCACCAACAAAGGTGTCGCTGTAAGTAGAACAGTCGCCACAACCGAAGAGTGCGATGGTCTTACCGCTCAGGTCAGCCCCCTGCAGCACCTTCAGTCCGTCGTACCAGTCGTCTTGTAACTCGCCAGCCCCCCATGTTGAAGTACCGAGAATCAGGTTCTGGTTGTTGTTTACTACATCGGCTGTAAGGTCTTGAACGTTGATAGCCTCACAACCCAATTTCTGTGCTATCTTCTCT
>ONAK01000072.1 GCA_900315765.1 uncultured Prevotella sp. | reverse complement strand
ACTTCCGTGCTCGCTGATGTGATTTGCCATCTTGCGGGTGTTCAGAGTCTCGATGGTCTTGCCGTGAGCAAACCACTTGCCGAAGATCTTAGAACCCTGTGCCTTGTTCTGTTTCAGTAAATAAAAAATCTTTGCCATAATGCGTTTTGTAATTTTAAATGGTTAATGTTTAAGTTATGTTGCCTCTCATGATTGACGTGACAAAGGTACGAAGATAAAGTCTAACTAAAAAATTATTTTCGAATTATTTTCGTTAAATGATGTTAATAAAAATGGTGTGCCACTTCATGGCCTACGAACCGTAATTTCATGATTAAATCTCCGTAATTTTATGGCCAACGAAGTGGCGCCTCGTCGAGGACATAACAACATAACAACATAACACGCCTGTTTCCGAAAATGCGTATTTTGGCAATTAAAAGGGTCTTTATGATATTATATATATTATAATATATATAATATTAATATATATATAAATATATATTTCTCATCCTCTGTGCCCCACCTCTCCTTGTTTTCCTATATTATAAGAAATCCGCTGATGTTATGTTGTTATGTTGTTATGCCAGCGACCTAGTTATTAAATACCGTAATTTCATGGCCCAAGAAGTTACGGCACATTCGGGATGCGTAAAATATCCGAATTATCATTTTCTGCAAGTTTTATCCACACAAGCGACACGGTTACGCGGTTACTTTTGCTTTCCCCAACTCTCGGCTTTTCTGCTCTTGAACTCTATATAATATATAAATACCTCCCCCTCCCCTCCATTTTCATATTTCTAAAGTAACCGCGTAACCGCGTAACCGCGTGTCTCGACCAAGCGCTTCTTCTTCCTTGTCATGTCGACCGAGCGTAGCGCGTGGAGAGATCTCTTGAATTTGGCTGCATTTTTCCGTCCGTTCTAGCGGAAATAGAAGAAAAATTCTTTTTATTAATGCTTATTTAAAAAAAAGTTTATATCTTTGCACGGAAATTATAAAGTATTACTCACCATAAATATTGTTCGTGTGTATGATATCAACTTGGGCAAAAGAGAATTTTGATATGATAGTACTTCTCGTTGGACTGATCGGCGTGATGGTATCTGTCGTCTCGTTAATCTACGAGATAAAGAAAAAGAAAGCTAAACGAAATAAATAATTACGAAATGAAAATTTTAAAATACTTAGGATTAATTGCCGTAATGGCGTGCATGGTGGCTTGCGCAAGCAATAAACCACAGGAACCGGGTTTTGTGAAGGTGGAGAACGGACATTTTGTGAAGGACGGTAAGCCGTACTACTACGTAGGCACCAACTTCTGGTACGGAGCGATACTGGCATCGGAAGGGCAGGGGGGCGACCGTGAACGTCTGACTCGCGAACTGGACAAGATGAAGGAGATGGGTATAGACAACCTGCGCATACTGGTGGGCAGTGATGGTGAACGTGGCATTACCACCAAGGTGGAACCAACACTGCAGGAGGCACCAGGGGTGTATAACGATACGATACTGGCGGGGCTGGACTATCTGCTGCAGGAGATGGGAAAACGACAGATGGTGGCCGTGCTATATCTGAACAACTCGTGGGAATGGAGCGGCGGCTATGGATTCTATCTAGAGCATGCTGGCGAGGGAAAGCAGCCGCGCCCCAACGATGTAGGCTATCCGGCATTTATGGAGGCGATGAGCAAATATGCCACCAACGAGAAGGCACACCAGCTGTTCTACGACTACGTGAAGTTCATCATCGGACGAACCAACCGCTATACAGGTAAGGCTTATAAGGACGATCCGGCCATCATGAGTTGGCAGATAGGCAACGAGCCGCGTGCGTTTAAGAAAGAGGCACTGCCTGCCTTTGAGAGATGGTTGGGCGAGGCATCGGCGCTGATACGCAGTCTGGACCCTAACCACCTTATTAGTATAGGTAGCGAGGGTGCCTGGGGTTGCGAGGGCGACTTTGACTGCTGGGAGCGCATAACGGCTGACAAGAATATTGACTATGCCAACATACACCTGTGGCCATACAACTGGGGCTGGGCCAAGGCCGACTCGCTGATAGAGAACCTGCCACGCGCCAAAGAGAACACTAAGGCTTATATCGATCAGCATCTGGCCATCTGTGAGAAGATAAAGAAACCACTGGTGATGGAGGAGTTCGGTTATCCACGCGACGGTTTTAAATTCGCACTGGGCACTCCCACTAAAGGCAGAGACGGATTCTATGAGTACGTATTCAGTCTGGTGGGCGACAATGCCGAGAAGGGCGGATACTTTGCTGGCTGCAACTTCTGGGGATGGGGCGGCTATGCACAACCCAAGCACGAGGAGCAGTGGCAGGTGGGCGACGACTACACCGGAGACCCTGCTCAGGAGGCTCAGGGGCTGAACTCGGTGTTTGCTGGCGATACGTCGACACTGGGCGTGATAAAGGCCCAAGTGGACCGTATGAGCAAATTGGCAAAATAGTACAACGATTGAGCAAAATAAAGTATCGATGTTAAGGAAAGATATAGTATCTTTGCACCCGAAATCTGAATTTTAAACTAACAACAACATGAAAAGATTACTATCAACCCTCTTCTGCGTGATGGCGCTGGCATCGCTTTCGGCCCAAATACGTGGTAACAGTATCGTGGTGACTGTAGAACCAGATCATCAGGACTGGCACTACAAGACCGGTGAGAAAGCCCAGTTTGTAGTAGAGGTAAGAAAGTCGGGTACATTACTTAATAATGTGAACATCGACTATGCTGCGGGGCCTGAGATGTATCAGAACGTCAAAAAAAGCATGGTACTGAAAGATGGTACGCTAAAATTGACTGGTACGATGAAGGTGCCTGGATTCTATCGGGTAGACGTGACAGCCCATGTGGATGGTAAGGACTATAAAGGTGCCTGTGGTGCGGCTTTTGCCCCAGAGCTGTTGCAGCCCTCTACCGTGATGCCAAAAGATTTTACAGACTTCTGGCAGAACGCCATCAAGGAGGCACGCAAAACAGAGCTTGACCCTACAAAGCGACTGTTGCCCGAGCGTTGTACCAAGGATGTGAATGTGTATGAGGTGTCGTTCCAGAATATGCTGCCCGGCTATCGTACATACGGTATCCTGAGCGTACCTGTGAAGGAGGGTAAGTATCCTGCCCTGTTGCGTGTGCCCGGAGCTGGTGTGCGCCCCTATGAAGGCGACATCTGGACGGCGGCTCAGGGAGCTATCACGCTGGAGATTGGCATTCATGGCATCCCAGTGACGATGAACCAGAAAGTGTATGACGATTTATATCATGGTGCGCTGAACTGGTATTGGGAGTTCTATATGGACGACCGCG
Organism: uncultured Prevotella sp.; assembly: GCA_900315765.1. Taxonomy (GTDB): domain Bacteria; phylum Bacteroidota; class Bacteroidia; order Bacteroidales; family Bacteroidaceae; genus Prevotella. The sequence goes on along the minus strand of ONAK01000072.1, from coordinate 22,285 downwards.
ACAAGAACTATTATAAGCGCGTGATTCTTGGATGTATACGTGCGCTCGACTATATCGAGGAGTACACTCCGTGGAACGGAAAAGAGATGGGCGTGACGGGTTCGTCGCAAGGCGGATTCCTGACGCTGGCTACGGCCGGACTCGACAAACGCATCACTTGCTATGCCCCAGTGCATGCCGCGCTTTGCGACCATACAAACTCGCTGAAGGGCGTTGCCTGCGGTTGGCCACATTATTTCTATTATAATAAAGGTAAAGGTCAGGAAAAGCAGATTGAGGTGTCGCGCTACTACGATGGCATCAACTTTGCCCGGCTGATTACCGACAAGCAGAAGGGGTGGTTCTCGTTTGGTTACAACGACGACGTGGTGCCTCCTACAACAGCTTGGGAGACTTATAATATAGTAACGGGGCCCAAAGAAATCTCGCCATATCAGGCTACCTGGCATTTCTGGCATCAGGAGCAATGGGATGAGTGGGAGAATTGGTTGCTGAAACAAATGAATATCAAATAAACCTAAAAACATGAAGAAATTACTGATGATGGCTGCGGCAACGATAGCAGTGGTTGCATGCACTACACAAAAACAAACAGAATCGGAAAAGACCAAGGCCCTCCAGCTGATGGAACGCCTTGACACGCTGCGACAGAAGGGGTACATGTTCGGACATCAGGACGATCCGTTCTACGGACTGACGTGGGAATATGCGGCCGACAGCAGCGACGTGAAGAATACCTGTGGCGACTGGCCTGCCGTGATGGGATTTGAACTTGGCGGCATCGAGATGGGTGATAAGAAAAATCTGGACAGCGTGCCCTTTACACGCATGACAGAGGAAATCATAAAGCACTACGAGCGTGGTGGCATCATAACCATTAGCTGGCACCCACGTAACCCGCTGACAACCATTGAGGGTGGCGGACTCGCCGGACAGAAATTCCCAGAAGGTACGGCGTGGGACGTGAAAGATACTACTGTGGTTAAAAGCATACTTGAGGGCGGCTCAAAGCATGAGCTCTTTAAGGTGTGGATGCAGAGAGTGAGCGACTTCCTGGCTACACTGAAGACCAAAGACGGCGACAAAATACCAGTGATTTTCCGTCCGTGGCACGAGAACACTGGCAGCTGGTTCTGGTGGGGCGAGAAACTATGTACTGTCGAGCAATATAAGGCGCTGTGGAATATGTTGCAGGACAAGCTGACTAACGATGGATTCGACAATCTGTTGTGGGCATACTCGCCTGGAATGGCTCCCGATCTGACCGAGGAGAAATATCTGGAGCGCTATCCTGGCGACGAGCGCATACAAATGGTGGGCATCGACGGCTATCAGTGGGGCACAAAGGAGGACTTTGTGGCTCAGTTGGATGCCAATCTGGCTATGCTGGTGAACTTTGCCAAGAGTCACGATAAGATAGCCGCGCTGACAGAATGCGGACTGAAGAATCTGGCTGATCCTACTTGGTGGACTTCGACGCTGACACCTGTGCTGGATAAGTATAACATCAGCTATTTCCTGGTGTGGCGAAACTATCGCGAGGAGTGGTTCGGTCCATCGCCCGCCAAGCCCGATGCACTGTACTTTGTAGAGATGTATAAAAAGAACAATACGCTTTTCTTAGAAGATATAAAAAAATGAACAATTTTAAAGAGAAAGTAGCGGCGCTGAGAAAGCACCATGAGGAGCTGCTGAGCCGCAAAAACGAAAAAATAGAATGGGGAAACGGTATATACAATAAGTATAAGAATCCTGTAGTAACAGCCGAGCACGTGCCCCTGGAGTGGAAATATGACTTTGATGAGAAGGATAATCCCTACCTGATGCAACGCATTATGTGCAACGCTACATTGAACGCCGGTGCCATGAAATGGCAGGGCAAGTATATACTAGTGGTGCGCGTAGAGGGTGCCGACCGCAAGAGTTTCTTTGCCGTGGCAGAGAGTCCTAATGGTGTGGATAACTTCCGTTTCTGGGAGGAGCCCATCACCATGCCCGATGATGTGATACCTGCAACAAACATTTACGATATGCGACTGACCCAGCATGAGGATGGTTGGATTTACGGCGTGTTCTGTGCCGAGCGTCACGACGATTCGCAGCCGGGCGACCTGAGTGCTGCCACAGCCACTGCAGGCATTGCACGTACCAAGGACTTGAAGACCTGGTACCGACTGCCCGACCTGAAGACCAAGAGTCAGCAGCGTAACGTGGTGTTGCATCCTGAGTTTGTAGATGGTAAATACGCCTTCTACACCCGTCCGCAAGATGGATTTATCGACACTGGTAGCGGTGGTGGTATAGGATGGGCACTGGTTGACGACATCACCCATGCAGAGATTAAGGAAGAGAAGATTATCTACGAGCGCAAATATCACACCATTACCGAGGTGAAGAACGGCGAGGGTCCACACCCCATCAAGACGCCTAAGGGATGGTTGCATCTGGCTCACGGCGTGCGTGCCACAGCCGACGGATTGCGCTACGTGCTGTATATGTATATGACGGCTCTCGACGACCCCACCAAGGTGATAGCTCGTCCTGGCGGCTACTTCCTGGTGCCTGAGGGTAACGAGTATCTGGGCGACGTGATGAACGTGGCGTTTGCCAACGGATGGATAGCTGATGAGGATGGAAAGGTGTTTATCTACTACGCTTCGGCCGACACCCGCATGCATGTGGCTACGTCTACCATCGATAAGCTCATCGATTACTGCATGAACACCCCTGAGGACGGTTACTACACAGCCGCCAGCGTGGAGACTATCAAGCGACTTGTTGAGAAAAATAAAAGAATAAAAGAATAATAATCCGTAGGTAAAAACTTAAAATAAAAAATAGAATGGCTAGTTTACAAGAAAAAATCGGTTACGCCTTAGGCGATGCAGCTGCTGGAGGTATCACATGGAAAATCATGTCGATAGCCTTCCCGCTGTTCTTTACAAATGTGTTTGGACTTACCTTTGCCGATGCAGCAACGCTGATGCTCATCGCGCGTATGTTTGATGTGGTTACCGACCCGCTGATGGGATCGCTGGCCGATCGCACACAAAGCAAGTGGGGAACCTATCGCCCGTGGCTGATATTCGGAGCCATTCCCTTCGGACTGGTGTTCGCACTACTGCTCTACACCCCCGACTTTGGACTTACAGGCAAGCGTATCTGGGCCTACAGTCTGTATCTGCTGATGATGGCTATGTATACAGCTGTAAACGTGCCTTACGGATCGCTGTTGGGCGTGATGACCGACGATGACAACGAGAAGAACCAGTTCTCGAGTTTCCGTATGGTGGGCGCCTATGCCATGGGATTCATCACACTGCTGTCGTTCCCATACCTGCAGCGACTGGTGGGTGGAACCGAGCAGCATCAATATGCTGTTCTGGGTGTGTTCTTTGGTGTTATCGCAGCTGCAGGAACACTGGCTTGCGGACTGATGACCAAGGAGCGCCTGAAGCCTATCAGAGCCGAGAAATTCTCGTTCAAGCAGTATGGCGACCTGTTTAAGAACAAACCTTGGATCATCCTGACGCTGATAGGTATCTGCACCAACTTCTTCAATGGATTCCGTTATGCAGTAGTCGGTTATATGATAGAATACTGTCTGAATGGAGAAGTGACCGTTAGCGGACTGATTATCAACTACACCGTGTTTATGACCTTTGGTGAGTTGACTTGTATGATATTCGGTGGCTTGTCGCCTGCCTTCACCAAGTTTGTGGGTTCAAAGCGCATGGCATTTATGATGGCAGCACTGATTTGTGTGGTATTCTCGGTGGCATTCTTCTTCGTACCAATGAACCCAGGCTACATCTGGGTGATGGTGGCTCTGGTAGTGCTTACATCTGTTGGTATCGGACTCTATTCGCCACTGCTGTGGAGTATGTATGCTGACGTGGCCGACTATGCTACTGAGAAGAACGGAACATCATCAACAGGCCTTATCTTCTCATCGGGTACCATGGCGCAGAAGTTTGGTACAGCCATTTCTGGTTCGCTGGTAGCCCTGTTCCTTGGTATGGCTGGTGCAAGCATTATTACGGATGATATGGGTAACACGATGGTAGACCCGGCATCGATTACCGACTCGGTTCTGACGATGGTCTGGTCGCTGTTCTCTCTGTTCCCAGCTGTTATTGCTGGCTTGATAATCTTACTGACATGGATTTATCCTATTAAAAAATGAACGAAGAACATTTGGATATGATGAGGCTGGAGATGCAGGATGTGCTGGAAAACAACATTCTGCCCTTCTGGCTCGAAAAAATGCAAGACAATGAGCATGGAGGCTTCTACGGGAGGATAGATGGTAACAACCAACTGCACCCTGAGGCCGAGAAAGGTGCCATTCTTAATGCGCGTATATTATGGAGCTTCTCAGCCGCCTACAGAGTGCTACAGAAGGAGGAATATCTCGAAGCTGCCACACGGGCGAAAGATTACCTGATAGAGCACTTTATCGATTCTGAATACGGAGGCGTGTACTGGAGTGTGGACTACAAGGGTGAACCACTGGATACCAAGAAGCAGTTCTATGCCATAGCCTTTGTTATTTATGGTCTGACGGAATATGCACGCGCTACGGGCGATAGAGAGGCGCTGGAGTACGCTCTCGACCTGTATGACTGCATAGAGGATCACGCCTTCGACAGCGAGCAAAATGGCTATATCGAGGCTTGTACGCGAGAATGGGGCAAGATAGAGGATATGAGGCTATCGGAGCTGGATGCCAACTATCCTAAGTCGCAGAACACCCATCTGCACATTATGGAGGCGTATGCCAACTTGCTGAGATGCTTGAAAGAGATGCGTGGGCAAGAGCAATGCGACTACGTGCCTGCTATCGGCTCGGTGCTTCCTGTAGGCATTAGTGTGCCACCTGAGACCTTGATAAGCGTAGAGGGAGCGTTGCGGAATATTATTGACATTTTTGTTAATCATATATTGAATCCTGAGACCAATCATCTGGATTTGTTTTTTGAGATGGACTGGACGCGAGGAGCTGGCAGATTGGAGAGCTATGGGCACGATATAGAGTGCTCGTGGTTGCTTCACGAGGCCGCCCTCGTACTTGGCGATGAAAACGTGCTGGAGAAGGTGGAATCCGTGATACAGGAGGTGGCGAAAGCTGCTGAGAAAGGATTGCGTCCAGATGGCTCGATGATACACGAGGCCAACCTTGATACGGGGAATGTTGACGACGATCTGCATTGGTGGGTACAAGCCGAAAATGTAGTTGGGTGGTTTAATATTTGGCAGCATTTTGGTGATGAAGAGGCTTTTAAAAAGTCGGAAAAATGTTGGCAATTTATTAAGGAAAAGCTCGTGGATTGGGACAATGGTGAGTGGTATTGGAGTAGGCATCCAGACGGTAGTCTGAACACCATCGACGACAAAGCCGGATTCTGGAAATGTCCCTATCATAACAGTCGCATGTGCCTCGAAATAATTGAGCGCACTGCAGAGGAATAGACAACTAAAAGTTGTTAACAAAATTTTTCGCCAAAGTATTTGGAGCTTTGGCGGATTTTTTGTACCTTTGCACACAATTATGAGGAAGATTTTACTGTTATTTGCAATAATTGTGTGCTATGTGGCTGATAGTCAGGCACAAACAACGTTTAACGAGCGGCCGAAGCTCGTGGTGGGCATCGTAGTTGACCAGATGCGTTGGGATTACTTAGGCAGATATTACGACAAGTATCAGGAAGACGGATTGAAGCGTCTGATGAACCAAGGATACTCTTGTAATAACTGCCTAATTAATTATCTGCCAACGGTTACTGCCATCGGGCATACAAGTGCGTATACTGGAACAACACCAGCATTCCATGGTATCTGCGGTAATGCTTTCTATATCAATGGTGTGAAGCGCTCAAGCTGCGAGGATCCCAATGTTCAGACTGTTGGAACGAATAAGAAAGAGGCATCATCGCCAGTAAACCTTCTGGCAAGCACTATCGGCGACCAGCTGAGACTGCATACCGACTTCAAGTCGAAGGTCATCGGTGTGAGCTATAAAGACCGTGCGGCCATTCTGCCTGCAGGTCGTAGTGCTAGCGCTGCCTACTGGATTGACACCAAGAACGGGCAGTTTATTACCAGCACATGGTATATGCAGGAGTTGCCGAAGTGGGCTAAGGACTTTAATGCTCAGCTGAAGAAGAACAAGGAACTGCAGAAGGTGGGAAAGGACGTAGGCTTGTATCCACTCTGTGGTCATATCACAGCCGATATGGCTATAGCTGCCCTTAAAGGCGAACAGCTTGGTAAGGGCGAAGAAACTGATATGCTGTGTGTGAGTTTCTCGCAGACCGACGTTATCGGACACGAGTGGGGCACACGTGGCGAGCGTACCGACGAGGCTTATCTGGAACTGGATAAGGATATCGCCAAACTGCTGAAGGCTTTTGACGAGCAGGTGGGCGAGGGTAACTATCTGGTGTTCCTCACAGCCGACCATGGAGCAGCTCACAACTTCAAGTTTATGGAAGACCACAAACTGAATGGTGGCGCTTTCAAGTGGGACGAGGTGTTCTCGGTAGATGCTGCTAAGAGGTTGGCGGCAAAGTTTCATCTTACAAAGAATGTGATTAAGGATTGTCTGGACTATCGCATCGTTCTTGACAAGGAGGCTATACGTGAGCAGGGTGTTGACGAGCAGGCACTTCGCGATGCTATCGTAGAAGAGTTGCTGAATACGCCACACATCGCATTTGCCTTCGACTTTAAGAAAGCTGCTACGGCGCCTGTGCCTGAGATGCTGAACGACCGTTCGGGCGACATCATCTTCATGCTGGAGCCAGGATGGTACGGATTCGGAAAGTGGTCGTCGCCAATAGGTACAACCCACGGCGAGTGGAACCCATACGACGCCCATATACCCCTGCTGTTCTACGGCTGGAAGGTGAAGCATGGCGAAACAAGCAGAGAGGTGCACATTACTGACATTGCTCCAACCGTGTGCCAGAAGATGCACATACAGCAGCCAAACGCCTGCGTTGGTGAGGCAATCACAGAGGTGATAGAATAAAGTATATTAGTATAACATTATATTTAACTTTTTATGAACTTTACTTTGTTGATTACCGTCTTGGTGACGGCTTTGACATTGGTGGTTGCGGCTTACGTAGTAGCCAAGCTGATAGGACCTCGGTCTTACGCTAAGGTGAAGGGTGAGCCGTATGAGAGTGGTATCCCCACACGAGGCAGCTCATGGTTGCCTATTTCTGTGGGATTCTACCTCTTTGCCATCTTGTTCCTCATGTTTGATGTGGAAACGGTGTTTCTGTATCCATGGGCAGTAGTAGTGAAGGACTTTGGTGCTATGGCTTTGTTTAGCATCGGATTCTTCTTGGTAGTTCTGGTTTTAGGCCTGGCTTATGCTTGGCGGAAAGGAGACTTGGAATGGAAGTAAAGAAGCCCTACATCAAGAGTATTCCCTACGAGGAGTGGAAAGACAACTCATCGTTGGAGAAGATTGTTGACGAGCTCCATGAGGGTGGCGTCAATGTGATTACGGGCTCGCTCGACCAGTTGATTAACTGGGGACGCGCCAACTCTCTGTGGTCACTGACCTTTGCCACATCATGCTGTGGTATTGAGTTCATGGCTTGCGGTTGCGCTCGTTACGATTTCGCCCGTTTCGGTTTCGAGGTTACACGTAACTCTCCACGTCAGGCCGACCTGATTATGTGCGCTGGTACCATCACACACAAGATGGCTCCTGCACTGAAGCGTCTGTATGACGAGATGGCCGAGCCTAAGTACGTGATTGCCGTAGGTGGTTGCGCCATCAGCGGTGGTCCTTTCAAGTCGAGCTACCACGTAGTTAAGGGTATCGAGGAAATCGTGCCCGTTGATGTGTTTATTCCTGGTTGTCCTCCACGTCCAGAGGCTATCATGTATGGTATGATGCAGCTTCAGCGCAAGGTGAAGATTGAGAAATTCTTCGGAGGCGCTAACCACAAGCAGACCGCTGAGGAGCGCGAGCTTGGCGTATCAAACGAGGAGCTGACATTCCGCGAGAAGCTGGGCGACCACCGTCGTGAGCCAATCGTGGTAACAAACGTTCCACAGGAATTCGTAGAAGAAATGAAAACTGCTCAGGCAGAAGCTAAAGTAGAGGAGGAGAAGGCATGAAGTTAGAGTTCTTATCATTTGATTTTGACAAGTTCGCACAGGAGATGCAGAACTTGAAGGACAAGAAGGGCTTTGACTATCTTGTCACCATCGTAGGCGAGGACTTCGGAGCTGAAGAGGGTCTCGGTTGCGTATATATTCTTGAAAACAGCAACACCCACGAGCGTTGCAGCGTGAAGCAGCTGGCTAAGACTCAGAAAGATACACCTTATATTCATACTGTATCAAATATCTGGAAAGTGGCCGATCTGTTGGAGCGCGAGGTTTACGACTTCTTCGGAATCGTTTTCGTAGGTCATCCCGACATGCGCCGCTTGTTCCTGCGCTATGACTTCAAGGGCTATCCTTTCCGCAAGGATTGGCAGTTTAACGATAAGTACACCCTCGAGGACGATGTAGAGCCCGACTATGGTCTGGAATACTATCTCGACCATGATGGCGAACTTCAGTGCAAGCAGAATAAGCTGTTTGCCGATGATGACTATGTGATCAACATCGGCCCTCAGCACCCTGCTACCCATGGTGTACTCCGTTTGCAGACAGTGCTCGACGGTGAGATCGTGAAGCGCATCTATCCACACCTTGGTTACATCCATCGTGCCATCGAGAAGATGTGGGAGGGTATGACATATCCACAGACTCTGGCTCTTACCGACCGTCTGAACTATCTGGGAGCCATGCAGCATCGCCACGCTTTGGTAGGTGTTATCGAAGAGGCCATGGAGGTTGAGCTTACCGACCGTATCAAGTACATCCGTACCATCATGGACGAGCTTCAGCGTCTTGACTCTCACCTGCTTTACACATCGTGTGTGGCTCAGGACCTTGGTGCTCTTACTGGTATGCTTTACGGTATGCGTGACCGTGAACACGTGCTGAACGTGATGGAGGAGACCACTGGTGGACGCCTTATCCAGAACTACTACCGCATTGGTGGATTGCAGGATGATATCGATCCTAACTTCGTTAAGAACTGTAAGGAGCTGGTTAAGTATCTGCGCCCAATGATTCAGGAGTATATGGATATCTTCGGTGATAATATTATCACTCATAACCGTCTGGAGAACTGCGGTCCGATGAATCTTGAGGATTGTATCAACTACGCTGTTACTGGTCCTGCCGGACGTGCTTCTGGTTGGAAGAACGACGTTCGTAAGAACCACCCATACGACATGTACGACAAGGTACAGTGGGAGCAGTGCACACTTGATGGTTGCGACTCTATGGCTCGCTATATGGTTCACATCAACGAGATGTACCAGAGTCTGAACATTATTGAACAGCTGATAGACAACATCCCAGAGGGCGACTTCTACGTTAAGCAGAAGCCTATCATCAAGGTTCCCGAGGGACAGTGGTACTACTCTGTTGAGGGTGTGGCTGGTGAGTTTGGTGTTTATCTCGACTCTCGTGGCGATAAGAGCCCATACCGCATGAAGTGATATTGACAGATAAAAGCGAAGGATTATGTTTGATTTTAGTATTGTTACACAATGGTTCGACGCTCTCCTTCGCGAGACACTCGGTTTGGGAGATTTCCTGTCGATATTGATTGAGTGCGTGCTGGTGGGTACCGCTATTCTGGTGGGATATGCCCTCATAGCTTGCGTACTGATATTTATGGAGCGTAAGGTTTGTGCCTACTTCCAGTGCCGTCTTGGCCCGATGCGAGTAGGTTACTGGGGATTGCTTCAGGTGTTTGCTGATGTACTGAAGATGCTCATCAAGGAGATCTTCATCGTTGACAAGGCTGATAAGATTCTTTATCTTGTTGCTCCTATCCTGGTGATTATGGGTTCTGTTGGTGCTTTCTCGTTCCTGCCTTGGAACAACGGCGCTACAATCCTTGACTTTAATGTAGGTGTCTTCCTGCTTACCGCTATCTCTTCAATCGGAGTAATCGGTATCTTCCTTGCAGGTTGGGGATCTAACAACAAGTACTCTGTTCTTTCGGCTATGCGTGCTGCTGTACAGATGATATCGTACGAGGTTTCACTCTGTCTCTGCCTTATCACAGCCGTTATCCTTACAGGTACCATGCAGATGAGCGGTATCGTAGAGGCTCAGACTGGTCCTTTCAAGTGGTTGATATTCCAGGGTCATATCCCTGCACTCATCGCCTTCTTCGTATTCCTGGTAGCAGGTAACGCTGAGGCAAACCGTGGCCCATTCGATATGGCTGAGGCCGAGAGTGAGCTTACCGCTGGTCACCACACTGAGTACTCGGGTATGGGATTTGGATTCTTCTATCTCGCTGAGTTCCTGAACCTCTTTATCATTGCAGGTATCGCAGCTACCGTATTCCTTGGCGGTTGGGCTCCTGTAAACATCGGTATCGAGGCCTTCGATGCAGTGATGAACTACATCCCTGGTATCGTATGGTTCATGGGTAAGACTTTCTTGCTGGTTTGGGTTCTGATGTGGATTAAGTGGACTTTCCCACGTCTGCGTATCGACCAGATTCTGAAGTTGGAGTGGAAGTATTTGATGCCAGTGTGTCTCATCGACCTCGTATTAATGACAGTTGTTGTGGCCCTTGGCCTATATATTAAATAAGGTATAGCAATGGAAGATAATAAATCATATTTCGGAGAAATCGGGCACGGCTTGAAGACTCTGGCTGTAGGTATGAAGACTTCTTGGAAGGAGTATTTCAAGGACTTCTTTACCAATAAGTCGACCGAGCAGTATCCCGAGAACCGCAAGACTACACTCCATGTTGCTAAGCGTCATCGTGGTCGCCTGGTATTCAAGCGCAACGAGGATGGCAGCTACAAGTGTACAGCTTGCACATTGTGCGAAAAGGCCTGTCCTAACGGAACCATCAAGATTACAGCACACATGGCTGAGGATCCTGAGACAGGTAAGAAAAAGAAGGTGCTCGACGATTATGCGTACGACCTTGGCGACTGCATGTTCTGCCAGCTTTGTACCAACGCCTGCAACTTCGACGCCATCGAGTTTACTAATGATTTCGAGAACGCCGTATTCGACCGCTCTAAGTTGGTGCTCCATCTGAACCAGGAGGTTTATGCAGGTGGATCGCTGCCTAACCTTATTGATGGTGGTGCTGAGTGGCAAGTAGGTAAGTTTAATACTAAAACTAAGTAACGCATTATGGCAAATATAGTTATGTTTATCATTCTCGCGGTGTTCATCATCGTTTCGGCGCTGATGTGTGTAGCCACCACGCGAATTGTGAGAGCCGCAACATTTATGTTGTTCGTGCTCCTTGGTGTAGCAGGTATTTACTTCCTGCTCGATTACACCTTCCTGGGTGCTGCTCAGATCGCCGTATATGCCGGAGGCGTTACGATGGTCTTTGTATTCGCTATCCAGCTGGTAAGCAAGCGCACACTTCAGGGATTGGAGAAGCGCGTAAAGCTTGGCACTATGGCCGTTGGTGCTCTCTGTGCTCTGGCTGGTTTGGCTGTAGTAAGTCTTATCCTGCTTAAGGCTGGATTCTATACTCAGGAGATTGCCAACGTTGAGGTGCCGATGAAGGAAATCGGTACTGCTCTCGTAGGCTCAGGTAAATATCAGTATGTATTACCCTTCGAGTTCATCTCAGTATTCCTGCTGGCATGTATCATCGGAGGTCTGGTTGTAGCAAGAAAGGAGGAAGAGGCATGATACCTGTAGAATGTTTTTTCGCACTTAGTGCCATCTTGTTCTTTATTGGTGTCTATGGTTTCACCACTCGTCGCAATCTGATTGCCATGCTCATCTCGGTTGAGCTCATTCTGAATGCTGTCGACATCAACTTTGCCGCTATCAACCGTCTGTTGTATCCCAACGGTAACGAGGGTATGTTCATGACACTCTTTGTGATTGGTGTTGCTGCTGCCGAAAGTGCTGTGGCCATCTCTATTATCATCAATGTTTATCGCAAGTTCAAGAGCGATAGCGTAGATGCAATCAAGAATATGAAACGATAAAAAACGGTAAAGATTATGTTTAGTTACACATTATTTATAATGCTTCTGCCGCTGCTGTCGTTCATCGTTCTTGGACTGGCTGGCATGAAGATGCAGCACAAGGTGGCAGGACTCATCGGTACCTGCTCACTGGGAATCGTCACAATACTCTCTTATCTCACAGCATTCCAATACTTCGGTATGGATCGTGTGGATGGAGTATATCAGACTTTTGTTCCGTACAACTTTACATGGTTGCCACTTGGCAATCTGCATTTCGACCTCGGTATCCTGCTGGATCCTATCAGCGTGATGATGCTGGTGGTTATCTCTACAGTATCACTGATGGTTCATATCTACTCATTCGGCTATATGCATGGTGAGAAGGGATTCCAGCGTTACTACGCCTTCCTTTCGCTCTTCACCATGTCAATGCTGGGACTGGTTCTGGCCACCAACATCTTCCAGATGTATATGTTCTGGGAGTTGGTAGGTGTTTCTTCTTACCTGCTCATTGGCTTCTACTATCCTTTGAAGCCTGCTATTGCTGCATCTAAGAAGGCATTCATCGTTACCCGCTTTGCCGATATGTTCTTCCTCGTAGGTATCCTTACCTTCGGTTACTTTGTTGATTCGTTCAGCTTCTCGTTTGCCGGCGACATCGTGATGGGTCAGGGTACTACACCATTTATCGAGGGTAACATTGCCAAGGCTGTTGCTGCTGGAGGCTTCATCATTCCTACTGCACTCGTGCTGATGTTCATCGGTGGTGCTGGTAAGAGTGCTATGTTCCCTCTGCACATCTGGCTGCCAGATGCCATGGAGGGTCCAACACCTGTATCTGCTCTGATTCACGCAGCTACCATGGTTGTAGCTGGTGTATTCCAGATTGCACGTATGTTCCCTCTCTGGATTGAGTATGCTCCACAAGCTATGTCGATTGTTGTTTGGGTGGGTGTGTTCACCGCTTTCTATGCTGCTGTTGTGGCTTGTGCTCAGAGCGACATCAAGCGTGTACTCGCTTTCTCAACCATCTCGCAGATTGCATTTATGATGGTTGCTCTTGGCGTATCGCTGCCAGGACATCATGGTGCTGTGCTTGATAACCACGCTCAGCTGGGTTACATGGCTGGTATGTTCCATCTGTTTACCCACGCTATGTTCAAGGCTTGCTTGTTCCTTGGTGCTGGATGTATCATCCACGCTGTTCACAGCAACGAGATGGCTCTGATGGGTGGTCTGCGCAAGTATATGCCTATCACTCACATCACGTTCCTTATCTCATGTCTGGCCATCGCTGGTATTCCATTCTTCTCGGGCTTCAGCTCTAAGGATGAGATTATCACTGCTTGCATGGAGTATAGTCCTGTAGTTGGTTGGATTATGACAGGTATCGCTGCCATGACTGCCTTCTACATGTTCCGTCTGTACTACGGCATCTTCTGGGGAACTGAGAACAAGGAGGCTCACGAGCATCATACACCACACGAGGCTCCATTGACAATGACTATTCCATTGATCGTACTCTGTGTCATCACTGTTGGCGTAGGTGTTTATACCACTATCGCCGGCTTTGCAGGGTGGGGTGGCTCGTTCGGTAGCTTCGTTTCGGCTGCTGGTACCGACTACACTATCCACTTCAACACGCAGATTGCCCTTACCTCTACTGTTATTGCGATTCTGAGCATCTGTCTCGCCACCTATATCTATAAGGGTGAGAGCCAGCCTATTGCTGATCGTCTGTATGCTACCTTCCCCAAGCTGCATCGTGCAGCCTACAAGCGTTTCTATCAGGACGAAATCTGGCAGTATGTAACTCATCGTATCATCTTCCGCCTTGTATCTACTCCTATCGCTTGGTTCGACCGTCATATCGTTGATGGCACATTCAATTTCATGGCTTGGGGTGCTAACGAGGCTGGTGAGAGTATCCGCAGCTGGCAGAGCGGCGACGTTCGCCAGTATGCCGTTTGGTTCATCACGGGTACAGTTGCTTTGACATTAATCCTTTTATGCATCTAAAGATATGAGTATATTAAGTGTTTTCGTAATAATTCCTGCCCTGATGCTGCTGGGTCTTTGGCTTTCAAAGAGCCTGAATCAGGTGCGTGGCGTGATGGTAACGGGAGCTTCGTGTCTGCTGGCCCTCTCTATTTGGTTGACCATCTATTTCATCCAGGAGCGTGCAGCTGGTAACACAGCTGATATGCTGCTCACTTACAGCACGCCTTGGTTCAAACCTCTGAACATTGCTTACAGCGTAGGTGTCGATGGCATCTCTGTTGTTATGCTTCTGCTTTCAAGCATCATCGTGTTTACAGGTACTTTTGCCTCTTGGCAGCTGAAGCCTCTTACAAAGGAGTACTTCCTTTGGTTCACCCTGCTTTCTACAGGTGTGTTTGGCTTCTTTATCTCTACCGACCTGTTCACCATGTTTATGTTCTATGAGGTAGCTCTGATTCCAATGTACCTGCTTATCGGTGTATGGGGTTCTGGTCGCAAGGAGTATTCGGCCATGAAGCTTACCCTGATGCTGATGGGAGGTTCGGCTCTGCTGATTCTCGGACTGCTGGGTATCTACTACTTCAACGGCCTTTACAGCGGTGAGTACACATTCGAGCTGACAACTATCGCAGCTAATCATTGTATTCCTGGTAACATCCAGAATATTTTCTTCCCATTCATCTTCATCGGATTCGGTGTTCTGGGTGCTCTGTTCCCATTCCACACTTGGTCTCCTGATGGTCATGCTTCAGCGCCTACAGCTGTATCAATGCTGCATGCTGGTGTGCTGATGAAACTGGGAGGTTACGGCTGCTTCCGCGTAGCTATGTATCTGTTGCCTGAGGCTGCTCAGGATCTGTCATGGATCTTCCTGATTCTCACAACAATCTCTGTAGTTTATGGTGCGCTTTCAGCATGTGTTCAGACTGACCTTAAGTATATCAATGCTTACTCATCGGTTTCTCACTGTGGATTGGTGCTTTTCGCATTGTTGATGATGAGTCAGACTGCCGTTACTGGTGCTGTACTCCAGATGCTGTCACACGGACTTATGACAGCCCTGTTCTTCGCTCTGATTGGTATGATCTACGGTCGTACCCACACTCGCGATATCCGCGAGTTGGCTGGACTGATGAAGATTATGCCTTTCCTGGCTGTAGGCTATGTTATCGCTGGTCTCGCTAACCTAGGACTCCCTGGTTTCTCAGGCTTCATTGCTGAGATGACTATCTTCGTTGGTTCATTCGGTGCTCATCCAATGAGTGGCGACCCCAACACTTCGTTCCGCATGGTTGCTACCATCATCGCTTGTATGTCAATCGTTGTAACAGCGGTATACATCCTGCGTGTTGTTGGTAAGATTCTGTATGGCGAGGTTGAGAACAAGCACTTCCTTGAGCTCACCGATGCTACATGGGACGAGCGCTTTGCTGTTATCTGTCTGATTTTCTGTGTGGCTGGTCTTGGTAGCTTCCCATTCTGGGTTAGCAACATCATCTCGCCTGCTGCTGGAACAATCCTTGAATCAATTGGTGTAATGTAATAATAGGAGGACTAAAGATATGAATTATAGCGATTTTTTTAATATGCTTCCTGAGCTGACACTTATTGCAGCTCTGCTGGTAGTCTTCTTTATGGACTTCTTCTGTCCTAACACTGCCGAACGCAAGGCTTACCTTGGCACAGGTGCTATGCTTATGCTCATGCCTGTGATATCTACTTGTCTTGGTGCTGAGCCTTCAAGTGCTTTCGGTGGTATTTACGTTGCATCTGATGCAATTAACGTGATGAAGGCTATTCTGGCCTTTGGTACACTTGTAGTAATTGTCATGTCTAAAAGCTGGGTTGAGAACAACTGGAAAGTTTCTGGTGAATTCCACATGTTGTTGCTGAGCACACTGCTGGGTATGTTCATGATGATGTCGTCAGGTTCATTCCTGCTGTTCTTCCTTGGTCTTGAGACTGCTTCAGTGCCTCTGGCATGTATGGTTGCTTTCGACCGTCGTCGCAAGGAGAGCGCTGAGGGTGCTGCTAAGTATATCCTTATAGCTACTTTCTCAAGTGGTGTAATGTTGTTCGGTATCTCGTTCATCTACGCTGCTACTGGAACACTTTACTTCGAGGACGTTGCTCAGGCTGTTTCTGGTTCACCTCTGTGCATCATGGGTCTGGCATTCTTCTTCAGCGGACTTGGTTTCAAGATTTCACTTGTTCCATTCCACTTCTGGACTGCTGACACATATCAGGGTGCTCCAACTCCTGTAACCGGATATCTTAGTGTTATTTCAAAGGGTGCTGCTGCAATCACATTGTGCACCATCCTTATGAAGGCATTCGGTCCTATGGTTCAGTACTGGAACTACATGCTCTATGTTGTTATCGTACTGTCAATCACTATTGCCAACCTGTTTGCCATTCGTCAGAGTGAGCTCAAGCGCTTCATGGCGTTCAGTTCTATCTCTCAGGCTGGATACATCATGCTGGCAGTGGTTGGTAACGGACAGATGGGCGTAGCTGCGCTTACTTACTATGTACTTGTTTACATCGTAGCTAACATGGCTGTGTTCACTGTTATCAATGTGGTTGAGCAGCAGAATGGCGGACGTACAGATATGGCAGCTTACAATGGATTCTATCAGACAAACCCCAAGCTCAGTTTCCTCATGACACTGGCTCTGTTCTCGTTGGCTGGTATTCCTCCGTTTGCAGGTATGTTCTCTAAGTTCTTTGTATTCATGGCTGGTGTGCAGAATGGTGAGCCAATGGCATACTTCGTAGTATTTATTGCCTTGGTTAACACCGTAGTATCACTCTACTACTATCTGCTCATCGTTAAAGCTATGTATATCACAAAGACAGACAATCCTCTGCCAACATTTACAAGCGACGAGGGTACAAAGATTGCTCTTGGCATCTGTACCGCAGGTATAGCCCTGTTTGGTGTGGTAAGCTATGTATATGGCTGGATTGCTGAAGCTGGCCTCTAATATATAGATCAAGACTAATAATAACTATTTTGAATCCCAATGACTCGCAAGAGTTTTTGGGATTCATTTAATATATAAAACACGAGTAAACCAAGTGATGAAAGCATATAAGGATTTGTTCGTTGATTTTGACGATACACTTTATGATACTCACGGAAATGCGGTGATTGCATTGCGTGAGACGTTCGATGCGTTTAAGCTCGCACAGTATTTTGATAATCCTCAGACTTTCTACGATGCTTACTGGGCTGCAAACATTGATTTGTGGACCAGATATTCAAAGGAGGAAATAACACGTGACTATCTGATTGTAGAACGCTTCCGCCGACCTCTGAGCGAGGGTCGAGGATTGGATGTTACAGAACATTTGTGCCTCGAGATGAGCGACGTGTTTCTTGATTACTGCTCAAGTAAGTCTGGAGTAGTTGAGGGTGCACATGAGCTGATGAACTATCTGAAATCAAAAGGCTATCGTATGCATATGACAAGCAACGGTTTCCATGAAGTTCAGTATAAGAAGTTGGCTGCTTGCGGATTGCGTGACTATTTTGACACCATCGTATTAAGTGAGGATGCTGGTGCAAACAAACCATCGCAGGCATTCTTCGACTATGCTTTCAGCAAGACAGGAGCAACTCCACAAACAACCCTGATGATTGGTGATAACATGCAGACAGACATAAAGGGAGCTATGACTGCAGGAATAGATACGATACTTTTTAATCGTTGGGATTATGATATAAAAAGTGGAGACCCTGAGGCCCCCACTTATCTGGTATCTAAACTGCTTGACATCAAGCAGATTCTTTAGACTTTCTTATTTAGCATAAGCTACAGAACGAGTCTCGCGGATGACGGTAATCTTAACCTGACCAGGGTAGGTCATCTCGTTCTGAATCTTTGTTGCAATATCGGTGCTGAGGGCCTCGCTCTCGGCATCGTTCATCTTGTCGGCACCCACGATTACGCGCAGCTCACGACCAGCCTGAATAGCGTAGGTCTTGGTAACACCAGGATAACTCATAGCAATAGCCTCAAGATCGTTAAGACGCTTGATGTAAGCTTCTACAATTTCGCGGCGTGCTCCTGGACGTGCACCAGAGATAGCATCACAAACCTGAACGATAGGAGCCAGCAGACTCTGCATTTCCATCTCGTCGTGGTGAGCACCGATAGCATTGCAGATATCGGGCTTCTCCTTATATTTCTCGGCTATCTTAGCGCCATAGATAGCGTGTGGCAACTCGCTCTCCTCATCGGGCACCTTACCAATATCGTGTAACAGTCCAGCACGCTTAGCCTTCTTAGGATTCAAACCAAGCTCTGAAGCCATAACAGCACAGAGGTTAGCAGTCTCGCGAGCGTGCTGCAACAAGTTCTGTCCGTATGAAGAACGATACTTCATCTTACCGATAATACGGATAAGCTCAGGATGCAGACCATGAACGCCAAGGTCGATAGCTGTACGCTTACCTGTCTCAATAATTTCGTTGTCAAGCTGCTTCTTAACCTTTGCAACCACCTCTTCGATACGTGCAGGGTGGATACGTCCGTCGCTTACCAACTGGTGAAGTGCCAGACGGCATACCTCACGGCGAACTGGGTCAAAACCAGAGATGACGATTGCTTCAGGTGTATCGTCAACCACGATTTCAACGCCTGCAGCGGCCTCGAGAGCACGGATGTTACGACCCTCACGACCAATGATACGACCCTTAACCTCATCGTTCTCGATGTGGAATACACTTACAGAGTTCTCGATGGCTGTTTCTGTAGCAACACGCTGGATGGTCTGGATAACGATCTTCTTGGCCTGAGCGTTAGCGTTAAGCTTAGCCTCGTCCATAATCTCGTTAATATAGCTTGCTGCTGCAGTCTTGGCTTCGTCCTTCATCGACTCAATCAGACGATTCTTTGCCTCTTCTGCGCTAAGACCTGAAACTTCTTCCAGTTTCTCGCGCTCCTTAAGCTGCATCTTCTCCAGCTCTTCGGCTTTCACAGACAGCAATTTCTTTTCGTTGTCAACTCGCTGCTGCATGTTATCGAGCTCGTTCTTACGACGACCAAGTTCTTCCTGACGCTGGTTGAGTGAAATTTCGCGCTGTTTCAGTTTGTTTTCACTCTGCTGGATGTGCTGGTTGCGCTGCTGCACCTCCTTCTCTAACTCGCTCTTCTTGTTGATGAACTTCTCCTTCACCTCGAGCAACTTCTTTTCTTTAATGACATCGGCCTGTTTGGTGGCTGTGTCAATCATTTCATTGTATTTCCCCTTCAAAACGTAGCGGAATACAAGGTATCCACAGACTCCTCCAAGTGCGAGGGCGCCTGCGGCGATCAGTAGTACAAAAATAATATCCATATATAATCTATGTTAATAAAAATATTCTCACTTAAGGGCTTCTTCAATTTCAGAAGTCAGCTTTGTGAGAATACTATTATAGGGATCAGTGTCGTTGTTGCCACGCTCACGCTCGTACATCAGAGCGATATCGATAAGCGTCATGAGCGCAATCGTATGCTCGCCCTTCTTACCTTTATAAGCCTGAGAGTAGGCGTTATAACGGTCGGTGATGAGTTTGGCTGCCTTACGATAGAATTCCTCGTCGGAACGCTTGATGGTTACTTCGATTTCTTCATCGTAGACATGCAACCTGATATGTAGTTTCTCGTTATTCACTTCTGACATTGTGGGCACCTTGTTTATTTTTCGTCGCTTAGAATGGCGATGCATTTATTTACGTTCCGAATCATCTTCTGTACGCGGGCTTTCGCGTCTTCCAAATCACCATCGGTAATCTGCATCATTTTTGCCATCTTCAGTGAATTATAATCATTGTTCGCCTGGGTTAACTTGGCCTGCAGGTCGTTTATCTCCTGCTTACCCTTTTCGATTTCTGCGCGAAGGTCAGAATTCTCTTTTTTCAACTGCTTGAAATGGAGGATCATCTGTCGTACACGCGTTTCGAACGCCAATATTGTCTCCTGGTTTGAACTCATGATTTAACTATTTGGTGTACAAAGTTATACAAATAATCTATTAAAGTATAGCCTTATTGCTATAATTTAAGATATTTTAAACTTTACTTCTCGTCCTGAGCTGGCTTTGGTTCTTTCTTTGCCAGCATAACCACTTTGTAGACAAAGTCTGTAATCCACTTCTGTGAAAAACCTAAACGGCGGTTATATTCACGAACGGCTACTACACTCTTAAGTACAGCAGGATCAGTAAAGTCGTTTTTGTTGAAGATGTCGTTCACTGTTTTCTCTGTCATTGTGTAGATGGCTTTCTTCATGAATCCAGGCAGACGGAGCTTGAATTTCATCAGGTTTCCGGTAAGCATCATTATATCCTGTGTGAAGCCCTGGAACTGCAGCATGTATGTCTGTGCGTCCTGAATCTTCTTGCAACGCTTGCGCAGACTGGCATCAATCTCCTTGAAAAACTCATCGTCCATGCCATACATGCTCTTCAGCATGTTTTTACAACGGCTGCGTTCGCCAACACCTAACTTGTTGTTAACGGTAGCAACCTTAAGCGTGGTTTTGAATACACGCAGGTCGGGTAGGGCAGCGAGATTGGTGATACCCAGATCAGCAGCCATTGCTGCCTGAAAGTATACGCGGATAAGTGTCATGAAATCTTCCATGCCGCCCACCTTCTGTTCGTCCTTATTTCCAAATAATTTATTCCAAAATCCCATAATTCCTTATTAAAAGTTTATAAATCGCCTGCAAAGTTAGCAATTTTTTTGCAATTATCGCGTAATTCATACCTTTTTTCTTATCTTTGCACCAAATTTAAAATTATAACATTTATGAACTGTAATAAAGAAAATGAATATGGTTAACGATATTTAGCATTTGATGCTAATCGTTCCCTCTCATGGGGGCTTCTCGCCCCTACACCCCTCGGTGTTTTCAGGTATTAGTTTCTCTATCCTGATACACTTCGGGAGAATGCAGGAGTTATTTCTTTGAAGATACATAACCATCGACATAGGGTTTCTCCTGAGTAACAACGGCAAAAGCCTGCCGAATGAGTTTATTTGCTACGGCAATGACAGCTACTTTCCCAGGCTTACCCTTAGACCGCAAACGGTCATAACAAGCTTTGCATTCAGTGTTGCACCTCAATGATGCGAATGCAGCCACGTAGAGTAGACCTCTCAAAGAAGAATCTCCGTTGCGGTTGATGTGACCTTTGAAATTGACTGAAGTACCGGACTGCTGATATGTAGGTGACAATCCTAGATAACGGGTGAGTTGCTTGGCATTATCAAAATAAGTGAAGCCGCCAGTGGCCATAATGAGTGAAGCAGCTAGGGTAACACCGACACCTTTTATAGAGGTGAGTAGATCCATCTGCTTCTTATACTCAGAACGGGCAAGTGAAGAAAGATCCTCTTCGAGGCCTTTAACCTGCTTCTCAAGGAAAGCAATGGTCTTCTCTATTGATTTCTTGCACTTGGCATCGAAGAACGGCAGCACCTCCATGGACCCCTTGAGGTTCCTTGTGGCAATAAGCTGTTTCTTGAGCTGGCGAATGACAGTACGCTTCTGCTTCAAGGTGAGAATGGCATCACTTCGGAGCTTGTAAGGCGCAGGCTGCATTTTCTCACCATAGAGAGCAATCAGACGGGCATCTATCTCATCCGTCTTGACGGTAGATAGCATTGCACGAGCGAAGTTCTTCACTTTAAGAGGGTTCTCCAGGCTTGTCGTGATACCTGCTTCAGAGAGCAGATAGACAAGTAGAGCACTGTAATTACCTGTCGCCTCCATGACACAATGGTGCTCCTCCTTGGAGATAGTCATGATAAACTCATGAATACCCTTGGTGGTGTTCTTGAATGTCTTCGTCTTGCTGTTCTTGTCTGGAGAATAAGCGACAACGAAAGTGTCCTTGCTGACGTCGATACCAATGTAAGTCATAACAATAATGATTTTAAACAATATGCAACATCAAAACATCTTGGAGCCATCATTGCAAATGCGGGGTCAAAGCCCTGAGAACTGTCCGGATTCGGATGTTAAGGAGTGGGGGCTGAACATAAATTCCTGTCTTATGACGAATGAAAGGACGGCCTTATTCCACACCTTGATGTTGTTAACGAGTGCAAATATAATAATTTAATTTCACTAGTGTCCACTAAATAAAATTAAGAGTCAATTGACCATCATCAGCAACATATTCAGGTTCCTTGGTAAAGAGTTCCTTGATAGGAGTCTTATCCA